>PCWF01000013.1:0-3435 GCA_002796165.1 Nitrospinae bacterium CG11_big_fil_rev_8_21_14_0_20_56_8
CACGCACAGCTCCAAGCGAATCGGCTCTTTCGCGTCCCTGCTGAATAAAGAAGGGGTCGCGGTCCACCTCTACGACCACCACTCGGATGCCGAGATCGAGTTTCCCTGCGAGCGTCCCACCCTGGCCCGCCGGGGAGCCAACTCCACTCTCATGTTTGAACTGTTGTGCCGGAATGAAATTCCCATCGATGCGCAAGAGGCGACGTTGCTGGCCCTCGGCATTTTCCAGGACACGCACTCCCTGACCTCGCCTTCGACCACGCCGGAGGATTTTCATGCCGCCGGGGAACTGCTCCACCGCGGAGCCGATCTGCATGTGGTGCAGAAGTTTGTCCAGCCCCGGTTGAATCCGGAGCAAATCGACGTGATGAACGAGTTGATCCGAACCCTCGAGGTTCACTTGATCAATGGAGTCGAAACTGCACTCGCTATGGCAACCGTGGATTATTTTGTCGAGGATCTCGCTTACGTGGTCCACCAGGTCATGCAAATCGAAAATCTTGAGACGCTCTTTGCCCTGATTCAGCTGGACCGCAGGGTTTACCTGATCGCCCGTAGCGGCACCGACGAGGTCAATGTTGCGGATATCGCCCATGCCTTTGGCGGAGGCGGGCACGCCAACGCTTCTTCCGCAAGCATCCAGGGGATGACACTCGTCCAGGTGCGTGAAAAATTGTTTCAGGTCTGGAACGAACGGCTTCAACCCCTGTACCTGGTCCGGGATATCATGCATTTCCCCGTTGTTTCGGTGAAGGAGGCCGACTCGTTCCGCAACACGGAAAAAGTTCTGACCCGGTTCAACCTCAATTCTCTTCCCGTGCTTCGGGATGACCGTCCGATGGGAATCGTCACCCGGCAGATCGTGGAAAAGGCCATCCATCATAAACTGGGGAAGGAGAAGATCGCCGATTACATGGTGCGGGAATTTTCCGTCACCACGCCGGAATCCTATTTTCGCTCGATCATTCCCATGATCATCGAGGAAAAACAGAAAATCATTCCCGTCGTCGACCGGGAAAGCGGAACCCTGGTCGGCATCGTCAGCCGGGGAGATTTGCTTCGCGTCTTGTCCCGGACCGTTCTGTTTCCCGAGAAACAACGCTTCGTGGTTCTCGACCGGAAAACGGGGATGCATAAGAACATGAAAAGTCTCATGATCGAGCGCCTTCCCAAGGAAGTTATGAATCTGCTGTTAACGATCGGGCAGGTGGCCGACGAAAGAGGCGTTGCCGCCTACGTTGTGGGAGGATTTGTGCGCGACATGTTGATGAATATCGGCAACCTCGATCTCGATATCGTGATTGAAGGAGACGGGATCGATTTCGCCCAAAGCCTCGGCCAGACCATTCAGGGCCGCGTTCGCACTCACGCCAAGTTTGGAACTTCGGTCATCATATTGGAAAACAATTCCAGGATCGACGTCGCTACGGCCCGCATGGAGTTTTACAAACATCCCGGAGCCCTGCCCACCGTCGAGCGGAGTTCGATCAAATCCGACTTGTTTCGGAGGGACTTCACCTTCAACAGCCTGGCCATCAAGCTCAATGGCAAGGATGCCTTCGGCCTGATGGATTATTTCAACGGCGAGCGTGACCTTAAGGAAAAGGTCATTCGTGTGATGCACAACCTCAGTTTTGTCGAAGACCCCTGCCGGATCTTTCGCGCCGTGCGATTCGAGCGGCGCCTGGGCTTCCGCCTCGGGAAGCAGACCGAGGCGTTTTTGAAAAACGCGGTCGAGAAGCGGAGGGTGGATCAATTGAGCGGGTCACGGCTCCTGAACGAGCTCAAGTTGCTCTTTCGGGAAGAGCGGGCCTTTCAATGCCTGCAGAGGCTGATCGACCTCGATCTTCTTCAGTTTATTTCTCCCGCCCTGGTCAAGGAATATAAGGGCATGGGAACGGTCAAGCGGCTGGATAGTGTATTGTCGTGGGCGAAAATGATGCCCTTTCAAAGAAAGCCAGAAGTCTGGTTTGTCTATATCCTGGGGCTGTTTTACTTTTTGGACGACGAGGAACTGGAGCGCGCCGGAATGCGTCTGCACTTTCCCATGAAGCTGTTGGACCGTCTGCTCGCCGACCGCAACAACTGCCGGTCCGCATTCGAGCAGATCCGTGCGAAGGAGGACCTGTCGGCCGTGGAAATCTACGAGATGTTCTCCGGTTTTTCCCCGGAGGCCATCGTCTTCCTTCTGGCTCTCGCCGACAGTATTACGGTGAATCAGTACGCCACGCTTTACCTGACTCAATACCATGTAAACTCCCATGTTTCCCTGACCGGAAATGACCTGATTCGCATGGGCATGGCGCCCGGGCCGGTTTTCCAATCGGTGTTCAGAGTCCTTCGCCATGCCCGGGTCAGCGGGCAGGTGAAAAGCCGTGCCGAAGAGGTGGCTCTCGTCGAAGAACAATTTTTAAAAAACTGACGCCATTGCAATTTGCAGGCAGGACCTTTTACGAAGAAGAGCGGAGGACCCTCGTGAAAGAATCCGCTTTGATTTCCCGATCGCAGTCCATTCCTACCGGGGAGAGTTTCCGTGAACTGGCTTGAATCTCAATTCAAATTGTCTGAAAACCAAACCGATGTCCTGACCGAGATTCGCGCCGGACTGGTGACGTTTCTGACCGCCTCCTATATCATTTTCGTCCAACCGGCGGTGCTTTCCGAAGCGGGAATGGATTTTGGCGCGGTGATGACTGCCACCTGCCTGTCCTCGGCGCTGGGATGCCTTCTCATGGGACTGGGGGCCAACTATCCCATCATGCTGGCTCCCGGGATGGGGATCAATTTTTATTTTACCTACACTGTGGTGCTCGGCCAGGGGATCCCCTGGCCGGTGGCGCTGGGTGCGGTGTTCATTTCCGGGA
Source organism: Nitrospinae bacterium CG11_big_fil_rev_8_21_14_0_20_56_8 (assembly GCA_002796165.1). GTDB lineage: Bacteria > Nitrospinota > Nitrospinia > Nitrospinales > VA-1 > 21-14-0-20-56-8. The sequence goes on from PCWF01000013.1 coordinate 2,865, forward strand.
TTGCCCTCATCCTGCTCACGGTCCTCAAGTTCCGCGAAGTCATCATCAACAGTATTCCCGGATACCTGAAAAGCGGCATTGCCGCCGGGATCGGGATTTTCATCACCTTCATCGGTTTTGTCCAGGGGGGTCTGGTGACGGACAATCCGGGAACGCTGGTTCAGCTGGGCAACCTCAAAAGTCTGCCCGCCCTGTTTACCCTGATGGGCCTGGTGCTCATTGCCACCCTTCTGCGGCGGGGAATCACGGGGGCGATTTTGATCGGCATGGCCTGCATGACCCTCGCGGGCGTGCCCTTCGGCCTGGTTGAATTCAAGGGCGTGGTTTCCACCCCGCCGGATATGTCGCCGACCTGGTTCCAACTGGATATTCTGGGTGCGCTCGATCTGGGGCTTCTGACCATTGCCGCGGTTTTTGTTTTTGTGGATTTGTTCGATACCGCAGGCACCCTTGTGGGGGTGGGCCAGCAGGCTGGATTTATTCGGCACGGGCGGCTTCCGCGGGCAACCCGCGCCCTCCTGCCCGATGCCCTGGCCACGACCGCGGGTTCCCTGGCGGGAACCTCCACGGT
>PCWF01000013.1:3444-7241 GCA_002796165.1 Nitrospinae bacterium CG11_big_fil_rev_8_21_14_0_20_56_8
GACGGACCGGGCTCACCAGCGTCGTGACGGCATTCCTTTTTTTATCGGCACTCCTGTTTTCTCCCATTGCCAAGATGATCGGAGGAGGTTACATTACCGAAGCGGGACAGACCCTCTATCCCATCACCGCGCCCGTTCTCATCATCGTCGGTTGCCTGATGGGGAGCAATATTTCCGCCATCGACTGGAAAAAATGGGACGAGGCCCTTCCTTCCTATCTCATCATCGTCGGCATGCCCTTGACTTACAGTATCGCCGACGGAATGGCCCTGGGCTTCATCTCATATCCGTTGATCAAAATATTTACCGGCCAGGGGAAACAGGTCCATTGGTGCCTGTATCTCATTGCCGCGTTGTTCCTGATTCGCTATTGGGCGCAATGAACGGGGCTGGGCCGGGTGATTACAAAAACCTTATTCGGTGATCGCGAAGAACCTATGAGTGCATTGAAACTGGACCAGTTGATCCGGGGGGTCACCGTTTCGGCGCCGGAGGTCTACCAGAAACTGACCCGCGCCCTGGAGGACCCTGACAGTAATTATCTGGACCTGGGAAACATTATCAGCGCCGATCCGGGATTGTCCGCCCGCCTGCTGAAACTGGTGAACAGCCCGTTTTACGGTTTTACCTCCCATGTCAGTTCCATCACCCATGCGATCGATATCGTGGGGACGAGCCAGTTGGTGGATCTCGCGCTGGCGACCGAAATTGTCGATAAATTCAACGATATCCCCCGCGACCTGGTGGACATGAGGTCTTTCTGGAAACACAGTATCGGATGTGGGATTTTGGCGCGGGGCTTCGCTCAGAAAACCGGACAGCTCAATCCCGAAAAATATTACCTCGCCGGATTGCTCCACGATATTGGAAGCGTTCTGCTGTATCATCAATCTCCCAAAATGGCCCGGCTGGTTTTGGAAACCTCACGGACCAACAACCAACTCCTTTGTGATAGCGAGAAGGAATTGCTGGGGTTCGACCATGGAGAAATTGGCAGGGCGTTGTTTGAAAAATGGTTCCTGCCCGAAGTGTTCGCAGAAGTGGCCGAGTCCCATCACCACCCCGAACGGGCGGTCCAACATTCATTTTTTGTCCTGATCGTCCATATCGCCGATGTGATTTGCAATGAAATGGGCTGGGGAACCGGGGGTGAGCCCCAACCTCCCCCACTCTATAAAGATGCCCTGGTTAATGCCGGAATTAATCCGGCGGATGTTGAAACGATCAAGAAATCCTGCCAAAGCCAGTTCAATGCCGTTGTGAATATTTTCCTTTGACCGGGAACATTCCCTCAGAGGGTCCCGGGCGGGACGAAGCCGGAGGTTATGATATAATGAGCTCGATCCATTCAGGATAGATAATGCTTTAGGAATATAAAGTAAGGGGGTACCTCCGTGGCGAGCGTCGAATATCTCATAAAACAATTTTTGACCCCGGACAAAAAGGTCCTGGATTTGAGTAACCAGAAGCTGGGGGACGCGGGGGCCATCAAGCTGTCCCAAAGCAAAGCCCTGACCCGGCTACGACGGTTGAGCCTGCCCAACAACAACATCAGCGATGAAGGGGCCATCGCCATCGCGAATTCCGAGATTTTCAAGAACCTCACCGAACTCGACATTTACGGAAATGTCATCAGCGACGACGGGGTCAAGGCCATCGCCACCTCCCCGCACCTGTCCAAACTCCGCAAGCTGAGTTTGTACGGCAACCTGGTGGAAGATGAAGGGGCCATCGCCCTGGCCGAGTCGAAAACCCTGATGCGTCTCAAGCACCTTTATCTCACCGGCAACCGTATCCGCCGGCAGGGGATCGAGGCCCTGAAAACCGCAAAATGCCGGACCCGGCTCTGTCACCTTTATGTCGATGACATCGAAGACCTTGTTTATGAGGATACGTACGACGAGGATGATGAGGAAGTCCAGATCAACAGCCTGGAAGATTTTGAACGGTATAAGGAGTACCTGTTAAAGAAAAAAATGGCCGAAAGGAAATCGGCGCAAAAGAATGTCGAGGGTGGTCCGGCATGACCCTGAATTCCTTCTTCCGGTGCCTCGGGCGCGTGACGGTGCTTCTGTTGGCGGCCTCCCAACTGGCCGGGGCGCAGGGGTTGGGGAATCCGAAGCCGGATTACGATGCGATTTTCAAGGCAGGCCTCAAACGGGGAGGAACCGTCCTCGATCTGGGTGGCAAAAAGATCGGTGACGAAGGGGTCCGGCTCCTGCTGGAAAAGGGGTTGTTGAAAAACCTCGTTCGGCTGGATCTGCGATACAACGAGATCAGCGCCGAGGGGGTTCGTCTTCTGGCCTCGGCTCCGGACTTGCCCAATCTCAAGGTATTGATCCTCCGGCACAACATTCTGGGTGACGATGGGGCCGAAGCGATTTCCCAATCCAAAAGTTTTCCCGGGTTGGAAGAGATTCAACTGGGTTGGTGCGAGGTGAGGGACCGGGGCGCTCTGGCGTTTGCCGCAACCGAAAGGTTTCCCCATTTGAAAGATCTGGATCTCCGGGGAAACTACCTCGCCGAGGAGACCAAGGGGACATTGAAGGAAAAACTGGCGCGCCTCCCCGAACTGAAATTGTATTGATCCGTTCTCCCCGAAGGATAACCTCCCTCAGACTTTCAGGATTCCCGCTTCCTCGTCGTAGAAAAACGTCTCCCCGGCCGGTCCCCGATAGGAGATTTCCTTGACCTCCCACAGGTGTTTCTTTTTCACGTCGGCTTCTGCCGCGAGAAACCGGCCTTTTTCCTCCCGCTGAAGAAGAAGGAATTTATTGTCGTTGTTCGAAACGATTTGCCAAACGTGGTAATCGCTTTGAACCGTGCCTTTTTCAAGATCGATATGAACGATGTTCACGTCTAGGGTCCCTCACGTTTCCAGGTTAACGATTTAATGGAGTTGACTCATATTGAATGTTCGCGGCCAGTTCGCGCGCTTTTTCCAGCGTGACCTTTTTATTGGCCACGCGGATGTTTTTGATCGTCGATTGCGCGAACCGCAGGAGGGGATCATGCCCGTTGTCCACCACGATACCCTGATCCTGCAGGAGTTTGGTTACGTCTGAGAGCTTGAGGCGAATAGCGGGAAGGCCCGGCAGAGAGGGTTTGGGTTTGATCCTTTCCTCACCGGGTTTGGGGTCCCCCGCCGGTTCCGGGTCGGTCTTTTCGATCATGATGTCCGGAATAATACCATACTCGGTAATGTCGATCCCGGAAGGAGTGAAATACTTGGACGTGGTGATCCTTAATCCCGCTCCGTCATTGATCCGGAAGATGGTTTGAACCGATCCCTTGCCGTAGGACGTTTCACCCATAACGAGAGCCTTCCCCGCGTCCCTCAGCGCCCCCGCCACGATTTCCGACGCGCTGGCGCTGTATTGGTTGACGAGGATGACCACCGGCATGTTTTGCAGATTGCCTTTGTTTTCCGCGTGGTATTCCTGGTATTGGCCCGCATCCCTCCCCTTGGTGTAAACGATCAGACGATCATCGGACGTGAAGTGGCTCGCGACTTTGACCGATTGGGTGAGAAGCCCGCCCGGATTGTCCCGAAGATCCAGGATGAAGGACAGGGCTCCGTCTTTCTTCGCCTGATCCAGGGCGGCTTCCAACTGGTCGTTGGTCTGCTTGGAAAAACTTGCGATGCGGATGTGCGCGATCTGATCCTCAAGTTTTTCGTAAGTCACCGTTTCAATTTCGATAATCTCCCGGGTAAGGGTGTAGGTTTTTTCCCGGTTTTCGCTGGGGCGGAACAGGGTGAAGGTGGCCTTGGTGTTGGGGAAACCCCGGAGCGACTC
>PCWF01000221.1 GCA_002796165.1 Nitrospinae bacterium CG11_big_fil_rev_8_21_14_0_20_56_8
CAGCGAGGAAGACATCGTCGAGCTCAACATTCCCACCGGCATCCCGCTGGTGTACGAACTCGACGGTAACTTTACTCCCCTCAGGCATTATTACCTGGGCGATCCCGAGGCCGTGAAGAAGGCGGCGGAGGCGGTGGCGCAACAGGGGAAGGCAAAATAGGGGAAAGGACTTTGAAAAACCCGTCGGGGCTCCGGTACCGATGGTTCAATCCCAATGCGTCGATGGGCCGGGCGCCGGGGTAAGCCACAACAAATTATTGCGGAGGAGCCCTGACATGCCAGAGTTATTGCACGCCGTTTTCACTCTGCCGAGACAGGCCGTTCCATCCAGAGGGGCCGGGGAAGGATTGAGGGCTTCGAAGCGGAAGCTTCCGTTCCGCTGGAACCTCAGCGGGCGGGTTTGGCCTGAATCATCTGCCGCGCGTGTTCCCGCGTGGTGGCGGTGATCTTTTCTCCACCCGACATGCGGGCGACTTCCTCGACCCGCTCTTCGTAGGACAGTTCGCGGATGGACGAGTGGGTGCGGTTGCCCTGCACGGTTTTCTCGACCAGGAAATGGGTGGAGGCCATGCCCGCGATCTGGGGCAGGTGGCTGATGCAGAATACCTGCTTGCCGTCGGCGATTTTTTTCAGTTTCTTTCCCACCGTCTCCGCCACCTTGCCGCCGATGCCGGTATCCACCTCGTCGAAGATGAGGATGGGAACGGTGTCTTCCTCGTTGAGGATGGTCTTGAGGGAGAGCATGATGCGGGAGATTTCCCCGCCGGACGCGATCTTCGCCAGGGGACGGAGCTCCTCCCCGGCGTTGGAGCTGAACAGGAACTCCAGCGTGCCCAGTCCGGCCGCACCCAGCCGCGCCGGTTTGCCGCGAAAGGTGACAAACCCCGAATCGTCAACCGGGTAATCGAACCGCACGCCGAACTGAACCCGGTCCATGCTCAGGTCGCGCAATTCCTTCTCCACGTTTTTCCGCAGACGGTCGGCGGTTTTCTCCCGCTTTTCGGCCAGGGCGGTGGCGAGCTTTGCCAGGGTGGCCTCGCGCGATTTCAACCGGGACTGCAATTCCTCCATCTGCTCCTGGAACGTGGAGAGCGATTCCAATTCGGCGGCCATGGCGTCCCGCCGCGCAAGAATCGACGGAATGTCCCCGCCATGTTTCCGCTTGAGTCCGTTGATTTCCGCGAGGCGGTCCTCGATCTCCTCCAGCCGGGCGGGATCGAAGTCGAGGGTGCGCGCGTAGTCGTTCAACTCTTCCACCAGTTCCTGAGCCTCGTAGAAAGCGTTGCGGGCGCGTTCCACCTGTTTTTCGAGAGCGGGATCGATGGAACACAGGGGCTCCAGGCATCGCAGGGTCCGGTCGAGCCGGGGGAGTGCGGCGTCTTCTTCCTCCGAAACCAGGCTGAGGGCGCGGTCCAGCGCCTGGTGCAGTTTTTCGGAATGGCTCAGTTTGTTCTTCTCGGCCTTCAGGGCCTCTTCTTCGTCGGGGGTCAACCCGGCCCGATCGATTTCGCCCAACTGGAAGCGGAGCAGGTCTTCCCGCTCCAGCCGACCCCGTTCTTTCGCGCGCAGTTCGTCCAGCCGGTTGCGATCGGCGAGCCAGGCGGCGTACTCATCGGAAAACCGTTGCCGGTCGGGCATGGTTTTGCCATACAGGTCGAGGAGATCGACGTGGGTTTCCGGACGCAGGAGAGCCTGGTGGTCGTGCTGGCCGTGGATATCGATCAGGCGTTCGCCGATCTGCGCCAGCGTTCCCACCGTCACCGCGCTGTCGTTGACCCAGCACCGGTTCTTCCCCGCGCCGGTCAACTGGCGCTTGATGATCACCTCGCCGTCCTCCACCTCGATGCCCAGCTCCTCCAGGGTGCGGAGGATGGAGGTTTCCCCGATGCGGAATACGGCTTCCACCGATGCGGTGCTTTCCCCGGAGCGGATGAAATCGGAATCGCCGCGCCCGCCCAGGATGAGATTCAGCGCATCGATGATGATGGATTTGCCCGCGCCGGTTTCCCCCGTCAGCACGACGAGGCCGGGGCCAAATTCCACCCTCAGCTGGTCTATGATAGCAAACTTGCTGATTTTAAGGATTGTGAGCATCGACGGTTTGTTGTTTCAACTCCGACGAAATTCGTTGCATGAGTTTCCGGCCCGATTGGCGCATCTCCCGGTCATCGGGGTCGGACGCATCGGCGGGGACGATCCGGAATAGCGGGCGCAGGGTATGTTCCGCCTCCTGGGGCCGGCCCTGTTCCAGCAAGGCCCGCGCCAGGAAGAGATGGTTCTCCGCGTAATCGGGCGCGAGCCGGACCGCTTCGCGAAAATGCCCGATGGCCTCGTCAAGATCGCCGCCGAGAAAAAAGGGTAGATCCTGATAAAGCCGGCCCAGCGCCCGGTGCGGCCCCCCGCGGTCCACCGAAGGGTCCAGCCTCAGTGCGGTTTCCATGGTTTCCCGAAAGGGTTCGATCATCATCAGGCTGGCCCAAAGGCCGCGCGTCTGTCCCCGCATGCCCAGGCACAGGCCCTTGAAAAAATACCCCGGAGCCGATCCCGCATTGGATCGGATGGCTTCTTCGCATTGTTCCATGCACCGGGAGAAATAAAGTTCCTTATCCGCATCGGAGGTCATGCGTTTCCCCAGCGCAAAATAGACCCGCCCCATTCTCCAGGCCAGCGCTTCGGACGCGGGTTCGCGTTTCAAGGCATCCTGCATACGGCGTTCCAGGTCCAGGAATTCCTGAACCGACCGGTTCTGCCGATAGGCGGCGTCCCATTCGGCCAGGGCCGCGGGTTCGGCTCCTTCCGCCGCGGCATCCGGCCCCAGAACCAGGAACGTGAATAACAGCGTCCGGAGTAAAAGAGAAAATATCCCGGAACAAAAGGCGCTTGGGTTATAATTTGCCTGAAGCACCCGGAGGATTCCTCCGGACATGAAGGGAACGCAACCGATCGAAATCATCGCATAATTTATCACATAAACCGATGGGCCACTTGGCAAAAAAAATTCTACCGCTGGTGATATTCTTCTGGGCAACCCTCTTCCCGGCCTTCGCCAGCCAACCCGATCCCAAAGAAACCGTCGAACAACTGTTGGCCGCGATCAAGCAGATTCAGAAGGCGGGCCGGGCTTCGCCGGAGATTCGGAACCGCAACCAGAAATACTCCGGCGAGGCGTTGACCAAGCTGGACATTCGGATGATCAGCGAACAATCGCTCGGCAAATACTGGCCGCAACGGAGTGAAATGGAGCGCAAGCAGTTCGTGGACCTGCTTTCGGAACTGTTCGTGTACGTGGCCTTCCCCAACTCGGGCCATTTCTTCGGCGACCTCATGATCCGATATGGAAAAGTTCAACGTGAAGCCAACCAGGCGCTGGTTCCGGTAACGGTCGTGCATCCCGACGAGGGAGAAATCGGCATCGATTTTCACCTGCTCGACCATGGCGCAGGCTGGAAGGTGGTGGACGTCGATCTGGACCAGGTCAGCATGCGCAACAACCTGCGCACCCAGTTTTACAAGGTACTGTCCAAGGAAGGGTACCCGGACCTGATCCGCCGCATGACAGAAAAGCTGGACAAGGCCCGGGGCTGACCCCCTCCCCCGTTCCTGTATGTTTCCGGTCCCCCTTTCCCTTCAATTGCAGGACCGGCCGCCGTCATCGTCTCCATCATGAAGCCATCCGCCAAACCCGAATTTTTCCGCGACAGAGTTTCTCCGCTCGAGGGGCTGGCCCTGCTCTGGATCCTGGGAATGTTCGTCTTCCTGTTCTCCGACGTGCTGTTCGGCGGGATGACGTTCTACTTCCGGGATATCGTGCACAACGCTTTTCCGATGAAGCATTTCATCTGGCGTTCGTTTCACGAAGGAGCCCTTCCGCTGTGGTGGCCGGACATCTTTTCGGGAGTTCCGTTTCTGCCGATCCTTCAGCCCGGTGTTTTCCACCCGCTGAGCCTGTTTTTTTTCCTCGACAATTTCATCACCGCGTTCAACCTTTTCCTTCTTTCGCAGTTCCTGGTTCTGTGCCTGTCGGTTTACTTTTTGATGCGATACTGGGGCGTCTCCCCCGCCGCCGCCGCGGTTGCGGGAACCACGGCCTTGCTGGGCGGATATTTCCTGTCGCTCTCCGCCCTGGACAACCATTTCGAATCGGCGGTCTGGTTTCCTCTCGTCCTTCTGTTCTTCCACAAATTCCTGCGTGAAGGCCGGTGGGGATCCTTTGCCTTCACGGTTGTTTTTTTCACTTTCGAAGTACTAGGAGGAAGCCCTGAAGATTGCCTGTTCACCGCCATCGTTCTGTTGACGTTCTGTCTGGCCGGCGCCGATGCGGAGGACCGGATCCGCCGCCGCGCCGCGCGATGCGCCGCTTTTGCCCTTTGCATTCTGTTCACCCTGGGACTGAGTGCGGTGCAGTTGCTTCCCACCTGGAACCTGCTCGACCATCTCCCGCGGTCGCGCGGACTGGCCTACGAAAAAACCGTGGTCTGGTCCCTGCGTCCCGATCTTCTGGCCACGCTGATCCTGCCCCGTTCCTATCAATCATTCATGACCACCGTCGGGTTCAGGGTCGATACCTTCCTGCAAAGCCATTACATGGGACTGCTTCCGGTGATCGGCCTGCTCGCGTTCACTCTCTTACCGGTCCGGCACCGCCAGTCCCCCCTCTGGCTCGGACTGTTCTGGGCCGGGTTGTTTTTCGCGCTGGGAGATTACAACCCGCTGTATCGCCTGTTTTTTGATTGGGTCCCTCTGTTCGACACGTTTCGCTTCCCGGAGAAATTTTTCTATCTGTCCGCCTTCGCCATGGTCTTCCTTTCGGGGTTTGGGGCCGATGCGCTGGCACGGGCGCTTGAAGCCCGGGCGATTCGCTTGACGGGATTCCTACTGGTGCTCCTGGGCCTGGCGGTGGCGGTGGTGGGAATCGAGGTGGTCTTCCGGGAGCGGGGACTCCTGATGATCGGCGCCCTGCTGGTACTGCTCCTGACCGGGGGTTGCGGAGCGCTGTTGTATCTCCGGAAAGAGGGGGCGCAGACATTTCTTTTTTGCTTGCTGGCGCTGGTTTCAATGGACCTTTGGGTGGCCAATCGTCCGATCGTTCCGTTCACCCCGCGGAATTATTATGAGACCCCGCCCGCTCTTCTCGGAGAGGTAATGCTCGATGAGCCGAAACGGTTTCGTGTCTTTTCGGGTCCGCTGGAGGGAAACCCCCTGCCCACCAAGACGAAGTTTCCGCCCTCCGTGCATTGGCGCGGGAATCTTCTGGCCCTGAAAGAACGGTTGTACGCCAATTTCGTCTCCATCTATGGGGTGGAAGCCCCCGATGGAGCCCTCGGCGTCAAGCTGGACGGTCCCGAGTTGTGGTTGAGACTGCTTGATGAAGGTTCGAAGGCGGAACGGCGGCGTCTGTTGGAACAGTCGAACGTCCGGTACTGGGTAACCGACGAACTGGCGATTCCGCCGGACGCGGCCCACATTGTGGGATTGCAGAGGATCGAAACCTTCGACCGGGCGCTCCCCCGGGCCTTTCTGGTGGGGGAAGCACACGTCCTCGATTCCGATTCCCTGCGCTCGGCCCTGACGAGTGATTCGTGGGACCCTCTGCACACGGTGTTGGTGGACAAGGATCCGGCGTTGAAAGGGGAAGAAACCTTCCGGGGAGAGGTTCAGGAACTCCTTTACGGCCCCAATTCCGCCATCGTACAAACCTCTCAGGAAGGGGAAGGAATGCTGGTGTTACTGGACTCCTGGTTTCCGGGATGGACGGCCCGGGTGGATGGGCGGCCGGCGGAGATTTTCCGCGCCAACGGTTTCTTCCGCGCGGTGCGGCTGGGTCCTGGCGAGCACCGGGTGGACTTCGCCTACGTTCCGGAAGGGTTGCACGCGGGGGCGGAAGTCAGCCTTCTTTTCCTGGTTCTTCTCTTGTTGTCCGTATTTGTACCTGCCCCCCGGAGGCCCGCGTTTTCCAGGACGGAACCACTCCCCAGGGAAAATTCATTTTGAGGTCATCTGGTACACCCCGTCCCAGGGATCGGGAACCTTGGCGATCATAAACTCCTGGCAACGCCGGATGAAGACCTCGGAGGGAGTATCCCCGGGGCGAAGCTCCAGGGCACGATGGAACAGGTTGATGGCCTCGTACCATTGTTTGGCCCGGTAAAAACGGAGACCTTCTTCAAACACCTCCACGGTCTGTTTCAGGATGGGATCGAGTTCTCCCTTACGGGCCAAAACTTCGTAGATGGTGACGGGTTCCGCCTTGCCGACCACGCGGATTTTGTCCAGCTCCCGCACTTCGATGCCCTCCTTCGCGTCTTCGTAGGTGAACTGGCTGATCATGATGTGGCTCCCGTACACCTTGTTGACTCCTTCGAGGCGGGACGCAAGGTTGACCGCGTCGCCCATGATCGTGTAGTCCATCCTCATTTTCGATCCCATGTTTCCCACGACCATGAGGCCGGTGTTGAGTCCGACCCGGCACCGAAGGCCGGGTTTTCCCCGGGCATTCCACTCCTGGCGCATCTCCTCAAGTTTCTTCTGCATGTCGAGGGAAACGAGGCAGGCACGAAGGGCATGGTCGGGATACTCCACCGGAGCGCCGAAAAAGGCGATGATGGCGTCGCCCTCGTACTTGTCGATGATGCCGTCGTACCTCAGAACGATTTCGGACATGGCGGTCAGGTACTCGTTGAGCAGGGCCACCAGCTCGGTGGGAGTCAAGGATTCGGAGATGGTGGAGAAGCCCGCCACGTCGGAGAAAAACGCGGTGAGGCGCGCCTCCGCTCCCCCCAGCCGAAGCAGATCCGGATTCTTGATAAGCTTGTTGACCACCATGGGCGACAGGTAGCGTCCGAACATTCCCGTAATCAGTTGGCTTTGTTTGGATTCCGTCAGGTAGTTGAACAGGGAAATGGCGATATAGACCAGAAATATCTGGAGCGAGGGATACACCAGATTCAACAGGTAGCCGCGGCGGAACATTTCCTGGTTGAAATAAAAGTAGAGCGTCAGGCACAGGAGGGTGATCATGAACCCTACCAGCCCCTTGGCGCGGGAAAGAATAAAGGAGAGGATAATGCCGATGCCCAGGATGAATGCGTAAAGAAAGGTGAAATGCCACTTGGGTTGGCGGAGGAACCGGTTCTGCAGGATATTGTCGATCAGGGTGGCGTGGATCTCCACACCGGGATAGATTTTTTCGAACGGCGTGGGACGCAGGTCCGTCAGGCCCTTGCCGGTTGCCCCCACCAGGACGATGCGGCTGTCCAGCAGGCCGGGGTCGATACGGTCGTGAAGGATGTCGGTCACGGAGTAATGGGGAAACGATCGTTGGGGTCCGTAATAATTGATGAGGAGCCTCCCGCCGAGATCGGTGGGGATCTGGTTTTCCCCCACCTGAACCTTGGAGACCCCGTAAGGACCCAGCGTGAAATGCAGGGGTCCCATTTCCAGGTAGTGGGCCACCATCTGAAGAAACAGGGGAGCAAAAAAACGGTCCCGCGAACGAACGACGAGCGGAAAGCGGCGCAGAATCCCATCCCGGTCGGGGGCCAGATTCAGATACCCCCCGCCCGCCGAACTCTCCACAAAACCCTGGAGACTGCTCTCGACCGCCGGGAAATCCATGAGAACCTGCGTAAAAGCCTCCGGTTCGACGGTCGGATCCTGGTAACCGGTCGGGAAGATGCGCTCCAGGTTCTTCTGGATCTGTGCCGCGGACAAGTGCTGGACGACCTGTAGAGAATCATGGAAGAAAAATCCCAGAAATACATTGTCGGCTTTTTGAATGGATTCGGCGAATAATTCGTCGGGGGTGGGAAGATCGGTGACACTCGTGGCGATTTGCTCGCGGAGCTCATCCGAGATCGGGAGGGTCTCGGCGACATGGTTCACCAGCGAGATGGCATCTATTTGGCTACGGTCTCCGCTTTCGGCAAACACCACGTCGAACCCCACGGTCACCACATTCAATTCGGCCAGTTTATCCACCAGGGCGGCGAGGACGGACCGGGGCCAGGGCCATTGACCCAACTCGTCCAGGCTTTTTTCATCGATCACCACTATGGCCACCTCGGGTCCCGGAGGTTTCGGTCCGCGGTTGATGAACCTGAAATCAATCAATTGCGATTCCAAAATTTCAAAAATCGCAGGATTCCACACCACAACGAAAACCATTATAAAAGTGAGGAATATTCCGATTTTGAATGGAGTGACCGCGAGAAACCGTTTCATACGCCCGAATGAACAGAAATTTTATGGTACAATTTGGTTACAATAACAACAAACCCGGCCGATGATATTATAACAACCCCGCTGTTCAATGCGGCATAAAACAAACCCTCATCCGACCTGCTAAAAATTTTTCTGGAGGATTCAAAATGGCAACTCTGTCAAAGGTAAGATGCAGAACGGAATATTTATGCTGGAGGGCCTTCTTCCTTCGGTTGACCGTAGCTCTTTTGGTTTCCAGCTTGTTCGGGGGTCCGGCATTTGCCGCAAAATTGGCCACTTTAGACAAAGTCCAGGGTGATGTCCGAGTGTTCCAGGAAACCAAGGAGAAGGGGCGCAAGGGTCTTGACGGAAAGGCGCTGTTCCCCGGGCAGACCATTCGCACGCTGGACGACAAGTCGTCCGCCGATATCGTCTTCGCCAATGGGGACCGCGTTCGGGTTATGCCCAATTCCGAAATGACGCTGGCCGCCGCCGATATCGGGGATGAAAAATCCACCATCGGAATCGACCTTGCCGCCGGAAAAATATTCAACGTCGTAAATAAACTTTCAAAAGGTTCCTCTTATAAGGTGAAAACGGGGACCGCCATCGCCGGGGTGAAAGGAACCATCTTCTCTGCCGAGGTGGTTCAGAACCGCTCCATCTTCATGGTCAAGGAGGGGACGGTGGAAGCCTATAATCCCGGCAAACCGCAAGAGGTGGTCCAGGTGGCGGAATTGAAAAAGACCGAGGTGGCCGGCAACGAGGCTCCCTCCGCACCCGTGGACATGAGTCCCGAAGAGATCGCCATGTTCGAAGTTCTGGAGGACATTACCGCCAGTATTAAAGACGAGATTCGGGAAGATATTCAGCAACGGATTCGTGAGGAAGCGATCGACCGGGGCGGGGTACCCGACCGGCCGTAAAGCCGCTGTTTTCCGGTTAAAATTCAAGCGACGATTCCAATGAGGGAGTCCGGATGCCATTCCGGACTCCCTTTTTTTCGGTTTCTTTTCCCCCGGCTGGAAATGAATTATAATGCCCATTCCGGGGCGGATCGCTCCGGCGGGAGGCGGGACAATCTTTCATCCCGATCCCCCGTACCCGTCGATCATTTTCCGAACGATCGAATTATCCCTCTTTCGGTGGGAAGCCCCGATTTTCCGCCGGATTCCACAATAGGTTAAATTTAAAAAGGAATGCGCCGGGTCTTTTTTCTTTTATTCCTTATCGTCCTCACCCTCCTGGGAACCCACCACAAGGGATTTCCCCTAACGCACAACCAGATCGCAACCCTCCTGAGTTATTTTTGCATCGTTTTTTTCGCCTTGAACCTCGGCGCCTGGAAACGGTGGAAAGACCGGGAAATCCGTTTTTCTCCTCTCCTGACCTGCCTGATAGTATTTTATCTTTGGTCCGCGCTGGGCTTTTTTTATACCGTTCGGCTCGATTTCAGTTTCGTGATGACGGTTAAATACCTGGGGCTGATCCTTCTGATACTTTCCCTCAAACTCTTTCTTGTGGATAAAAAACAAGCGGAAGAACTGATCCTGGTTCTTTGGCTCGGTTCTCTGGCCCTGGCTCTGGGCGGAATTTCCCAATCCTTCCATGTCTCCTGGTTTCCTTCCAATACCCGATGGGATCCCGAGGTGACTTCCTTGTTTACGAACCCGAATCTGTTCGCCGGTTACCTGCTTTTGACCCTTCCACTCCCCTTGGCCGTTTTCTGTTTTACCGGCCGGACCATCCTGAAATGCGCCGGCGCGGCCAGTCTTTCCCTGTATATCTGGGCGCTGGTCCTGAGCGGATCCAAAGGGGGGATGGTAGCGGGAGCCGTTGAAATTTTTTTGACCGGCTGGATCTTCATTGAAGTCCGTGCGAAGACTTACCGCTTCCGCTTCCTGCTGGCGGGATCGGCCATTCTGATTGTGTTGATCGCGGGGGCAATCGTCTGGGAGGGAAACCACGGGGTGTCTAACCCGGTGAGATCGTTTCCGGCTCCGCTTGCGGTCGGGGAGAACCGGGATGGTTCCTTGCCTGCCTTGTCCGAACCAACGTTTTCCATTCCTGCGAACGGGGGAGGATTTTACCCCCAACAGCCCGGGGGGCTGGCCGGTTTGGGAATACGCTGGATCATCTGGAAGACGGCCTTTGAAATTTTTAAGGATCATTGGCTAACCGGAACGGGGCCCTGGACCTTTTCCCTTCCCTTCCCCGTTTACAAAGATGCCGTGCTTCAAGGAGGAGAACCTCAATACGTTCTTGAGGAGTTGGGACGGGTCAATCATGCCCACAACCTCTTTCTTCAAACTGCCGCCGATACCGGCCTGCCGGGAGTGTTACTCCTGTTGGCGATTCTGGCCCTTTTACTGAAGGACGGTTGGAGTTCTCCGGCCAAGGGACAATCCGCGGTTTTGAATCTTTTATTCCTGCGGGTGGCGCTGGCGGGTTTTTTGCTTCACAACCTGGTCGAGTGCAACTGGCTGGATTCCAATTTTATCTTTCTATTCACGCTTTTTGTGGTGCTGGCCGATTTCCTTCATGGGCAGGACGAAGCGGACCGAAAGCCGGGTTTTAAAATACCAGCGGCCGCCCTGCTGGGAGGGGGCATGGTCCTTGGGATTTTGAGTCTGGGTCTGACAACGGACTTTTATATGTACAAACGGGAGGTGCAAAAGGCAGGAAACCGGAAACAATCCCTGGCGTCCCTGCGCAACCATGTCCGCCGGGCCGGAGGATTGTGCCCCCGTTGCGACCTTCCGTTTCTGGACCGGGCGGCCTTAGCCCTTTGGGATTACGGGAAATCGGGCGACAAGCGGTTTCTGGAGAAGGCGGAGCGCGAAATCAGCGCCGCCGAGGCGTTAGGGCAGGGCAGTTACAATCCGGATCTGCTCATGGTCCTGGGAAATCTCCGGCAAGTCCAGGGACGGATCAACGAAGCGGAAACTCATTACAACGAAGCGGCCCGGTACCCCTGGATAAAAGTACGGGCGGAAGAAGCTCTGGTGAAAATGCGGGAAGAAGACAAAATAAAACCGGGAACCCCGTAAAGGGGTTCCCGGTCTTTAGGGTAGGGTAGAACCAAAACAATCAGGTATCACTACCTGCTCTACAAGCTAACTTTAAACGATCACTGTGTGGTTCCCGAAGCGTCGTCGGTGGCCGTACCGGCGGCGATGGCGGGCAACTGCTCGTCTTCGACTTTAATCTGCTGGGTGTTCTCGGTAATGGTCTGGTTGATTTCGGCGGAAACCTCCGCGTTGATCTCGCCCATGATCTCGCCCATAATGTCCAGAGCGTCGAGAGTATCCTGGGAAAAGTCCAGAGCGTCGACGGTTTCCTTGGACAAGTTCTGTGCCTCGGATACATCCATGTTATTCAGGGCGAATCCGAAAGCCACAACCAAAACCCCCATCAGGATTTTCTTTATAAGGCTCTGTTTTTTGCGGCTCACTCTTCTTCTCCTTAACTAAACAAATCTGATTTCGATTGTTTAAACGATTTTGAATTCAGCTTTTCCAGGGAAGCATCCCGTCAGAAGCTGGCGTCGAACCCTACTTCGAAGTGGTTGTTGTCAAAATTACGAACGCTCGACATGGAAATGGAGCGGTAGTATTCGTACTTTGCGTGAACCACCAGGTTTTGGAGGTATCCCCACTTGGAGATCAGCTCCTTGTCGATCGAACCGGAATACCTCTGCTCCCAATCCGACCGCTTTCGGGCTCCACCTGCTTCAATGAGGCGGCTGTTATAGTCGGAAACCGCAAAACTGGCATCCGCGCTAAAATTGATTCCCCATACCAGAGGCGTTTTAAAACCGGCTTTGCCAACGTGCTTGTTCTTGTCGAAGATGTTGTTGGTCTCGGCATCTTCGTTGACCCACTTGTAGCCGATGTTGATGCGTCTCTTGAAGTTGGAAAAGAAATAGTACTGATCGAGAGAGAAGCCGCTACTGTTGATGTCGCGGAGGTCCGTGGTCCAGTTGTTGATGTACATGTAAGTGTACGCCAAACGAGTCAGACCGAAGGTCTTGTTCATGTAGTTGAACGCGGGGCTGATGTAGTGGATTCCGCTGAAATCCTGGCCCGACACGTTGTTGTAAATGTACTTGTAATCCAAGGTGATGTTTACGAGCGGATTCAGCTTGAAGGTCGACCCGGCACCGAAGATCTGCGTGGTGAGATCCAGATTACTGTTGTTCTTGTATAGGGTCTGCCGCACATCGTAGTCGAACTTGAGTTGCAGTTTGTTCGAGTAATTGTGCTTGTAAAACAGGTTTGCGTTCCATTGAATGCCGGTGTCATCCGCTTCCTTGTTCGCCAAGGCCCCGGGAACGGGCGCGCGGCTGGGAAGACCGATGAGGTTGTCATCTCTCAAAACGGTGGCGCCTACATTCAGCCCCCAGTTCTTCCCACCCATGGAACCGCCCTGTGCGCTCGCCACAGCGGGAACCATCAGGAATGGGAGCATGAGGATGGTCAGCCCCATGATCCAGCGAAACGAATTTTTTGAATTTGTTTTCATGTTCTACCCTGGCTACCTTAGATTGTTAATGAATTTGCTCTACCCCTGTCTACCCCTGATAGAATATTGATTTGAAACGATAAAAAGTGGGGAAAGTATACTCGATCCATTGCCCCGAGTCAACCCCCCCCCAAGAACCAAAAAAAAGGGGGGGGGGACAATCCCCAACCTGCTATTTAATAACGCTTATTGTCTGTGAAAAAGTGTGATCCTTTTTAACACAGTTGTCTGAATTGTCAATGAAAAATTTGCTTGTACACCAACTCGCCGTTGAGGGTGCGAACCGATTTCTGCTTTACTTACCGCATCGGCCATCGTCCAACCTCCGGTTTTCAGAGTCCTGAATATGTATCACATTAGTTTAAATAAATCAAATAAATAATCGCGGTCTTTTCCGATTTCCGATGGCACCGCGGGAATTTTTCAAAATTCCTTCCTCGCTCGATCGGGAATTGTATTAGAATGCGGATTTGACCTCGACATAAAATTTACAGCGGTTTTCCGTTTATACCCGCTGGCCTGCTGTTTTGGATTGGAGTGAAACGCATCATGAAAAAAATCGGGGTGGTCAGTCTGGGGTGCCCCAAAAACACCGTCGACACGGAATTGCTGTTGGGCGACCTGCTCGCGGGCGGGTACGAGTTCACTCCCGCACCGGAAGAGGCCGAGGTATTGATCGTCAACACCTGCGGCTTCATCGAATCGGCCAAGCGCGAATCGATAAATGCCATTTTGGACATGGCTAAAATGAAGACGGACGGCAAGTGCCAAAAACTCATCGTCACCGGCTGTCTGTCAGAGAGATACAGCGAAGAACTGCTCACCGAGATCGGGGAGATCGATCACCTTCTTGGAGTCAACCAGTACCCCCGGCTTCGCGAAATCCTGAACGAGCCCGAACCGGCATTGACCTCCGTTGAAGCCCGAAACCATGTGAATGAACCGGCGGCTTATTTTGAATCGCACACCGGCCGGGTTCTCACCACTCCCTTTTACACTTCCTATATCAAAATCGGGGAGGGGTGTTCCAACCAGTGCGCCTTCTGCATCATCCCGAAAATGCGCGGACGGTTTCGAAGCCGGACTCCCGAATCCATTCTCGAAGAGGTCCGCGTTTTTGCCGACCGCGGGGTCAAGGAATTCAACCTGGTCTCCCAGGACACCACCATGTACGGGCTGGATCTGCGCATGAAAGACGGCCTGGTGGACCTGCTGAGGCAGATGGTGACCCTTGCGGGAGTGCATTGGATCCGCCTGTTCTATTGTTATCCCACCTTCATTCGTGCCAGCCTGATGGAGTTCATGGCGGATGAGCCCAAAGTCTGCAAGTATATCGATGTGCCGCTCCAGCACATTCACGACGAGATGTTGACGCGCATGAAACGGCAGGAGCGGGAAACGGGCGTACGCGCCATGCTCGAGGCCCTGCGCAGAAAAGTTCCCGGCATCGCCCTGCGCACCACGTTCATCACCGGGTTCCCGGGCGAAACCGATGCGCATTTCCAGCACCTGGCCGGGTTTCTCCGCGAGGCGGAGTTCGATCACGTGGGGGTCTTTCCCTATTCCGACGAAGAGGGCACCACGGCGTTCCATCTTTCCGGGAAGGTTCCGGCCCGCGTGGCCCGCGAGCGGCGCGATGAATTGATGTCGATCCAGAGAGACATCGCCGCCCGGAAAAACCGGGCACGGATCGGGCAGGTTCATCCCGTGCTGGTGGAAGGAGCCGATCCCGCCGAACCCTACCTGGTCACCGGCCGCCTGCCCATCCAGGGACCCGAAATCGACGGGCAGGTCCTCATCGAAAACAGCGCGGTGGAACCGGGCGATCTGGTCCCCATGAAAATCACCGGCGCGTCCGGTTACGATCTGGTCGCGACCGCCCTGACCGGCCAACGAAACCGGAGGGTGGGCGCCGCATCGGCTTAACGCCCCCCCGACCCTACGGAACCCGATCGCCGTTTCCCTTTACCAAGAGACCTTTGCATAAGTCGGAGAAAGGCACCGAAAGTGTCGTGCTGAGCCCGTCGAAGCACAGCCGGAGATCGCCCTTCGACAAGCTCAGGGCGACATATTTGAGTTACGCAAAGCTCTCCTTTACAAAAGAACCCGGCAACCTGTATTCTATACCTCTCCATGACTCGGAATGACAACGAATGATCGGTTCTTGGCGCACTTCTCGTCTTCGCGTTGAAGGGTTGTTGACCGTAAAGACGCCAAGGACGCGAAGGAGGGGGACAAAACCCCCCTCACCCCAACCCTCTCCCGGCGGCAGAGGTGGGTTGTGTTGAAATAATGAAACCAGCGGGGGAGGAGACATCATGGCGTTCAAGCGTGTCGGCGTAATGACGGGAGGGGGAGATTGTTCCGGGCTCAACGCGGTGATCCGGGGGATCACCCGGGCCGCCATCATTCAACACGGGGCCTCCGTGATCGGCATCGAGGACGGATACGACGGTCTGATCTTCGACCGGCACCAGGAACTCACCGTTCGTAGCACGCGCGACATTTTGCCCTGGGGCGGCACCATCCTCGGCACCACCAACAAGGGAAACCCGTTCGAGTACAAGGAATTCGACGAATCCGGGCAGATCGTCACCCACGATTACTCCAAAAAGGCCATTAAAAACTTTCAACGGCTCATGCTCGACTGCCTGTTCGTCATCGGCGGAGACGGCACCCTGCAGATCGCCCATCAGTTGAACGAACTGGGCGTACCCGTCATGGGTATTCCAAAGACCATCGATAACGATCTTGAAGGAACCGATTACACGTTCGGATTCCAGACCGCCGTCCAGGTGGCCTCCGACGCTTTGGACCGGCTCCAGACCACCGGGCGGAGCCATCAACGCATCATGATCCTTGAGGTGATGGGCCGGACGGCCGGGTGGATCGCGCTGGAAGCCGGGATCGCCGGCGGCGCGCACATCATCCTCATCCCCGAGATTCCTTACCAGCTGGACAAAATACTGGATAAGATCAAGGTTCGCGAGGCGGGCGGGAGCCCCTTCTCCGTCATCGTCGTGGCCGAGGGCGCCCGGGAAGTGGATGGAGAGATGATCACCAGCGAAGCCGCGACGACGCGGCTTCAGGCGGTGGCCCAATTGGGCGGCGTGGGAGATTACCTGGCGCGCAACATTTCACGAAGAACCGACCTGGAGGTGCGGTGCACCGTGCTCGGCCATACCCAGAGAGGCGGCACCCCCAACTCCTTCGATCGAATCCTGGGGACCCGGCTGGGGGCCTTCGCGGTGCAGGCCGCCGCCGAGGGAAAATTCGGCAACATGGTTGCCTTGAGGACCCCCAATCTCGAACTGGTCTCCCTGGCTACCCTGTCCGGAAAAGTGCGTCACGTACCCGACTCCTCACAACTGATCCAATGCGCCGAGGCCATCGGCATCAGCCTGGGACGCTGAGCGAAAACGATAAACCCAAAGGTACCGGTCGCCGGAGAGGTCCCCCTTTATCTTGATAAGACAGGAAACCCGCGAGCGGGCCAATCCCCGAAACATGAATTTTAAAACCTTCCCCAAAAGGTTTCACTTATGAATGGCAAAAAAGGAGTGATCGGCATTCTCACCGGCGGCGGCGACGTGCCGGGTCTCAACCCCGCCATCCGCGCCGTGACCATTCGCGCATCGCGCGACGGGTACCGCGTGATCGGGATCCGCAAGGGATGGGAGGGGCTGATCCAGATCCAGCGCGACCTGCCGCTGGAGCAACAGGAATTCTGCCAGCGTCTCGACGAACCGACCGTCAACAAGATGGCCCGCACCGGGGGAACCCTTCTGCACACCTCGCGCACCCGGCCCACGTCGGTCAAGCGCAAAGACCTCCCCGAGCACCTGAAGGACCGGTTCACGGACGAGGTCAACGACCTGACCGCCGAAGTGTTGAAGAACATCGAATACCTGGGCCTCGACTACCTCATCCCCATCGGCGGGGACGACACCTTGAGCTACGCCGCCCATTTGGAAACCCAGGGCGTCCGCGTCGTCGCCATTCCCAAAACCATGGACAACGACGTTCCCGGGACCGATTACTGCATCGGCTTCAGCACCTGCGTGACCCGCATCATCGAGCTATGCCACAAACTGCGCACCTCCGCGGGGTCGCACGAACGCTTTCTGGTCATCGAGGTGTTCGGGCGCTATGCCGGGTTCACCGCCCTGCTCCCCACCATGGCCGGGGCCGCGCACCGGTGCGTGATTCCCGAAGTCCGGTTCGGCATCGAGCGGCTGACCGAGCTGTTGGTGCGGGACCGGCGGGACAATCCCAGCCGGTACTCCATCGTCCTCGTTTCCGAAGGCGCCATGTTCCGGGAGGGCGAAATGATTTTCGAAAACCAGGAAACCGATGCTTACGGCCATAAGAAGCTGGGAGGCATCGGCGACCAGGTGTCGCAAAAACTCAAGGATCTGTCTCCCCAATACAACAACGGCCGGTCGATCGGCATCATCAACCAGCGGCTCGGGTACCTGGTTCGCTCCGGGGACCCCGACGCGATCGATTCCATCGTTCCCGTGGCCTATGGCAACGTGGCCATGAACCTCATCAAACGGGGCGAATCCGGAAAGCTTGTCGCCATGAAAGAAGGCCGCTACACCCATGTCTCCCTCAAGGAAGTGATCGGAACCAAAAAAGTGGTGGACGTCTCCAAGTACTACTGCGTCGACCGGCTCCGCCCCGAATATCTCGGTTTTGAAAACCAACCCTTCCTCATCATGGCCTGAATTACCGGCAGGCTTATTTTCCATCACCTTAGACCTTGTCACCCCCCGCCCGATGTGATAGAGTTTTGAGTCAACCCAGCAAGGGATCCAACCCTTATATCAAGTTTCTCATCACACACGCCGCGGGACCAGAGCGGGGGTGCCCCAGAGGGGTACCGCTTCGGGATGAACGCGGCGGAGGACAAACCCAGACTGAAAAGGAGTCCGTATGCCCGAGATCGACATGAAAGAATTGCTGGAGGCGGGAGTTCACTTCGGCCACCAGACCACGCGCTGGAACCCCAAGATGAAGAAATTTATCTACGGTTCCCGGAACGGAATTTACATCCTCGACCTGGCCAAGACCATGAGGAAATTTTCCGAGGCCGAAGCGTATCTGCGAAAGATCAGCCAGGAGGGGAAGAAAATCCTGTTCGTGGCGACCAAGAAGCAGGCCCAGGACCTGATCGCCGCCGAGGCCTCCCGCGCCGGGATGTACTACGTCAACCAGCGCTGGCTGGGCGGCACCATGACCAACTTCTCCACCATCCGCAAAAGTATCGAGCGGCTCCTGGAGCTGGAACGGCAGGAGGAGCAGGGCGAATTCGAGTTGCTCCACAAAAAAGAAGGTCTGAAACTGCGCAAAGAGATCGCCAAACTCAACAAATTTTTCGGCGGCATCAAGGGAATGAAGGATCTCCCCCACTCCATATTCATCGTCGATACCCGCAAAGAGCGGATTGCCCTGATTGAAGCGAAGAAGCTGGGCATCAAGATCATCGCGCTCGTGGACACCAATTGCGATCCCGATGGCATCGACTATCCCATCCCGGCAAACGACGACGCCATTCGGTCCATCAAGCTGTTCACCGAGAGACTGGCCGACGTGTGTCTGGAAGGTCAGGAATTTTACCGCGCGCGAAAGAAGGACGAAGCGGTCGAGAAAGCCTCCTCCGGTGCAGGCGGTAAAGGTTCCGGGAGGAAACAGGCCGAAGCAGGACGCGGCGGCGCCAAGGCCCCGAAGGCCAAGGAAATCGACGACGCGGCCAAGCCTGCCGACGAGGAAACTGAGGTAGCCTGAACGCGGTTCCCGCCTGAACAACCATGACCGCCCTGCCTTCCAGGCAGGCGATTTTTCCCGATGCAGGAAGAACGGGGCCAGGACCGGCGCTCCGCGCGCGTGGGCGCGCCGTGGGTGGCGGCCCCTACCCTGCACCGGGTTTCTTCCGGAGCGTGATCGGGTGGACCCCGGGTGACAGGTTTTCTTTCATGGATATTAAAGGGCGCCTGTTACCGGCGCCCTTTAAAACACTTTTTAATGGCGACCCCTAACAATTGCCGTCAGCCATGAGCCGGCCCTTGAGAATCAAGGGCCCGCGAATGGGCGGCCGGGATTAGCGCGAATGATTGGCAGGTGGCTGAAAAACTCTTTCGGGTGTCATTCCGAGCCGCGGTGCGGCGAAGCATCTTGCCCGAAACCCCTTGTCCAGCTTGAATTTACCAATCAGGCTGGATCCTTCGCGGAGTTTATCCAGAGCCTGCCGAAGGACTCAGGGTGACGGCGGTGGGGTTCCATTTGACTTTTTCAGCAACCTGTTAGAGACCCTCTAAAAAATATCAATCTCCAAAACTGACGAAAAGGACTGGGAATGGAAATTACGGCTGAAATGGTAAAAGACTTGCGCACCAAGTCGGGCGCGGGCATTATGGAATGCAAGAAAGCCCTGGCCGAAACCAAGGGCGACATCGAAGAGGCCATCACCTTTTTGCGCAAAAAGGGACTGGCCAGCGCCGGCAAAAAGGCCGGACGTGAAACCGGGGACGGCGCGATCGGATCTTACATCCATCCCGGAAGCAAGATCGGCGTCATGGTGGAACTCAACTGTGAAACCGATTTCGTGGCCAATACGCCCGATTTCCAGGTACTCCTCAAGGACATCTGCATGCATGTCGCCGCCGCCCGGCCCCGTTTCGTGGCGCGGGAGGAAGTGACCGAGGAAGTACTGGCCAAGGAGCGCGAGATCTTCGGCGCCCAGGCCCGCGCCTCCGGCAAGCCCGAAAAAATTCTCGACAAGATCATCGACGGGAAAATGGAAAAATTCTACGAAGAAAACTGCCTGCTTGAGCAACTCTTTGTGAAAGACACCAATATCACCATCCAGGACCTGATCAAGCAGAAGATCGCCATTCTCGGCGAAAATATCACCATCGGCAGGTTTTCCCGGTTCGAAATTACCCGGTAACCGGCTGGAAAAGGAAGCCTCCCGTGAGCGAGCCCCGATACAAACGCGTCCTTCTCAAACTCGGCGGAGAGAGCCTCGCCGATGAAGAGGTGGGATTTGGAATCGACCAGGAAGCCATCCGCAACATCGCCAACGAGATCCTGGCAGGGCGCAAACTGGGGGTGGAGATCGCCATCGTCATCGGCGGCGGCAACATCCTGCGCGGGGCCACGATGAGCAACCTGGGGATGGAACGGGTGACCGCCGATTACATGGGCATGCTCGCCACCGTAATCAACGCGCTGGCCCTCCAGCACGCCCTCGAAGAAGCGAACATCCCCACCCGCGTGCTGACCGCCATCCAGATCCACCAGGTGGCCGAGACCTACGTCCGCAGACGGGCCATCCGGCATCTGGAAAAAGGCCGCGTCGTCATCTTCGCCGCGGGTACCGGCAACCCCTACTTCACGACCGACACCGCCGCATCCCTGCGCGCCATCGAGATCGGAGCCGAAGTGATCTTCAAGGCCACCAAGGTCGACGGCATTTATACCTCCGACCCGCTTCTGGACACCTCGGCGACCAAGTTCGACCAACTCACCTACCTCGACGTCCTCAAAAAAGGACTCAAGGTCATGGACTCCACTTCGGTTTCTCTGTGCATGGACAACAAACTGCCCATGCTCATTTTCA
Organism: Nitrospinae bacterium CG11_big_fil_rev_8_21_14_0_20_56_8; assembly: GCA_002796165.1. Taxonomy (GTDB): domain Bacteria; phylum Nitrospinota; class Nitrospinia; order Nitrospinales; family VA-1; genus 21-14-0-20-56-8. The sequence goes on from PCWF01000221.1 coordinate 20,348, forward strand.
ATGTTCGCCAGCCCGGTAGCATCAAGCGGGCTCTCCTGGGAGAAAAAATCGGAACCACCGTGGGAGCGGAAATATGATTATTGAAGAGCTGTTGAAAGACTGCGATAAAAAAATGAATTGTTCCCTCGACCACCTCAAGCTGGATCTCGCCAAGCTGAGGACGGGCAAAGCCACCCTCTCCATCCTCGATGACGTGCGGGTGGACTACTACGGGAATCCCACGCCCCTCAATCAGGTGGCCAATCTGGGGGCTCCCGACAACCACACCCTTCATATTCAGCCGTGGGATTCATCCATCATCAAGGACATTGAAAAAGCCATCCAGTCTTCCGATCTGGGGCTCACCCCCTCCAACGACGGCAAAGTCATCCGGTTGCCCTTCCCCCCCCTGACCGGGGAACGGCGCCAGCAGTTGGCCAAGCTCGTCAAAAAGCACGCCGAGGACTGCAAGGTGGCCATCCGCAACGTGCGGCGGGAGAGTAACGACCGGCTGAAAGGAAACGAGAAAAAGCACGAGATTTCGGAAGACGACAGCCGCAAAGGACAGGACCGCTTGCAGAAGCTGACCGACAAATTCGTAGCCGAGGCGGACAAAATCGCCCACGCCAAGGAAAAAGACATCCTTGAAACCTGAGTAGCCATGGCCGACCCATCCCTGACCTCCAAAATCGACGTCACCCGGCTTCCCCGCCACGTCGCCATCATCATGGATGGCAACGGCCGATGGGCGCGGCGCAACCACCTTCCCCGCGTGGAAGGCCACCGGGCGGGTGTCAAAACGGTGGACCGGATCGTCACCCTTTGCCGGAAACTCAATATCGAGGCCCTCACTCTTTACTCCTTCTCCGATGAAAACTGGAACCGGCCGCCGTCCGAGATCAACGCCCTCATGAAGATCCTCGATTTCTACCTCAAGAAGGAACTCGAACGCATGAAGCGCGAGGATATACGTTTCAATACCATCGGCCGCATCAGCGAGTTGCCCGCCGAAGTGCGGAAACTCATCCAGTATGCCAAAGACTATACCGGCGATTGCAAGGGGATGGTGCTGACCCTGGCGTTGAGTTACGGAGGAAGGCAGGAGATCGTCGAGGCCGTAAAAAAAATCTCCCACAAAGTGCGCGAAGGCCTCCTGCGCCCCGAAGACATCGACTCCCAGGTTTTAGAGAGTTTTCTTTCCACCCCGCCGCTACCCGATCCCGACCTGTTGATCCGCACCAGCGGCGAAAAAAGGATCAGCAATTTCCTCTTGTACCAGGCGGCCTATGCCGAACTGTATTTCACCGATGTCCTGTGGCCCGATTTCAGCGAAGACGACCTCGTATCCGCCCTGCTCGACTACCAGACCCGCGAGCGGCGGTTCGGCTTGATCCCCGAACAAATCGTCAAAGCCTGATGCCGGAACCATTCACTCAACACACTCCTACCGAAGAGGATTCAATTTGACACGGGTGTTGACCGGAGCCCTTGCGGTTCCCATCGTCGTCGGAATAGTGCTCTATGGGTCTCCGACCCTGTTTTTCCTGCTGGTGGCCCTGGTGGTGGCGGGAGCGGCGCGGGAATATTTTGAAATGATCGCCCTGACCGGGATCGAGGGGTTCCCCTGGTTGGGCCAGATCATGAGTTTCTTGTTGCTCCTGGGCTTTTTCCTGAATCCCGGGCTCGTCCTCGTGTGGGGAGCCCTCGCCCCGCCCGTCCTGTTTGCGACCTGGCTTCTGCACGAAAAGAACGTCAAAGTGGCCCTCGACCAGATCGCTTACACCCTGCTGGGAGTGGTCTATGTGGGAGGCTTGGGGGGATATTACCTGCTCATCCGCGATAGCGGCGACGGCGCCCATCTGGTCTTGTTTCTGCTCACCGTGATTTGGCTCGGCGACATCGCCGCCTATTATGGAGGACGGACCTTCGGACGGAGACCCCTGGCCGAAACAGTCAGCCCCAGGAAAACCCTGGAGGGCGCCGCCGCCGGATTGTTCGGAAGTTTCCTGGGAGGGCTGGTTGGAAATTTTGTCTTTTTGCCCGAAATTTCCATAGTCCATTGTTTACTTGCCGCGATCATTTGCGGTATTATCGGTCAGTTCGGCGATTTGGCCGAATCGTTGTTGAAGCGCCATACCGGAGTGAAGGATTCCGGGAACCTGCTTCCGGGCCACGGTGGCATTTTGGATCGTATCGATAGCCTGCTGTTTGCCGGGCCGGCTTTCTATTGTTATTTGAGATTTTTGCTGTGACACTCTTTCGCCCCCGCGGTCCCGTTCCGGTCACCCAGGTCCTGCCCTTCGGCGCGTTTTTCTGGCCCAACTTGAATCATCAGACGCACCTATGAAAAAAATCGCTCTCCTGGGATCCACGGGTTCGATCGGGGTCAATACCCTCGACGTGATCGGAAAAAATCCGGACCGGTTTCAAGTCTGTGCCCTGGCGGCAGGCGGTAACGTCGAACTCCTCGTCCAGCAGATCCGCAAATTCAAGCCCCGGGTCGTGTCCATTTTCGAGGCCTCCAAGGCGCGTATACTCCGGGAGGCCGTGGCCGGAGAAGACGTGGAAATCTTCGCCGGGGAAGAAGGCGCGGTCAACGTCGCCACCCTGCCCGAGGTCGACCTTGTCGTCTCCGGCATTGTCGGGAGCGCCGGCCTCGTGCCCACGCTGGAAGCCATCCGAGCGGGAAAAGACATCGCCCTCGCCAACAAGGAAACCCTCGTGGTGGCGGGCGAGCTGGTTCTCAAAACCGCGGCCGGGCGCGTCAAAATCATTCCCGTCGACAGCGAGCACAGCGCTATTTTCCAGGCCCTCAACGGCGAGAACCGGGACCGCATCCGGAAAATCGTCCTCACCGGATCCGGCGGCCCGTTCCGCACCTTCAGCCGCGACCAGATGGACCATGTCACCGTCGCCCAGGCCCTCAACCATCCCAACTGGAAGATGGGCAACAAGATCACCATCGACTCGGCCACCATGATGAACAAGGGGCTCGAATACATCGAAGCCAAATGGCTGTTCGGGCCGGATCTCACGGTGGAGATCGTGGTGCACGCGCAGAGCGTCATCCATTCCATGATCGAGTTCGTCGACACCTCCATCATCGCCCAGTTGGGGATCCCCGACATGCGCGTGCCCATCGCCTACGCATTGTCCTATCCCGACCGCATCGAGACCTCCTTTCTTCCTTCCCTCAACCTGGCGAAGCTCGGAACGATGACGTTCGAAGAACCCGATTTCGAGAAATTTCCCTGCCTGCAGTTGGCCCACGACGCCATGATGATCGGGCAGACCGCTCCCGCGGTGCTCAACGCCGCCAATGAAGTCGCGGTGAGGGCGTTTCTCGACGAGTTGATTCCCTTCAAGCAGATCCCCGAGATCATTCGGCTCGCCATGCAACGGCACGAGCCTCGTCCCGTCAACTGCCTCGAAGACGTTCTCGTCGCCGACCAATGGGCCCGGCGGGAAGCCAAAAAACTGATTACCGTCATTCATTAAAACGGAACCTCTATACATCGTGCGCGCGAAGGCATGAATTTTTAGAGGCGCCCCAAACCATCCGGAAGGCCCCGGTCAATTGACAAACATGTTCCGCATCGGCAACGGCTACGACGTCCATCGCCTCGTCGAGGGCAGAAAACTGATTCTGGGCGGGGTGGAGATCCCCCACGAAACCGGTCTCGACGGGCACTCCGACGCCGATGCGCTTTTGCACGCCCTTTGCGATGCCCTGCTGGGGGCCTGCGGCCTGGCCGACATCGGCCAGCACTTCCCCGATACCGACCCCAGATGGAAAGGCATCTCCAGTCTTCTCCTGCTGGAAGAAGTCGGCAAACTCTGCGCGCGGGAGAATTTCAAACTGGTCAACGCCGACACCATCCTGGTTGCCCAGCGGCCCCGCCTCGCCCCCCACCTCCCCCGGATGCGCGAGAACATCGCCCGGGCTCTGCACGTCGAGCCCCGGAACATCAATATTAAAGCCACCACCACCGAAAAACTCGGGTTCGCCGGGCGCGAGGAAGGCATCGCCGCCTATGCCGTCGTCCTCGTCGAAACAACTTCCGCATAAACATCGCCGTAGCCTGGCACCGATTGCAACGGATGCCGTAGGGGCGAAACATCTTTCGCCCCTACGCCATTCCACATTATTCCGCCACCCTTCGACAAGCTCAGGGTGACAAAAA
>PCWF01000139.1:0-3807 GCA_002796165.1 Nitrospinae bacterium CG11_big_fil_rev_8_21_14_0_20_56_8
TTCAATCAAACCCGGATCCAGTTTTGAAATTTCATCCGGCGTCAGGTCCCGGGTGCGGTTCATGGCGCCGGAGAACCAATGCTTGTGGAATGTATCAAGCGGGCAGTCAAAACCGGGATCGACTTCTTCGACATGCGCGCCCAGTTGCTCGAATGAAAGAGCCGCCTTGTGAACGGCCGCCGCGATTTCCGGGTCCACATCCACATAGCCGAGCGCCGGGCTGTACGCGATACGAAGCCCGCGGACCCCCTTGCCCAGGCCCAGCGTCGGATCGAAGTCCCTGTTGGCGGGCATGGAAAACCAATCGCGGCTGTCGGCACCGGCCAACACCATGAGCATCAGCGCAAGATCATCAACAGTGCGTGCCATCGGCCCGACATGTGCCACGGTCCCGAAAGCGCTGGCGGGATAGGCCGGCACTCTGCCGAAGCTTGGCTTGATCCCGGTGATGCCGGTGAAGGCGGACGGAATACGAATTGAACCGCCGCCATCCGTTCCGACATGCAAAGCGCCCATGCCGAGCGCCGCCGCTGCTGCCGCGCCGCCACTACTGCCGCCGGGTGTCTTATCCGTATTCCAGGGATTCCGCGTGATGCCGCAGCTTGGCGAATCGGTCAGCGCTTTCCAGCCGTTTTCCGGAGTATGCGTCGTGCCGAGAAAGACCGCGCCGGCTTCCCTCAAGCGCGCAACACATGGCGCATCCTCTGTCGCCGCCTCTTTCATGTTCAGCACATCACTGCCGAACCCGGTGCGATAGCCCTTGATCCAGACAATATCCTTGATGGTGGTCGGCACCCCGTCCAACGGACCCATCGGTTGTTTCGTTTGCCAGCGTTTGGTCGATTCCTCGGCCGCTTTCAAGGCACCGTCACGATCAACGTCAACGAACGCGTTCACTTGCGCATCGAAGCGATCAATTCTGTCTAATGCCGCTTGCGTCGCGTCGACCGGCGTCGCGGATTGGTCTTGAAAACATTTGATCAGTTCAACGGCAGGGAGATCGGCAAGATCCCCTTGGCTAGCCTTTAAGCTCATAAGATTCCCCGTATTACCCCTGTAACCGCGACCATTTTTGATCGCATTCTTTGTTCTTGTGTGAAAACTTTACACACATTCCAATACCTGAAATAATGTTTTTATCAGAATTAGTTCATCGGATTTTTAGATGAATATAACAGTACGACAGCTTGGATACGTCCTCACGGCGGCGCGGTTACGCAGCATCAGCCGTGCATCCAGCAAACTCGGCATTTCCCAGTCCTCCATCGCTGCGGCCATCGACAAGATGGAGCGGGAGTTCAACGTCACGATCTTCGTCCGTCAGCAATCAAAGGGACTGGTCATCACGTCGCTAGGGTCCGAGGTCCTTGGCCACGTCGGCCGCTTGCTGTCTGATGTTGAAAACTTCGAACAGGAATTGTCCGGGCTCGGACATGCACTGGAAGGCGCGTTAAACGTCGGGTGTTTTGCGCCTGTGTCGCCGCACATGTTGCCGCCCATCATTAACAATTTGACGAAAAAGCACCCAAACATTCAGGTTCACCTGCATGAAGGTGACTTGCGACGGGTTCAGGAGTTTCTTCGCGACGGTGTCGTCGATATCGCCCTTACATACAATCTGGGTCTTGATGGCAACTTCAAGTGTGAGGAACTCAATGAGGCCCCGGCCCATGTGATATTGGCAGAATCCAATCCGCTGGCGAAGCAAGACGACGTTTCACTGACAGAACTGATCGATCAGCCGATGATTCTTCTCGATCTGCCGGAATCCCGCACCTACTTCGAGTTGCTGTTTGAAACCGTCGGCGCTCACCCGCGTATTGCGCACCGCACCGAAACCTATGAAATGGTCCGCAGTCTTGTGGCAACCGGAATGGGGTTCAGCATTCTCAATCTCAGACCGCTGATTGATCATACATATAATGGGCAGCGGGTGATCTGCCTGCCGATCCGTGAGAACGTTCTTGCCCCTAAATTCATTCTGGCACAGCGCCCGCATGATTTCCCAACCAGTTTAATGAGCGCTTTTTCAACCGCCTGCCGAGACTACATTCGTTCAGAAAAGGCCGCCGGTTGCTTCATGAGGCGCGCGCCCGATGCTGCCTGAGCCTGATTGTCATTGCGTTTGCATGATCGGTTCCTGATGCCGCGCGCCCACACGCATGACATCAATGAATGTCCGTTGAACCCCTGCACATTCTATGACAAGGCTTTCACCTGAAGGAGACATATTTCTATGCAGGTGGACTGGCATTGTCTGAGTGTTAGCGAAGCGGTCGCGAAGCTAGAAGCCGATCTGAGCCTCGGGCTTTCGAGTGCCGATGCGGCGGCGCGTCTGGCGCGACATGGTGAAAACAGGCTTGTCGAAGCCAAACCCCGGTCCCTGATCCTGCGCTTCATTGATCAGTTCAAAGGTGTGCTGGTGGCCGTGCTGATGCTGGCGGCTGTGCTGGCGGCAATAATCGGCGACGTCAAAGATGCCAGCGTCATTCTGTTTGTTATCTTCTTTAACGGCTGCATGGGTTTTTATCAGGAATACCGTGCCGAAAAGACCTTGGAGACCCTCAAGGGCATGCTGGCTGCGACGGCGCGCGTGCGGCGCAATGGCCGCACAGAAGATGTTTCAGCCACCAGCCTGGTCCCGGGGGAGCTGGTTTTGCTGGAGGCCGGCGATCAGGTGCCCGCTGATGGCCGGCTGGTCATTGCCCATGAACTGGAAGTCGAAGAAGCGGCCCTGACCGGTGAGTCCCAAGCCGTCTGCAAAATTACCGATGCTATTCCCGGCACTGACCGTCCGCTGGGGGATCGCACAAATCTTTTATTTATGAATACGGTCCTGACCCGGGGACGCGCCGAACTGCTGGTCACCGAAACCGGTATGGCAACCCAGATGGGGCGTTTGGCCAGCATCATTGCCACAACACAAAACAGCGCAACACCGCTGGAGCAACAACTCGATTCTCTGGGCAAGCGACTGGCGATGATTGCCGGCGCCATCGTTGTCGTGATCTTTGCCATGGATTACTTCCGTGGCCTGCCATTGGCCCAAGCGGCCATGACCGCCGTTGCTCTGGCCGTTGCAGCGATTCCCGAAGGTCTGCCCGCAGTCGTCACGCTGACACTGGCCATCGGCATGTGGCGTATGGGCCGCAACAAGGCCATCCTCAAGAAACTGTCAGCGGTAGAAACACTGGGCTCGACCACGGTGATCTGCTCAGACAAGACCGGCACGCTGACTCTCAACCAAATGACGGCCCGAGCGCTTTGGTGCGCCGGCAAAGTCATGCCGGTCAGCGGCCAGGGTTATCACCTTAAAGGCGCTATCAATGAAACGCATGGCCTTGAACTGAACGGGCTGCTCGTGCCGATGGCCGTTTGCTCCGAAAGCCGTGTCCAACATGGCCAACTGATCGGCAACCCCACTGAAGGGGCGCTGATCGTATTGGCGGAGAAAGGTGGACTTAATATCGACGATGAGCGCGAACGGCGTCCGCGCATTGCAGAAATACCCTTTGATTCCGCTCACAAGTTCATGGCGACCTTCCACCGGGACGGGGACATGATCGACATGTTCATCAAGGGCGCACCCGATGTGCTGTTAGGGCGTGCCAGGTCATGGCGCAGCGATGGCGGCGTTTGCCCGCTGGACCCGGCGACAATAAAAACCATCGAAGCTGCGAACGAAACGATGGCCGGGCAGGCCATGCGTGTGCTGGCAATGGCATCAAAGCGCATTCCGGCAGATCAGTTTGATGCAAACGGCGATCTTTGGGCCTGGAGCGATGGCTGGACCTTCGAAGGCATGGC
>PCWF01000139.1:3894-4609 GCA_002796165.1 Nitrospinae bacterium CG11_big_fil_rev_8_21_14_0_20_56_8
GACGATGCAGAGCTGCTCGCCCGGGTCGACGGAATCGTGGTCTTTGCCCGGGTATCACCACAACACAAGGTGCGCATCGTGCAGGCGCTCAAAACAGCGGGCCACATCGTTGCCATGACCGGAGACGGGGTGAACGATGCGCCGGCCCTCAAAGCCGCTGACATCGGCGTCGCCATGGGCATGACCGGCACCGCCGTTGCCAAGGAAGCGGCAAATCTGGTGCTGATTGACGATAACTTCGCAACGATTGTTCGTGCTGTCGAAGAAGGACGTATGATCTATGACAACATCGTCAAGTTCGTGCGTTTTCAGTTATCGACCAACATCGGAGCCATAATGACCGTACTGACGGCGACCCTGATGGGACTGCCGGCACCCTTTACGGCCATTCAGCTTTTATGGATCAACATCATTATGGACGGCCCGCCTGCCATGACCCTCGGGATTGAGCCGGCGCGACCCGGTTTGATGACCGATCCCCCGAGAGTACCGGGCACGCAAATACTCAACACCCGCCGCCTCATGCGATTGGCATTCTATGGCCTGATCATGATGGCAGGCTGCCTATGGGCATACCAGTGGGGGGTCGCGCGGGGCGGCCAGACATTAGGCCTGACCACAACGTTCACCACCTTTGTGCTGTTTCAGGTCTTCAACGCGCTCAATGCGCGCGCTGAATTCAGCACAACCTTCAACGCCAATTTCCTGAAGAACG
>PCWF01000201.1:0-257 GCA_002796165.1 Nitrospinae bacterium CG11_big_fil_rev_8_21_14_0_20_56_8
TTTCGCACGGGAAGCCACGCCACGAAAACCATGAGAGCCACAACAAACGTCAGGACCGAAACAATCTCCACCGGACGGAATTCGAGGAAGATCTTCTCCCGGACCGGCATGGTCGCTTCGCTCAAATGGCTCACGTCGAGTCCGATGCTTTGAAACCAGAGGAACAACGGAATTCCCAGCAGAGCCCCGAGGAAGATGGCTCCCACCGCGGCCAGGCTCCCTTCCAGAGTGAACAGGCGTACGATGCGCCGGGCTTC
>PCWF01000201.1:447-4016 GCA_002796165.1 Nitrospinae bacterium CG11_big_fil_rev_8_21_14_0_20_56_8
TCCGAAGCCAGACCACCCCCTCGTCCAAACGTGGATTGACGATGTCGGCCACATCCACCACCACGACCTCGCGGGCATCCACCACCCCGAACCGGTCGCGGAATTTAAGAATGACCGTGTCCCCTTTTTCAAGCCGGGTGCGGCTGGCCATCTTCGTTCCCACGACCACGGGAACCACATCGGGAGGTTCCGCAGGAAAAGACTCCAGTCCCGCCAACGGAACCTGCAAAAGCGTTTGTCCCATCTCCACACCCCGCAACTGAACCGGATACAATCTCCGGTTGGGAAACAACTGGCCCTGCTGAATCAGCACCTCGGCTTTTTCACCACGAGGAAGGCCCGCAAGAGAGGAGGGAACGGGACGGGTTTTATCCTCCCACTCGGTGGGGGTGAGAATATCGAATCCCGGAGCGCGATAATGCCCCCCGCCGACATCGGTGATCACCAGATTGTGGGTGGCCTGGGCCTGGAATCCGTTAAAGAGAGACACCATGAAAATGAGCGCGATCAGCGTCAACGCGGTGATAAGGGTATTGAGAAACGCCCTTATGCCCTGGCGGTAAAAGTTGGTCCATGCGATTTTAAAAATCATTCCAATTCCCCGTGTCCGTTGCGCCGCTTGTCCCACATGATCCGTCCGTCTTCAAGACGGACCTCCCTGGAGATGTAACGGGTCACCTTTTCATCGTGGGTGGAAAACAGGAATGCGGCCTGGAACTGCTTGTTGAGGTCGCGCATCAACTCCAAAATCTGGAAGGAATTTTCCGCGTCGAGATTGGCGGTAGGCTCATCGGCCAAAATCAGGCTGGGGTCCTTGACCAGGGCCCGGGCGATGGCCACCCGCTGGCATTGTCCGCCGGAAAGCTCGGAGGGTTTTTTGCGCACCTGAGGTTCGAGGCCGACTTTTTGTACGAGGCTCATTACCTTGCCGCGCACTTCGGATTCCCGGTGCCCCAGCAGAAGCAGGGGAAACAAAACGTTTTCATAAACTGAGTAAACCGGGAGCAGATTATAGGTCTGAAAAATGAACCCGATGTTTTCTCTTCGATAAGAGGCCAGCCGATCCCGGCTCATCTCGCTCAACTTGCGTCCACGGAATGAAATGTTTCCCGCCGTGGGGCGGTCCAAACCCCCGATCAGGTTGAGCAGGGTCGTTTTGCCCGATCCGGAGGGACCCACGATAGACATGAACGCCCCTTCCCCCACTTCCAGCGTTACTTCGTGCAATGCGGTGAAATCCTCCACCCCGACCCGGTACACCTTGGACACATGGTCCAGCACGACAACATTAATTTTCATCGGCACTCACCGTCTCTCCCGATCGGGGTGAAGAAAACTACCCTTAAAAATAAATTACCACCGCCAGGCCCAGCATGGATTCGGTACCATTGAAGACCCTGCTTTTACGGAACAGCCGACCCTTCTTCTCTCCCTCCCGCAGGCTGGCCCCCCACCTCCCGTGAAGATAAAGGTAAGTCTGTCGGGCCAGGTAATATTCGATTTGCGGGATGAGTTGAAAACTCCGGTCCTTGAGATCATAGATGCCGAAGACTTGCCATTTCACATCGATCCCCACCGGCTGGTCCAGAAGAACCGCCAATTGTTGGACGGTGCGGTCGCCCTGGAGATCGGTCTGGGTAAACTGTCTCTCCCGGACAGACAGGAAATATTCGGTGAGGACATGAAGTCCCTCGCCGACATCGAAGGTGTAATCGACCCCAAACACCGTGTCGAAACGTACGGGATGATTGCCCCGGTTGTTCTCCACATCCAGCCGGCTTTCATTCCAGTATCCCACGGCTTTCTCGCCCTTGAAGTAAAATCCGGCCTGCCACATATCCTGGTTGAAATCGGCAAGCTCCTCAAGATCCGTTTTGGGGTGATACTGAATCACCGCGCCCGTCTCCACATTCCCGAGAAGAGCCTCCCCTCTCATTCCCCAAACCACACTTTCGTTTCGCTTGGCGGGAACAAGCCAGCTCTCGACGCTGGTGGTCTCATCAAAGAAATAAGTGGTTCGAACCCCGTCCACCCCGCGGGTTTCGGGAACCACGCCGGTAACATCCCGCGTGTCGAAAAAACCGAGCGGACGAAAAACAAATCCCGAACCAAAAAGGATTTTCTGCCGCCCGCCCCGAATCTTGAAATTCCCGTGATCCAGCCGGAGCCAGCCGCGGAAAAAATCGACATCCGTCTCCCGCGCGAAGTGGGCCTGCTCGCTGGGTCCATCCACCTGTTTCGCATCCGCCGAAAGCTCGAAATCCAGTTTCCAGGGATCGCTTTTCCAGAAATCTCCCAGAACGCCCAGCCGCAATTCCGCTTCCGAGTCAAAATCCTTATGAAAGGGAGGAGATTCAAAATATCCCTGGGTTCCTCCCTTGACTCGCCCTTCGATATTCCAAGCCGTGGCTTGCCCGACATCCAACACCAGAAGCAGGATGGACGTGGCAATTCTCCATCGAGGCGGACTCATCTCAAATTCCTGCGACCTGCTCAACCCGGCGGGCGATGGTCTGACAAATTTTTTCCCAACTGAACTCTTCCACCAATGTCCGCCGGGCATTTTGCCCCAGAATTTGGATCCGCTCCGGATCATTCAACAAGCCAGTCACCGCATCCACCCACGCCATGGGATCGGAGGAGTCCACCAGCACTCCCACTTCGAACCGTTCGAATACAGATTCGAGGCCTCCCATGGGACTTGTGATGACCGGTTTCCCGCAGGCGAAGTATTCGTAAATTTTCAAGGGAGAAATTCCGGTTTCGTTGAGAAGCGCATCGAAATAGGGCGCGATGCATATATCCCCGGCGTTGATGAAACGTGAAACCTCGCTGAACGGACGTCGGCCAAACAACAGAACGGTCCCTTCCAGAGATTTATCCCGGATAATGGATTCAATGGCGGGTTTGTCCTCTCCGTCGCCCACCAGAAGGAGCCGGCAGTCCGGTCGCCGTTCCAAAATTTGGGGAAACACATCCACAATTTTGGAAATGCCGTGCCATCTCTTGAAGGACCCGACAAACACCAGATACTTGAGATGAGGATCCAGATTCAGTTCGCGTCGGCATTGTTCAGGATTCAGCGGCTGTAACAATTCCGGGTCCGCGCCATTACTCACCACCAGAAATCGGGACGGGTCGATCCCGTAATCCCGGCACAACGCGTCCCGGATTTTCTCGGAGGGAGTAACCAGGAGATCCGCCATGCGGAACGTGATTCGTTCCAGACATCGCGTCGCGCCAATGACCCAACCGGGCTTGCGGTTGATTCGCAATTCCACCGTGGACAAGCCGTTCACCTCGTTCACATAGACAAACCCCAAAACATATTTGAGCCAGGTGACACAGCCCTCCATCTGCTGGTGGCGCGTATAAACCGCGTGGGGACGAACGCGGACGTAATGAAATAGGAAATAGAAGAACAGGAAAAAATAGAAGGAAAAAAACGTAATCCCGGACCGGCGGGAAAGGACGGGAACATAGACCACTTGAAATCCCTCCAGCGGCGGGCGTTCTCCAAGGTCGGGCAAAAAAAGCGTCAGGGCGTGGCCCTGCCGGACAAAATGCCG
>PCWF01000217.1 GCA_002796165.1 Nitrospinae bacterium CG11_big_fil_rev_8_21_14_0_20_56_8
TAGTTATTCATGATATCCCTTGTTCGCTCAAATCTCAAGTCTTTCATTTTGTTAGACGCTCTTAGTATCTCAGCGGGTAGGCGCATCGGCGGGCAGGGTTACCTTCAATACGAAAACCGGCCCCTGGCAATGCGGGACAGGCACGCCCCGGTAGACAAAAGGAGCCGTTTCGTTTCCGATCAAGATTCGTAAGGCTCGCCGTCAGCAGGCGTTTCAGGGGAAAACGGCAATCCGCAGGCCTTGCATTTCCAAGTGGGATTCCCCTCGGACACCAGGCACCCGCCCAATTCGATCTCACCTCGCAAAGCTTTATCGAGGGCTGGGGACTCAGGATAACCGTACAGGATCGGAATCAATTCTTCCGAACGGCATCGGGGACAAAAGAGTTTTTTGGCCATGCGTCCGTTGGATCTTCCCGATTGAGCGTGGTGGAATGGCAGGTCTTTCGTTTTGGAACGGATTATTTGCGGGAATCCCCGGGAATAAATGGGAACCCCGCAGGATCTTAATAGCTGAGAAGAGAAGCGAGTCCTCCTGATAGAAATTCCCGCCGGGCATGGCCCCCGGCGGGAAAAAGGGTGGGCTTTTTTTGGCTCCGGGTATTTTCAGACCTCCGCAGTTTCCCCTTTGCAGAACCCTGTTGCCCTCTCCAGTCGTCCCCGGCGATGGGATGAGTTTAACTCAGGCCTGGCCCCGGATGTATTGCGAATTCATATTATCCAGCCGGTTAATAAGGACCTCGATAAACCGGGAACGGAACTTATTCTGAATTTCCGCCGTCAATTTGTTGAAGATTTTGCCGTCCAACTTGAGGGCAATGGTAGGAGCGCCCGCAATGGCATTAGCCGTTCGGGCGGCCTGGGTGATAAACGCGATCTCGCCGAAAATCTCCCCTGGCTTCACCTTGGCCAGCACCACTTTGGGACGTTCGTTTTTGGTGATGTGAATCAATCCCTTGATCAGGATGTAAAGAGAAGGATCGAAATCGCCCTGATGGACAATGCTTTCTCCCACCTTGTAAGAGTAAATATGGTTGGAGAGCTTGGACAAAACTTCCTTCTCTTCATCGGTAAAAATAGAGAAGAAGGAAAGTTTGCTCAAGAGTCCCATAATTCCTTCGGTTCCACTTGTCTGTTCTTTATCGGACATTACCGTGTCGCCAGACATTACCTTCGCCTATCGGAATCATTCACGCTCTCCCAAGGACCGGACTAAACGCAACCTTCCCGATTCAATGTATCCTCCCTTATTTGTTTTGTCAATTCAACGGATTAGGGCTCTATTTTCAAGGAAAAACCTGAAAATTCGATGCGGACCCCGCGCAGAGCCGGAAGGAAAAGTCTGAAGAAGGGAAATCCGGGGAAGTAAATCGTCTTGCCGGAACCGGCGGCAGAGGGGGATGAGAAGCGCCTGGCCGTTATATTTCCGAAACCATCTTTTGCATCAGAGTTTGAAGAAAGGGTTCCTCCCTTGCGTCGGAGGCAAACTCCTCCCGAATTTCGAGGATCCTGTGCAAAACCCTCTTGAACACCGATACAACGCGGGGATCGAAGTGAATCCCCTCCAGCCGTTCAATTTCCAACAGGGAAGAATCGACGGGGAACGATTTCTTGTAGGGCCGCTGGGAAGTCAGCGCATCGAAGACGTCGCATAGGGCGACAATCCGCGCCTCGAGCGGAATTTGATCGCCCTTCAGGCCCAGAGGATAACCCGAGCCGTCCCACTTCTCGTGGTGGTGAAGGGCAATGCGCCGGGCCATCTGCATCAGTTCATTCTGGCTCCCATCCAGAATTTCGGCGCCCATCGTGGTATGCGTTTTCATAATTTCCCATTCTTTGGGAGAGAGTTTTCCATTCTTCAAAAGAATACCGTCGGGAATTCCGATTTTGCCGATATCGTGCATCGGGCTCGCATGGAGGATGAGGTTGGACAAATTTGAGTCCAAACCCATGGCTTGCGCCACCAGGCAGGAATAGCGGCTCATGCGAACGACGTGGTTTCCCGTTTCGTTATCCCGGTATTCTCCGGCCCGCGCCAGCCGATGGATTACTTCATAGCGCGTGTCCTCCAGTTCGCGGGTGCGCTCTTGAACGCGGGTTTCAAGAATCCTGTTTTGATTTTGGATCTGGTTGTGAAGCAACCGAACTTCAAGAATATTTCGAATACGGCTGAACACCTCCAGAAGATCGAACGGTTTGCCCAGCAGGTCTTTCGCTCCCGCGTCCAGGGCGCGCATGCGGGACGTGTAATCGGTCTGGGCGGTTAGAACCAGGATGGGGACATAGGAATTCTTCTCGATTCTCCTCAATTCGGCCATGACCTGGAAACCATCCATCCTGGGCATCCGGAGGTCCAGCAAAACGAGGTCGGGCCGGCATTCAACGTAAATCTTGCAGGCCCGGAGGGGATCGGTTGTGGATCTTACCGAGGTATACCCCTTGTGCTTCAAGGCTTCTTCGAGAAGCAGGACATTCGCCTTTTCATCATCCACAATCAACAACCTGGAATGTAAAATTTCCTCCTCATCGATCATGGCACTGGCCCTCCGGCATCACACGTCCGTACAAATATTTGTCAACCGAGTTCAGGAAAGAAGCCACATCGATGGGTTTCACGATATATCCCTCAAATCCCTTTGCCAGCGCCAGGTCGATATCCTTCTTCATCCCGTTTGCGCTGAGGGCAATGACCGGAATGTCGCACGTTTCGTGCGACGATTTGAGGTGTTTGAGCGCCGTCATCCCGTCCATTCCCGGAAGATTCAAATCCATCAAAATCAAATCGGGGCGATGCCCGCGGGCGAGGTCCAGTCCCACGTTGGCCTGGGGGGCACAGAGCAGTTGCGTATGGGGGCGAAGCCGGAACAGCTCCTTGACCAGGTCCATATTCGCCCGATTGTCTTCGACGTAAAGCACCTTTCTATTGGACACACCCGTTTCAACTCCCGCAACCGTCAAGCCCTGCTCCTGAATGGTATCCCTGGGATTGCGGATCTCGATTCCCCGGGGAAGGACAACCGAAAAACAGCTTCCTTCGCCCAATCGGCTGGTCACCGACAGGGTTCCCCCCATCAGCTCCACCAGGCCTTTGGAAATGGGCAACCCGATCCCCGTGCCCTCAATTCCATTGACATCGGCATTTAACCGGTTGAAGGGTTCAAACAAATCCCTCAGCCGGTCGTCGGGGATTCCCTGCCCCTGATCCGCAACGGAAATTTCCAGCCGATCCCTTTCAACATATCGGGCATGCAGGGTAACCGTTCCCTCCGCACAATTGAATTTGATGGCGTTGGATAACAGGTTCAACAGGACTTGTTTCAGCCGCGTAAAGTCGGCCCTGACGTAATAGGTTTCCGCCCGGTCAAGGCGATTGCAGATTCGAATCTTCTGTTTTTGGGCGAGAGGAAGAACAAGCGATAAGACCTCCTCCACCAGGCCATTGAGTTCCCCATCCTCGATCGAGAGAGAAATTTTCCCCGACTCCACGCGGGCGAGATCCAGCAGTTCATTGATCATGTCCATCAAGTGACTTCCCGCCCGGAGGATTTGATTGACATGATTTTCCTGGCTCGGGGCCAGGCCGTGGCGCTTATCCATGGCGATCAATTGGGAAAAACCCAGTATGGCGTTCAACGGCGTCCTCAGTTCATGACTGATACGAGACAGGAAATCCGATTTGGATCGATTGGCACGTTCGGAATCATCCCTGGCCTGAATCAAATGCCGTTCAATCAGTTTTCGCTCCGCTATTTCTTTCTCCAGTTTTTCATTCACCCTGCGCAAATCAAATATCGTCGGATTTGGGTTCAGCCGCTCAGCCATACCGTCACCACCCTGGAAAGAAGGTCAATCAACAACCCGGCACCTCGGTCCTCCTCCGGATTTCTTCTCACGAATACCCCTAATTTAGGCGCTGTTTATTTTCCCGGAATTAAAATCGAATTTGAATCGTGTTGGAAACCGTTTCATCCACCGGGTCGAGAAGGGAGTCGAAGGAGCCTTTCAAACGCGCAATAAAAACTGGTGAAAAATTCTTTGACGACCTTATATTGAAGGTAGAAACAAAAACCGGATTCCGGAAAGGAGCCTCTATGTCTACCTATCTCATCATGGGGAAATTTACCGAACAGGGGATCAAAAACGTCAAGGAAACAACGAAGCGTGCCGAACGCTTCAAAGAAATCGCTCAGGAATGCGGGGTAACGGTTACCAACATCATGTGGCTGATGGGGGAATACGACGTGATCAACATTGTGGAAGCCAAAGACGACGCCTCTTTGGCGGCATTGCTTCTCAGGGTGGGAGCCTGGGGCAACGTCAAGACCACCACGTACCGGGCCTTCTCGCGCGAGGAAATGAACGGGATCCTCAACAAGATGGAGTGAAACGCGGCGGGCAGGACCATGCTTCCATCATCAAATCCCTTCCCGACGCACAAACAGGGAGATGCTGGAGCCGGTGACCCGGCTTCGGCCCATGTAGAGAAATACAATCAACCAGAGAATTTCCAGCAGGAGGATCCCGCCGGGATTCCAGAACGAATTCAATCCCCTCAAAAGATCCACCGCCACGAGAGGAGGGGGCGCGGACAGGGCAAAGAGGCCTCCAGCATAAACCATCGCACACAAGCTGGACCATTGGTAGGCGCTCCACCGGCCCCCGCCCCGTTCATCGCACCGGAAATATTCGGACGCCATGCGCCACCCCTGCGAGACCCAAATTGTCGTCCAGAACGCCGCCGGAATATTCCCCGACAGCAGAAAGAACATCCCCGCCATTCCCGAACTCACCAGAACCATGGCGGTGACCGCCTGAATGGGAAAAATCGGCACCCCTTCCCATCCCTCGGCATAAACGATTTTCTTTATCTTTCCAAAATACACGAAGCTCGCCCGGGCGAACGGTTTCTGAAGCATCGCGGGGAGCCGGTGCAGGGGTTTCCCATAGCAACATCCGAAACTGATGCAGGCCAGCCGCCCCAGTCCCTCGCCAAAACAATAGCAGGTACTCATCACCGCAAGCACCGGGATCAACTCCAAGCCGGGTGCGAACAAATCGTTATCGATCGATTTCAATCCCCATAGCCCGGCAGGAGCCAACAGCAGTCCGGTAAAATAAGCCCCCGCGGTGGTGAAGGTGTTGGGCTTTCCTTCCACCCACCGCGCGATCCACCGGGCGCTCGGAAGGGCGGGAACCATCACGATCGTCAGGAACAGGAGGCTGATGTCATTGGGAATCCCCATGCCCGCCATCAAAAGAAAATACAGCGCGGAAGCAAACACCACCGCATTGGCGATCAACAAGCCGTAGCCGGTGATATTCAACCCTTCCCACAAATCCCCGCTTGTCTTTTTAAAAGGAATGGCCGCCAATATTTGCCCCTTCTCGCCGGGAAGCGCCCCAAATCCCCATGCCAGGTATCCCGTGAGCACCGCGCCCAAAACCCAAAGAAAGACAGACTCGGTCACCGTTTCGGTTCCTCCCCGTTGTGCAACCGCCGGGCGATCGGCGATCGAAGGTGGACGTTGGTCTCTACCAGGGGTTTCCCGAAACTCAACGAGTACCGGCTCTGGGCCGTGGGATGGTGCATGTTGCGGAGCAGATGGGGACAAAACCCGATGCGGTTTTTTTCAAAAAACAGGACCACCGTACTGCTTCCGGGACGGAACAGGCTCTTGGGCTGTCCCCTCTGCATGAATAATCCGGGCTCCATGAGGCGCGGATCGTCATACCGGAACGAACTGTAGCATTGAAGGATATCGCCGATCATCAAGGCCACCACTTCCACCATCGCCACGCGGCCCACACCCGTTCCGCCGGGGACATCGGTGTCGATGATAGTGACCATCCTTTTATTCTTTGAAAAAGGGGTAGCGACGGTAACCACCGCTCCCGGATTGCAGGAATGAAATCCGCCATCGATTGCGTAAAAATCGGCCACGTTGCCGGACACGGGAGAATGATTGTAGTGATACTTGTCGGGCGTCAGGCGGAAAATAGCGAAGTCTCCATTCCGAAAGATATTCAGCCATATCGTTTTATCCCTCCCTAAAAGTTCCTCATCATCAAAAAACTTGTCCTTCAACCACATCCCAGACGTCTCTCCCAGCGACCCGAAAACCACCCGGGAATCTGCGGGAGAAACCACCACATCGCATTCGGCGGGCAGGGGCCGCGTATCCCAGTACCGTATCTTGCGCTCGAAAATCTTCCGGGGCGTGTCCAGGGTTTCGGGAGGATCCACACATTCATCCAGATCGATCCCCCACTTCTCCATAAACCGGAGATTGCCGGTCAACCTCGCCCCCAGACGAGACTGGTAATTGATGAATCCCAGGAGTCCGGACATGCGGGACCCGATCAGGGCATTGAACAGCACGGGAGCCCGTTCCCGGACGGTGGAATAAATCCAGCTCACGATCGGATCCCCGTACAACGGCTCGGTGATCACCCGGCCGGTCCTTCCGTCAATAAACTGGTGCGGTTTCTTCATAAACGTTGCCCTGAAATTTTTCACGGCCGGGAGCCGGTTTGTGAATTTGATCGTGGGTGTAAAGCAAAATGAGAAATACCAATTTGCGAAGCTCTTCGGGAGACAAAGTTTCCGACAATAATCCGGTCTGAATACGCTCCAGAAATTTTCCCGCCTCCATTTCCCCGAGCAGGCATTTCAAATATCGGCGCACCGGGGTTGGATAATGGCCGAGGCGTGTGCGAAGCGATTCGATTCCCTCCTTTAAAATCCCGATCCCCTCAAGCAGATGTTTCACGCGAAGGGTTTCCCGGTAGTAACGCTCCGCGGCGAAATTGAAGTCCTCCCCATTCAACGCAAAAGGGGATCTCGCTCCCGCCTCGTCCAGGATCGAAGCGGTGATGCGCCCAAAAACAGACCGCTCTTCGGGATGTTCCAGCCGGTTTCTCAAATCGGGGAGGGTCGTCTCCAAACCCAGCATCTCCACGAGATCCTTTCCCTCCTCTTCCAGAATATCCACCAGCGCCCGCTTGTATTCCAGATTGTGAATTCGCAGATAACCCGGATACCGGCGGCTGGAACGAATCCGCTTGACCCGGCTCAGAATTTTCTGGAGGAAAACGTTCGGCGAAGGGTCGCGGACATAAAATGTCGGGATGCCGATGGATGCGCCGAACATGATTTGCCTCCGCTCGCTTTCGATGAACGGAGTGTCGGGGATATGTTCATGGCCGACTTCCCCTTTCACGATCCACTTGAAAGCCAGGAGAGTCACCAGTTGCTGTAAGTTGGCGGCTTGGCCCATATCCCCGGGCAGGCTCTCGAAAAGAGAGTAATGCCTTCCCTCGAATCCCGAAAAACCCATCACCGAGTTCCGCCGCAATTTATAAAACAGGTAAAGCGACATACGCCGGTCGAACACGCCCATCTCCATCAGGTCGTTCTTTAACCGTTCCTCGTTCCCCAGCGTTCCGTCAAGAGCGGGGCAACTTTCCGTGCTGAGCAACGCGGCCATATAGTCGATCAGACGAAAATCGGCGACATAATCTCCCTGGAATCCGAAAATCCAGTTCAAGGCTCGGTCCAGCCCCAAGGGTCCGAAAGGGGTGACGGGCCGGTTGAATATTTTCAATTTGGCTTTTTTCTTCCATCTGCGCCAGATCATGCGCAGGTGCGTATTGTGAAGTTGATGGGGCAGAAAACCCAGAACCTTTTCCGGATGGAAATCCTGAAACTCCAGCCGGTAAGGAGCGGCGCTGTAAGTTCCCACGAACAGAGGCAGAAAATGCTCCACGATCTTGATGGCCAGGTCGCCGTAATACTTCTCGTGCTTTTCGGTGAATCCCGAATCCGGATTCTTCAAAGCCTCCGTCAGGCGGCGGCTCCCCAGGCTGAGATGCGTCCCGTTATTCGCGAGACTGATATTGGAAATGTTGGGCAGGCACACCAGGTTCTGGTTGATGATTCCCACGTCTTTCAGCTTGACCAGCGTGTTCAACTGGCTTCGGCTGAGCACCTCGTGGCACAGGCGCATGTAATCGTGTTTTTCCATCCCCCGGTCCCAACCCGAAAGACAGGGGCTCATAAACAGCTCCCGGTAAAATCCGTCGGAAATGCACTCATTGAGCTTTTTCTGCCGGAACGGGGGATGCGGGGAAAAAAAGACCACCGCCCGCTGACCCAGGTGTTTTAACAAAAATTTTTCGTTGGAATAGAGCGTCAATACCTGGGTCATCAGGAACCTCAGCGAAGTCTCGCGGGCGATGGCTTTCCCGTTCCCCTGCTCCTTCCGGAATTGCGTCACATAAAAGGAATGTGTTTCGGGAGACGTGTTGTCGTTTGCAAATCGTTCCATCATCTCGAACCCGGTTTGCCAGATTGGGCGCGGGAAATCCTCCTCCCCGAGAACATCGGCCAACGCCAGCTTCAACAGGTAGCTGAAGGGAATCCGCAGGAACTCTTCCCCTTCGCGGGTATAAAAAAACCGTCCCGCATCCGGGCGCAACCCCGCGGCGGGATTCCGCTTATCGGACAACAAATCCTTCTGCAGAACTTCAGCCGCGAGAGCGCTGAGAATCCGTTTCGGAAATCGAACCCAACTGTTCTCCCAAACCTGTTCCTTATTGCCATTCAAATACTGCTCAAGTTCAACGATGGCGCCCCGGGGCAGTTCACCGGCCGTGAATCGCTTAATGAGATTGGAAAAGTAATTCGATTCCCGGATAGTGAGGGGCAAGTCCACGACTTCTTGCTCCCCCATGACCACGGTTTGCAATTCGGTTTCGGAACCGGCGGTCGTGTCGTTGAGAGAAAACGGGAGGGATTGAAGGAATGTCTCGGGAGATTGGAAGTTGACTCCCAACGACTCCCAGGGGGTTCGCCGTTTGATGACCGGGAGGTCCACGGCGGAAATTGAAATTGTCGGCATGCTCAGATGAAACCTCACATTCGAAACCCTGCAATTTGGGGTTTCCTTGCTTCTCTAAACTAACCGGCTATTATTATTGGATTTATATGATCGCAATAGGATTGAGTTAGATCTCCCGCGGAGGGATCCCCAGGATCCAAAGACCTTGCCAATGGGAGCTTTGCGTAACTCAAATATGTCGCCCTGAGCTGGTCGAAGGGCGGTCTCCGGTTGTGCTTCGACGGGCTCAGCACGACACTTTCGGCGCCTTTCTCCGACTTATGCAAAGCTCTCCTTGCCAATGGGAATGATTTCAATGACAATGATATTGGCATCAACCCGTGCCGGTCTTGCATGCAAGGTTTTCAAATGGAGCACACCTCTTCATCCCAAGACACGCCGAAAGGCCAAGGGAACCGGTTTCTTCACTATGCCACCCCGGTTCTGTTTGTCCTTGGAGCCCTGTACACGTACCGGTCGCACTTGACGGGATGTCCGCGCTCTACCATCCTGGGAGCCTGGGCGGTGACGCCGCCGTTATGGCTCTGGGTGGAATATTACCTCTTCTCGCGGCGCTCGCCTTCCCGCGAGGAACGGAAGGAATTCCAATACCGTCAGGGTCTCTTCCGCAACGTGTGGCTGGGGATGCTGATCCTGCTTGCGGTCCTGTACCTCGGACCCTGGAACCGGGTTTGACCCGGCGCCTCCCCTCCGAGGGACCCACAGGTTAATTTTTCGGAATTTTTTCATTTTTGAGGATCTCCACCGCGCTTTCCAGCCTGTTGTAAAGGAACCCGGAAACCCACTTTTACCCGCGCTCGCCCCGGAGGCCCGCTTTTTTCCTGAACGCGCATTTCCCGGAGAAAAGATTTTCAAAAAGGTTCCGCCCCCTATACAATTTCAGTCAAGGTTGCGAAAACCTGCAGGCCGGTTAGCCGGGGAATTATTAACTTCATCGATAGAAAGCGGTGGCACCGTGTCCTCTCCCTCATCCATCAAGGCGATCGTTGCCGCCTTGGTCGGGAATCTCCTCATTGCCGTTACAAAATTCGGGGGGGCTTTCTATACGGGAAGTTCGGCCATGTTCAGCGAGGCCATCCACTCCCTGGTGGACACCGGCAATCAATTTCTCTTGTTGTATGGCCTGAAGCGGTCCAAAAAACCTGCCGATGCTCGTCATCCCTTTGGTTATGGAATGGAGGTGTATTTCTGGAGTTTTGTGGTGGCAATCCTGATTTTCGGCCTCGGATCCGGAATATCTTTTTATGAGGGATTGCATAAAATCAAGTCCCCCACCCCCCTCACCGATCCCTTCATCAATTACATCATTCTGATCCTGGCCCTCTTTTTCGAATCCGGTTCCTGTTACGTTGCGTTCAAGGAATTTAAAAAAACCAAGGGGAATCTGGGATGGTTCGAGTCCATCCGCCGAAGCAAGGATCCCGCCCTGTTCACCGTTATGTTTGAGGACACCGCGGCCCTGTTCGGATTGGGGGTCGCCCTGGTGTTCATTTATCTCAGCGACGCTCTGCAAAAACCGGAGCTGGATGGGGTAGCCTCGATCCTGATCGGTTGCATCCTGGCGGCGACGGCCTGCCTGCTCGCCTTCGAGTGTAAAGGACTGCTGATCGGGGAATCGGCCAATTCCCAGGTCGTGATGGACATCCGGCAAATTCTGGCCCGGGATCCCGCCGTCCAGCATATCAACGAGGTCCTGACCCTTCACCTGGGACCGCACGACATTTTATTGACCATCAGCCTCGATTTTTCGGACGCCCTTTCGTCGGAGCAGGTGGAAGACGTCATCTCCCGGTTCGAAACGCACATCAAAAGCGATCATCCGGACATCCGGCGGGTTTTCATCGAAGCCCAAAGCTACCGGGCTCACCGGACGGATTCGGACCGGACTTCGCGGTCGGACCGGGGATAAACCTACTTCCCAGGACCGATCAGGTCTTCCAACCGCGTCATGGTGTTGATGTGCCGGTCGAGGTGGAAGACCGCTTCGTCGGAAAACAGAAGCGGGGGAAGTTTTTTCGCCTGCGGCCCCCACCAAGCGGGATGATCAAAAATGATTTTACGGATGGCGCGGAGTGGAGAGACGGCAAGAGACGGGTCGAGGCATTGCCGCACCCACAGGTAAGCCAGCATTTTTCCGATGAACTCAATGGAATGTTTCTCAAACCGTTCCCCCCAACCTTCGAACCAAAGTGACAGATAAAGCATATACACCGCATCGAATCCCAGCGGAGGGCCGGAGGGGAGAAAGTGTTCCCAATCGATAAAAACCGGTTGCGGCCCAACGAAGATGGCATTGGTCAGCGCAAGGTCTCCATGCAACGGCGCGTTCTCCCGGCCCGAATATTCACTCCAGACGTTGGCGTAGTGTTTTACAATTTGAAACAGCGGCTCGGCATTATTGATGATTCCGTCACGAAGCGAATACATCCGTCCCGGTATAAATCCAATTTTCACCAGCATGTAATCGGGATCGTCCCGTTCGACCTCGCATTCGACTTTGATCTCGGTCCGGGAGTTGTACCACTTCCAACCATCCACCTCCTGCCGAAGATTGACGATCCCCTCTCCCGTTGACGATTTAGCGACCCCCAGAGGGCGCCCCGCCGGATCGAAAAGGAGGGAGGTGCAGATGCTTCCGCCATGCGTGCAATTACTGACGATCGCCTTCATTTGACTCCAACCGCCATGATAGAGGGCGCGAGAAACCCCGCCTGCAATTTTTTCATCAGAAAATATTCCACCACTCTCCTGACTTTATCGGAAACCGTTCGGGCTCCCTCTCCGTGCTCCCGATAATACCGAAGGCCCCCCTCCAGAGGCAATATCAGGTCGGGAGCCACGGCATTGGGGAAAACCATGTATAACTGGATATCTGAAAACCCGGCGGACTTCATCATGGATTCCACTTGTGAAAATGAGAGAGCACCCGGGAAACCCTCGGGGTTTCCTCCCGAAAGGCCAGAGGCGCCGAATGTCTTATCCTCCCGCCCGGTGACCCACCGCGAATAATCGAACTTGTTTTTCGCGGCAAAAAGCACCCTGCCTCCCTTCGGCAGACGATCGTAAACCGTTCCCAAGCGAGACTTCGTCTGGCGGGAAGACGATCCATTCAACACTCCGTTCAAAACCACCACGTCGGGTCCAATATTCAGAATGCTCATTTGCAGATCATCCAGCACGCAGTAGAATTCCCCAACCGCTTCCTGGCGCCTTCTCAGGGTGAGAAATTCGAGATAATCCAAAGAGGAATCAACCGCGATGACACGGCCTCCCCGCTTATACATGCCCAGAGCCAAAGTCCCGTACCGGCAACCCCAATCCACACACACTTCTTCGGGGCCAATATCGAGCAACTCGAGGCAGGCTTCCGCCTTTAAAGAATAAACGGTGTTTTCCAATTGCGGATCCAAACCCTGCAAGGCCAGACGCAAACTTTTTTCCGGCCCGGCCCTTTCAATCAGATTCCCGATAAAGGAAGTTTGGGAACGGTCGGTTTGACTCGGCCCGTCAGCGGGAACATAAATATCGTTCACATCACGGATAAATCCCGCGTTCTGCAGACGATCCTGTAAATGGGCGGAGTTCGGGTGTTCGGTCATACCGATTGAATGGCTCGGTTCATCATTTCGTTTATTTTAAGCCGATGCAATACCCACGGCCCTTCAACACCCTTTTTTTCAAAAAGTTCCGCGCCCGGTCTTTTGTAGAATCTGCCGACGAATAATGTTATCTTCTGCAAAGATTCAGGCTCCGGGTTGAAGGGGCAACGCAATGTCTTGAACGAGTGGATTGATATGCTGGAAGCACATCGTTTTTTCGAATTACTGGTAAAACAGGATATCCGCTTTTTCTCGGGAGTTCCAGACTCCCTTTTAAAGGATTTTTGCGCCTATTTGGCCGATCACGTGCCGCCCCGCGAGCATATCATCAGCGCCAGCGAAGGAGGGGCCGTCGCCCTGGGGATGGGATACCATTTGTCCACCGGGGAAATTCCCCTGATTTACCTGCAAAATTCCGGGTTGGGTAACATCGTCAACCCGATTTTGTCTTTGGCCGATCCGGAGGTGTACTCCATTCCCATGCTCCTTCTGATCGGCTGGCGGGGGGAACCGGGAGTGAAGGATGAACCCCAGCACAAGAAACAGGGCCGGGTCATGATCCCCCTGTTGCAGGCCATGGAAATCCCATATGCAATTCTCCCCTCTGAGATTACGGAAGCAGGCGACATCCTTTCCGAAGCCGTTAGTCACTTTAACAGATCGGGGGGGCCTTTTGCCCTGGTCGTCAGGAAAGAAACGTTTCAACCCTATTCCCTGCAAAAAAAAACCGACACCCCGTTTCCCATGGTGCGGGAGGAGGCGATTCAAAGGGTGGTCGATTGCCTCGAACCCAACAGCGTCGTTGTTGCCACAACCGGTATGGCCTCAAGGGAACTTTTCGAGCATCGGGAAAATCAAAACGCAGGGCACAATCGTGACTTTCTGACGGTGGGCGGCATGGGGCATGCTTCGCATATTGCTTTGGGGATCGCCCTGCAACAACAGGATCGGCAGGTTTATTGCATTGATGGGGATGGAGCGGTCCTGATGCATATGGGGTCACTGGCCATCAATGGCCTTTCCCCGTGTACCAATTTCAAGCATATCCTGATCAATAACGGCGCCCACGATTCCGTCGGGGGCCAGGCGACGGCGGGATTGGATATCGATTTCCAGACCATCGCCCGTTCCTGCGGTTATCGCATAACCCTGAAAGCGGAAACGGCAGAAGCGGTCAGCCAGGGAATGGAAGAATTGAACGGGAGCCCGGGGCCTGCCCTTCTGGAAATTTTGGTCCGCAAAGGGGCGCGGAAAAACCTGGGCCGCCCCACAACCACCCCCATTGAAAACAAACAGTCATTCATGAAATTTTTGCGGTGACCCTCCCATCCCCTCGAATGCATGATCAATAAGGAACACAACAAATTTCTGTATTACTGCGCCGCCAGGCCCTTTTGGATTGTCGTGGGTTATTTCCTGCACAACAACCCTACTTGGGCCCACATCCGAAAACACTGCTTCAACTTCCCCGGGCAAAACTGCCACGTGGAAATCAAAAAACATTCGAAACTCTTGTTCCATCTTAACGCCGCCTATAACGAATATTTTGAATTCAAGCACCGGAAACTCCCGCAAACCGAGTGGCAGAAAATCCATTGGAACGACTATGGGGAAACGGGATACAAAATGCTTGAGGAGCCCCGCCTGAATGAAGATTTTTATCAATACATGGACGACATGGCTTTAAAAACCGGGCGGATATTGGAAATCGGTTGCGGTGGATTCGGCCGAACCCGCGAACTGGCCAAACGTTATCCGCAAATCGGGTTTGTGGGTTATGACATATCCAACGAATCCCAAATCCTGTATGAACGGGAAATCCAGCATCAATTTAAAAATATCGCCTATAAACGGGCCAACATCCTGGACGAGATGGATGCCTTTTCTCTTACTCCATTTTTTTTCACATATCTGGTTTTAATGCATTTCGACCCGGAAAACATCCACGGGTTTTTCCACAAATTGTCGGTCCTGGACCATCCGGTTTATGGAATTCTTCGGGAACCTGTTTCGGAAACCCAACTCAGCTTCAATTATAAAAGCCGGGACTACAAACACAATTACAAGGCCTATCTTGAAAAGTATGGTTTCCATTTATTGGGGTCCACCCTCACGGAATCCGGGATGGGAACGTTTTACTTTAAGACCAAGTAAGGGGAAATTATTTCCCCCAATGGAACGAATTTAACCATTCCCTTCGTACCGGAAATGAGGATATTAAAATATCCGTAACCGCCCAATACCGGCTCTCATAGATACGATGAGCAAAACGAGCGCCTCCACGAAAATCCCTTGCCCATGAATTTTCCCATCCCGCCGTGGTTGTTTTTTCTCCAAAATAACCGGAGAATTTTACTTTTCTTTTTTTGTCTGGCCCTTTTATTTCACTTCGACAAAGTGTTACTGGGGCCGTATGCCCCTGTCCGCATCCACGACTCGTTCGACAGCGAAATGATCCGCTATCAATCGATGGCCCGGTGGATCAAGGAGGTGGGGGTCTTTTTCTGGCTTCCCGATTTGGGAGGAGGACAACCCGCTTACGCGCACCAGTTCGGCCCGACTTATCTGCTTGTTCTCCTGTCCACCGTTTTTCCTCCCTGGGTGATTTATCACGGCGTAGTCATTCTCCTCATGACCCTGGCGGGATATGGGATGTATCTTTTTTTAATCAGAATTCTAAAAGTCCCCTTCAACATCGCCTTTTCCTTTGGAATTTTTTTCGCTTTCACCTCCCAGGTTTCGGGCCACCCATTAATTCACCTAGTCTTCACCTATGTTTTGCCCTTGATTTTTGTATGGCTTCATGACTCAACCGGAGACAAAATTCAAAAGTTTGATTTCATCTCAAGGGCTATCGGATTGGTGCTCCTTTGCTGGGTTTCATACCCGGTCCTGACAACCCCCATCTACCCTCTTTTTCACCTCCTTCTGATCCTTTCTCTTACCTGGCCGAACCTGGCCCGGATGAAACAATGGATGAAGCAATACCTGATCTTCTGGACAGGTTATTTCTTTTTTATCCTTCCGACCCTTTACAGCATCCTCGATTATTTGAAGTTGTCCCAGCGGGGCTCCACGGCGGTTGCAACCGAATCTCCGCTTGTGTGGACGGATCTGGCCCAGGATTTTTTCACGCAGACCGTCCAGTCCATCATCATTGACACCTCCGCCTCATCGTTCGTATTTCTCCTCATGCTGGGGAGTGTTGCTCTTCTTCGAGGGGACAGGAAATTGTGGAAAACTTTTTTACCGCTGGTTGCACTTTTCCTTTGCGCCGGTTTTTTCAATTCGAAAATGCACCTGATCCTGAAAGGATCCCCCTTGGGTTTGCTGGACGTCCATCAACTAAGCTGGGTTCTTCCCATCATGCTGATTCTTCATTCCGCTCAGTCCGCCGAATCGTTCCTGACCGGGGAGCCCAAAACCCGGAGAGGATTTTATGTTCTCATTCTCCTCGGATCGATCGTGTTGCTCTTGCGGGATTATCCCTCTCCACTCTGGAAAGGTTTGAACGTTCTGTTACCGGCAATGGTTCTCCTGGGGTCCCAGGCATTGCATTCCGAAAGTTTTTCTCCCGGACGGGGAAAGACAAACATCGTCTGGCCCAGACCCTGGATGATGGCGGTTCTATTGATGGGCGTATTCCTTGCCCTGAAATCAATCCGGTTGACGGACGGCGGGGAACGAACTCCGTACAACCGGTATTTTCAGAGCCACCCGGTGCTACTGAACCTTGCCCGGGAGAATGGGGGTGCATCCCCCTTCCGTGCGGGTTTTGTGGGAATTCCCGATGCCATGGCCGGAAATAGCGGGCTGGAAACCGTGGGAGTCCGGGGCCCTCTCTTCAATGGGCCGTACAAGGAATATTTTGAGAAACTGGTCGCTCCCCAACTGAAAGATGCTCAACAGACTGAGGAATTTTTTCAATATAAATACAATCTCTTGCTCCAGCAGGGACCACAATCTCATCCGGAACATAAATTCCGGCGGGAGCCGAAAGCGGGGGATTGGAACATCTCCCTCCTTCTCGCCGCGAATGTCAAATACCTGGTAACCGATCGCGTCATACAAGGGATGAACAAATTCAGTCTGGCGGTAACGCAGGACACCGGCTCGGAAGAAATTGAGGCCATTGCCGGAGCCAAATCTTTCTGGAACCTGGCCAATAAAGCGGTGTCCTTTTTCGATATCTTTAATGCCGGACCCATTGGAAGGAGAAGGCGTCCGGAACCTCTTATAATTTACGAATTGAAAAATCCATTGGGCCGGGCCTATCTTGCCTCCAGACTCAATTT
>PCWF01000125.1:0-147 GCA_002796165.1 Nitrospinae bacterium CG11_big_fil_rev_8_21_14_0_20_56_8
CCCTGGTGGAACCGGTGGGGTCTGGAGGCTCCTTCGGTGCTTTAATCCCCTCCCAATCCTTCGTCCCTTCCTTTGATGAAAATCGCGATCGTTCATGACTGGTTGACGGGAATGAGGGGCGGAGAAAAATGTCTTGAAGTGTTTTGC
>PCWF01000125.1:220-2754 GCA_002796165.1 Nitrospinae bacterium CG11_big_fil_rev_8_21_14_0_20_56_8
TCTGCAAAACGTTCCCCAGATCGATAAGCGGTACCGGTATTTGCTTCCCCTGATGCCCTGGGCGATCGGGAAATTGAATCTGCAGGGTTACGACCTGGTTCTCAGTAGCAGTCATTGCGTGGCCAAAGGAGTGAATCCCCCCGCGGGTTCCCTGCATGTCTGCTATTGCCATACTCCCATGCGTTACATCTGGGATCAGTATGACCAATATTTCGGTCCGGGACGTGCCGGGTGGACGTTAAGGGCGGGGATGGCCCTAGTGACTCCCTTTCTGCGGAAATGGGACGTGGAAACGAGCGGCCGGGTGCATGAATTCATCGCCAATTCCCATCATGTCCGCAAGCGGATCCAACGGTATTACCACCGCGAGGCGGTGGTGATCCATCCCCCGGTGGATACGGATTTTTACTCTCCCACCGGCGAAAAACCGGAAGATTTTTTTCTGGTGGTATCGGCGTTTGCGCCCTACAAGCGCGTCGATTTAGCGGTTGAAGCCTTCAATGAATTGGGTTATCCTTTGACCATTATCGGGGAGGGTCAGGACGCCGAAGCCCTGAAGAGCCGGGCGGGACCCGGGATACAGTTCAAGGGATGGATGTCCGGCGCGGAGGTTCGTTCCTGTTATGCCCGTTGCCGGGCTCTGATTTTCTGCGGTGAAGAGGACTTCGGAATCACCCCCCTGGAAGCCCAGGCCATGGGGCGGCCGGTGATCGCCTTGGGACGAGGGGGAGTTTTGGAAACCGTAATTCCCGACCGGCCAACATGGAAACCCGAGACCGGAATTTCCGAGAAACACACGGCGAGTCCCACCGGCGTCTTCTTCCATGAGCCCACGGCGGAATCCCTCTTGTCCGCGATTCGGCACTTTGAATCCGTTGAAGATCAGTTCGATCCGGAATCGATTCGCAACCATGCCCTTGAGTTTGGTGTGCCGGTGTTTACCGAACGTATCGGGCAATTTATAGAAGAACGGCTGGCAAGTCGTCGATGCTGAAGAAACACGGCCAACTTTTTCTCTCGGCTCTCATAGCTTCCGATATCCTGGTCATTGCGCTGTCCTGGCTGGGAGCCTATTACATCCGGTTCCATCTCCGGTGGATCCCCCTCGAGCGCGGCCTTCCCGAGCCGGAAATTTACCTTTGGGCTCTGATTCCTATTCTCCTGGTGGTGCTGGCCACGGCAAAAGCGGTCGGGCTGTATCAACCGCTTCGGGGAAAGCCGTATTTTTCCGAGCTGGTCAAAATTCTCAAAGTCACCAGCTTTTCCGTCCTGATCCTCGCATCCATCACGTTTTTTTACCGGGAGGAATCGTTTTCCCGGGCGGTGGCGGTTTATTTCTGGGGACTGCTGACCCTGTTGATGGGCGTGTCCCATTGGGTTGTCCGGCGGTTTCTCATGGAGCTTCGCCGCCGGGGATACAACCTGCGCCATATCCTGGTCCTGGGCGCGGGGGAACTGGGCCAAACCGTTGCGGAAAAAATTCGTCTTCATCCCGAATACGGGTACAAGATCGTGGGTTATCTCACCAGTCATCCCGCCAAAGTGGGACAACAGTTCAAGGGTATCCCCGTAATCGGGCTTTATAGCGAAGTGACCCGGTTGATCAAGGATAAAGGCGTGGATCAGTTGTACATCGCGCTTCCGCTTAAATCGGGTGACCGGCTGGAAACCATTTTGGGTTATCTGGGGGAGGAGACCGTCAGCATCCGGGTGGTTCCGGATCTCCTGCAATTCATGAATATTCAGGCGGGAGTGGAAGAATTGGACGGGCTTCCCATCGTGAATTTGAGTGACACCCCCTTGTACGGATGGAACATTGTCATCAAACGCACGACAGACATCCTGCTTTCGACACTCGCCATTATTATCACCTCCCCGATCATGATCCTGGTTGCGGTTCTGGTGAAGCTGGAATCTCCCGGGCCGGTGTTTTACCGGCAGGAACGCGAAGGGCTGGATCGCCGGGTGTTTCCCATGCTCAAATTCCGGTCCATGCGGACCGATGCGGAAAAGGATTCGGGTCCCGTCTGGGCCCGCGAAAATGACGACCGTCGAACGCGGCTGGGTAAGTTTATCCGCGGAACCAGCCTGGACGAGTTGCCCCAGTTGTTCAATGTGCTTATGGGAGACATGAGTCTGGTGGGTCCCCGGCCGGAGCGGCCCGTGTTTGTGGAGGAATTCAAGAAGTCCATTCCCCATTACGTTTTGCGTTTAAAAATGAAGGCCGGGCTGACCGGATGGGCCCAGGTTAACGGATGGAGGGGAAATACGTCTCTGGAAAAACGGATAGAGTTCGATCTGTATTACATCAAACATTGGTCCCTGTGGTTCGACCTGAAAATCCTCCTGATGACCATCTGGAAGGGATTCGTCAACCGGCATGCCTACTAAACCCAGGGTGATCGGGGTGATTCCCGCCCGATGGGCATCGTCTCGTTTTCCCGGCAAACCCCTGGCGGTCATCCGGGGGAAAACGATGATCCAGCGGGTTTGGGAACAGGCGGGGAAAGCCCGTTCGCTGGATCGGGTGTGGG
>PCWF01000125.1:2853-16851 GCA_002796165.1 Nitrospinae bacterium CG11_big_fil_rev_8_21_14_0_20_56_8
CGGAAGTGGCCCAAGGGCTGGAATGCGACGTGGTGGTCAATCTCCAGGGAGACGAACCGCTGATGCCTCCGGAAAATATCGATCTGGTGACCCGCCCGTTTCTGGAAGGAAAGAACCTTTCCATGTCCACGCTGATGATGCCTTTTGGACCGGAAGAAGATATTTTTGATCCAAATATCGTTAAAGTGGTTGTGGATGAGGGGGGAAGAGCGTTATATTTTTCGAGGGCACCCATCCCCTATGATCGGGAGGCCTGGGTTCATCTGGATCGGCGATGCCCCACTTCTTCGGCGGGCTGGTACAAGCATATCGGGCTTTATGCTTACCGCAGATCATTTCTCCTGGACATTTCCCGGTTGCCTCCTTCACGGTTGGAAACGCTGGAAAAACTGGAACAGTTGCGGGTGCTGGAGGCGGGACATACCATTCAGGTTCTGGAAACACATCAGCGGTCCCTCGGAGTGGATTCCCCGGCGGATATTGCGCGGGTAGAACGGTCTCTGGACGCGATGAACGCCACGGGATGACAGTCCAATGGATTCTATTATGAGTTCACCTTTAGGGAGACGGTCTTGAAACGGAAGACACACAAGCGGGTCAAATATATTTTTGTCACGGGTGGGGTTCTCTCTTCCCTGGGGAAGGGAATTGCCGCGGCTTCCATCGGCAGTTTGCTGGAATGTTCCGGATTGAAGATCACCCTGATGAAGCTCGACCCGTATATCAATGTCGATCCCGGAACCATGAATCCGTTCCAGCATGGTGAAGTCTACGTCACCGACGACGGCGCGGAGGCGGACCTGGACCTGGGGCACTACGAGCGATTCACCCATGCCCGGATGCGCCGGGCCAACAACGTCACCGCCGGGCGGATTTATCACGATGTGATTCAAAAGGAGCGAAGGGGGGATTACCTCGGCTCCACCGTGCAGGTGATCCCGCACATCACCGACGAGATCAAGAAACATATCCGGGAAGTCCGGCACGGGGTGGATGCGGTGATTTGTGAGATTGGCGGGACGGTGGGGGATATCGAAAGCCTTCCGTTCCTGGAGGCCATCCGGCAGTTCAGATATGAAGTGAGGCCCAAGGACGTCCTTTATGTCCATCTCACCCTCGTCCCTTATATCCGGACGGCGGGAGAGGTGAAGACCAAACCCACCCAGCACAGCGTTCAAAAACTGCGTGAAATCGGTATCCAACCCGATATCCTTCTGTGCCGTACGGAGAAACTGCTCTCCAAAAGCATCAAGAAGAAAATTGCCCTGTTCTGCAATGTGGACGTGGACTCGGTGATCACCGCGATGGATGTGAAAAGCATCTACCAGGTTCCGCTCAGTCTGCACAAGGAAGGGTTATGCGCGAACATCCTCCGCAAACTGGGCCTGCCCGTGCGGGAACCCAATCTGGAACAATGGCAGGACATCAATCTGAAAATCAAAAAACCCGAGGGCGAGGTGGATATCGCCATCGTCGGGAAATATATCGAACTCAAGGAGTCTTATAAGAGCCTGAGCGAAGCCCTGGTGCACGGGGGAATCGGGAACAACCTCCAGGTCAATTTTCATTGGGTGGATGCGGAGGACCTGGAAAAGGAAAATGGGACTCAGAAGCTGGAGCATTGCGATGGCGTGCTGGTTCCCGGCGGATTCGGGGAGCGGGGCATCGAGGGGAAGATCGAGGCCGTGCAATTCGCGCGGGAACGCAAGGTTCCCTTTTTCGGCATCTGCCTGGGGATGCATTGCGCCGTCATCGAGTTTGCCCGGCACGTCGCCAATTTGAAAAAAGCCAACAGCGCGGAATTTTCGTCTACTTCTCCCTACCTGATCATCGATCTTTTGCCCGATCAGAATATGAATGGCAACAAGGGGGGAACCATGCGGCTTGGAGAATTCCCCTGCCAGCTCCGGAAAAACTCAAAAGCGTTCCAGGCCTATGGATTCCGGGAGATTTGCGAACGCCACCGGCACCGTTACGAATTCAACAACCAGTACCGGATCCAACTTGAGGAAGCGGGAATTCAGTTCAGCGGCCTTTCACCGAACGGCAACCTGGTGGAGATTGTGGAAATTGAAAATCATCCCTGGTTTGTAGCGGGGCAATTCCATCCCGAGTTCAAGTCCTCCCCCATGGAGCCGCACCCTCTGTTCAAGGCGTTCATTGCGGCCGCGCGGACGTTCCGGAAATCCTTTCCCGATAAATGCCAAGGACGGCCGATGGAAGAGGTGATTGCCGCGGGAGAAGTGGCCTTCAAGTATCCCTATGTCGCGGGAAGGCCGGAAGGCATGGAAGATTGACCGTCAGCTCATGCTTCGAATGAGATCGAGCTTGCCGATCACCCCCACCAGCCTGCCTCCATCGACGACCGGCAGTGTGTGGATCTCCTTTTCCGCCATCACGGTAACGATATCGCTTGCATCCATATCCGGCGGAACCGTCACCACCTTTTTCTGATAGATATCCTCCACGCGGGTCCCCGTGAGTTTCTTGACCTCGGACTCAAATTTCTTTTCGCTTTCGAGGAACAGAACCGCGTCGAATAAAGCGATGACCGTGGGGATATGAAGATTTTTGTTCTGCTCGATCAAATCGCCCTGGGTGACGATTCCCACCACGTTTCCCTCATCGTCCACAACGGGAACCCCGTTCACCTTTTTCTCAACGAAAATTTTCGAGAGTTCCTTGATGGTCGTGTTTTTCTTTACGGTGACCACGTTTCGGGACATGATGTCTTTTGCGGTTGGCATTCTTTCCTCCAGATTTCATGGATATCCCCGGAGTTTTTCTCCGGCGGCGGGTTACTTCAGGGGACCAAACTATTCCGCAATGTTGCGATGTCGCAATGGGCTTATCCCCGATCTCAAAAAACAATTTTAGCGAATTCACACTAAATCTACTCTAGCAGGTTGCTGAAAAACCCCAAAAATGTCATCCTGAGTCCTTCGGCAGACTCAGGATAAACTCCGCGAAGGATCCAGCCTGATTAGTAAATTCAAGCTGGACAAGGGTTTCGGGCAAGATTCTTCGCCGCATTGCGGCTCGGAATGACACCCGAAAGAGTTTTCCAGTAACCTGTTCATACTTACCTCACTTTAAAGTCGGCCGAACGCGCGGGGTATCGGTTTTACCGGACCGTGCTTTCGATGCTACGTTTTTCCGTAAGTCCCGCAAGTCATGGGAGCGGGTTTGTTTTACGCTCGGCCGGAATGGCCCCGCGGTTTGCGGTCGGGATTGTGAAGAGACCGCCTGAATCGTTTTCCGCAGTTTTTCCCAAATCATGAATATCCGGTTGCCGATCCAGTCTGAAAATTTGAAGGGGATGTCTTTTTCCATCTTATAGGTAAAATAACCCGCCACCCCGAGAAAAACAAAATTGGGGATCCAGACGGACAAGTAGGGATTGATCTCTCCCAACCGGCCCAGGTTTTGCGTCGAAATCAAGCCGATGTAATAAATCAAAATGACCATGATACAAAGGGCGAATCCACCGGATTTCCCCGACCTTCGGGAGTGGATTCCCAGCGGGGCTCCCATTAACCCAAACAGCAGGCAGGTGAAGGGGATCGAGAATTTCTTGCTCAGTTCCACCTGCGGACCATTGAGAGGCAGGCCTTTCTTTTTAAGTTCTTCAATACGCTCCAGGTTTTGCTTTAACGAAAGTTCCCGGTTTCCCACCAGCGCCTCTTCCTTGAGCCGCTCCGCGGCGGGTAAATTCAGCGTTAAATCATACCGGTCGAAGTTCAGAGTCTGGTATTCGCTTCTGCTCTTTCTCAACTCATGGATGGTGCCGTTCTTGAGTTGAAGCTGAATCTTGAGCGTCTCCCGGTTCGGCATGATAAATCCCTCCCGCGCGGTGATGACCTTGGAAACCTCGGTATTGCTCATGTCCGCGAGGAAAATACCCCCCATTTGAGTATCGTTTCGATCCTTTACCAGAAAGATAAGCTTGTCGAAATCCTTGTTGAATACGTTGGGTTTGATGTCCAGGTCTGCCCGGTTCTGAATAATATTGTAGATCAGTTTTTTGTAAGACAGATTTCCCCAGGGAAGGGCGAGAAACATGACCAGGTTGGCAAGCAGGTAGGCGATCAGGGAAAAATAGACCACGGGCCGCATCAACTGGAGATAGCTCCAGGTACTGGCTTTCATGGCAATGAACTCATTGTAAGTGGAAAACTGATTGAATGCCGCCACCGAAGCCACCAGCACGCTCATCGGGATGGTCAATGCGAGGATTGCGGGGGAGATGAACGCCAGAATCTTAAGGATCTCAAAAAACGTGACGCCCCGGTTCACGATCAACTCGGCTATGAACAGGAATTTGTCCAGGAACATGAGAAACGTAAGCGCCCCCACGCTGAGGATAAACAGTTTTAGCAACTCACTTAGGATGTATCGGTCGATCGTTATAGGGAGCATGGTGCGGGACCGGGCACTTTCCGAGGTGTGAAAATATTTCCATTTTGCCCGGAATAATTATACTATTGATCCGCGGGGCATAAAGAGTTAATTTCCGCCCCATCCAACGCAATCCTGTCCCATCCGGTGCGATGAATTCCCCTTCCAACTTGCAAGAGAAACCCCGAAGACGGTTACCCGACTGGTTCAAAGTTCCGTTGCCGCACGGGGAGAACTACACGCGGCTGAAATCCCTCGTCCGTTATCACAAACTGAATACGGTGTGCGAGTCTGCTTCCTGCCCGAATATCGGCACCTGCTGGAACGCCGGGACGCTGACCCTGATGATCATGGGCGGCACCTGCACGCGCGCCTGCCGGTTTTGCGATGTCCCCACCGGTCATCTCGGCCCTCTCGATCCCGGCGAACCGGATGAAGTGGCGTCCATGTTGTCCCAACTTGAAGTGAAATATACCGTGATCACTTCCGTGGACCGGGACGATCTTCCCGACGGCGGCGCCCTTCACTGGGCGAAGACGTTGCGGGCCATCCGGGAACGTTGTCCCCATATCAAGGTAGAGGCCCTGATCCCCGACTTCCGGGGGGACCGGGACTCTATCGGTACCGTGTGCCGCGCCGAACCGGATATCCTCGCGCACAACCTGGAAACTGTCGCCCGCCTGCAGAAACGGGTTCGCCCGCAATGCCGGTATGAGTGGTCGCTTGAGACCTTGCGCCTGGCTTCCCGCGAGCAGGGGAAAATCACGAAAAGCAGTCTGATGCTGGGATTGGGGGAAACGGAAGAAGAGGTGTCCGAAACGATGCGCGACCTGGTTTCGGTCGGCTGTCAGATTTTATCCCTCGGCCAGTACCTGGCCCCGACCCGGGATCATCTCGATGTTGTGGAGTTCATTTCGCCGGAACGCTTTGCCCGGTATAAGGAGATGGGCGAACGTCTGGGATTCCTGCATGTCGAAGCCGGGCCCCTGGTGCGAAGTTCCTTTCGTGCCGACCTCCAGGCCCGCGCCGCCGGTATAGAATAAACCGTTCGTTCATTTCTTTTCGCGGTCCGCATGCAGGGCTTGCTCGGCCCGACCCACCACTTCTTTTTTCCAATCGAATCGAAACCGTTTCTGCTTGGCCCGGGTGCGGTCCGCCAGCGACTGGTAGTACTCGGGGTCCGTAACCAGGTGATCGATCTTTTCCGCCAATTGTTCCGGCTGGGCGAGGGAAAACCAATGTTCGGGATCGGGTAACACCTCTTTGTTTTCCGGAATGCCGCTGACCAGACAGGGGATGCCGCAGGCCATGGCTTCCAGCAGGGAGTTGGACAAGCCCTCCTGCGAGGAGGAAAATACGAACAGGTCGGCTCCCTGAACCAGCGACGGCGCGTCCTTCCTCCAACCGGTGAAGATGACCCGGTTGGCCAGATTCAAAGCCAGGGTGAGCCGCTTGAGCGTCCCAATTTCCTTCCCGTCCCCGATGATGAGCAGAACGGACCGATCGTGCCGGGTGCGGGAAAACCCGGTGAGTAGAAATTCCAGGTTTTTGCGTTTTTCCAGAAGGCCGGTGGTCGCTATGATGAAGCTGTTTTCGTCGAGGGAAAACTCGGACAAAATCCGCTCCCGTTGACGGGGTGGATCAAAGGTGAACTCCTCTATGTTGTTGTAGAGGATCCCGATTTTTTCCGCCATTTTCCCGTGTTTTTCAATCATGGCATGTTTGACCGATTCCGAATTGGCCAGAACCAGGTCTCCATATTCCAGACCCCATTTCTCCAATGCCGATTCGATGATCAGGGCAAAGCTGGAGCGGGGAGAAGAAGGCCAGCACCGGGCGGGAACGCTACGCAGAAATTCAAGAAGCGGTATGTTCAGGAATCTCCGGGCCGGGATGCAGAGGGACGCGTAAAGCGGAGAAAAAATGGACAGGAGCTGAATTCGGCAACGATAAGCGGTAAAAAGTATAAACAAAGGTGCGGTAACGAAAAAATAAAGCCAGAACCACGGGGAATCGTGGCAAGAAAAGGGACAGGGGAGAAGGTGGGGAATCAACCGGGGTGAAGTGTACGGATAGGGCTCCACCGCGATGTAATGTACTTCCCATCCCTGTTCCAGGTAGGCTTCGATCTTCATCCGCAATCGTTTGCAGAATCCGCCGGGTTTGTGCTTGTAGTAGACGGTAAGAATTTTCATGGATAACGCCGGTCAGCCGCTATGCCGTTCAAGCCAGGCCTGGAACATGAGAACATTCCATAAATGATATTTCCAGTCGCATTTCCCTTGCAGGTGCTCGCGCCAGCGGTACCGGATGGGAGAAGGATCAAAAAATCCCTCCCGCCGTAATCGGTCCTCGTTTAATAACGATTCCGCCCATTCGCGCAGGGGGCCTCTCAGCCAATCCGAAAGCGGCAGGCTGAACCCTTTTTTGGGTCGATCGAAGAGTGCCGGATCGATATGGCGCGCGAGCACCTTTCTGAGCAAAAGCTTGGGAGAGGTTTCATCCACATGCAGGGAGTGCGGAAGCCGCCAGAGAAACTCAACCACGCGGTGATCCAGCAAGGGCACCCGCACCTCCAGCCCCACGGCCATGCTGGCCCGGTCCACCTTGGTCAGTATGTCGTCGGGAAGGTAGGTGAGGGTATCCAGGTACATCATCCGCCGGAAATCATCGAGGCCTTCCGGTAAAGGACGGCGGCTCTGGAACAGGTCCGGGTCGCCATTGCCGTCGAGGACGACGGAGTCCGGAGAATCCCAATAAGAAACCATCCCTTCGTATAACGAATCCTCATTTGCAAAAGTGCAGATCTCCGCAAGTTTTCTTAACCGGTAGGGAGTTTTGGGATCCGGGAAAATTCCTGGCGGCGTCATGCGCAACAGAGATGCCAGAACCGACCGAAGAGAACCCGGCCACCCATGCAGTGTATTCCAAATCGAACGGGTTTGACCATACCGGGAATACCCCCCGAACAATTCGTCCCCCCCGTCTCCGGATAGAGCGACCGTGACGTGGCCCCGCGTCAGCTTCGAGACCAGGAACGTCGGGATTTGCGAGGCGTCGGCGAACGGTTCGTCGTAGATTTCAGGCAGGCGGGGTATGGAGTCGAGCGCCATTTTAGCGGTTACTTTGAGGTTGATATGATCGCAACCCAGGCGCTGTGCCACCTCCCGCGCATAAGTGGATTCATCGAAGTGGGGATTGTCAAAACCGACGCAGAAGGTTTTTGCCGGACGATTCATCTGCTTCTGCATGAGAGAGACGACCAGCGAAGAATCGGTTCCCCCGGATAAAAACGCACCCAATCCCACGTCGGAAATCAGACGGAGCCGGACCGATTCCCGTAAACGGGCTTCGAGCTCATCGGCGGCGTCCTCGCTGGAACCCTGAAAAGGTTTATGGAGTCCCGTTTCGAAGGCTTGTCTCAAGGACCAGAAGGGTACGGGCGACGGAAGGTCTCCATCCGAATTCCTTGGAACGGAAAGGATGGTTCCCGGCGGCAATTTGTAAACATTCTTGTAAATGCAATAGGGCGCGGGAATGTACCCGTAACGAAGCAGGCGGCTTACCGAGCTTCGGTCGATAGCCTTCTGGAATCCCGGCATATGTTTCAGCGCTTTGAGTTCGGAGGCGAAGGCAAGCCCCCCCTTGACCGAACCGTAATAAAGGGGTTTGATCCCCAACCGGTCGCGGACCAGGTGCAGGATGTTTTCCCGCCGATCCCACAAGGCGAAGGCGAACATGCCGATCAGGCGACCCACGGCTTCCTTGAGTCCCCATTGCTCGACGCAGGCCAGCAGGACTTCCGTGTCGGATTGGGATTGGAAGGCGTGGGGGGCGGTTGCACTCAATTCCTTGCGCAATTCTCGGAAATTGAAAATTTCCCCGTTATAGACGACGACGTACCGGCGGGAAAGGGAAAACATCGGTTGCCGCCCCTTTTCCGATAAGTCGAGGATGGACAGGCGGCGATGAACCATGCCCAGTCCGCATGCGGGATCCAGCCACATCCCCCGGTCGTCCGGTCCGCGGTGGTTCAAGGCATCTCCCATGCGCTCCAGGGCCTGCGGCCAATGGGGTTCCGAAGCTCCGGGGATAAGAAAACCGGCGAGTCCGCACATGGGTCAGGTAGCGGATCCCGGATTAAGGAGAGAGAGATACATGGCTTTCAGAATTTCGGCCTGGGTTTTCCAGGATGCGTAACGCGCCCTGACGGTATGGAGTCCGTTCGCGCCCAATTTTTTTCTGCGATCGGGTTCCTGCATCAAGGCGATTATCTGCCGCGCGAGGTCCCCGGCCGAGGCCGGAGCAATGAGGATTCCATCGACACCGTCCTCGATCATTTGCGGCAGGCCTCCGGTACGGGTGGCAACGATGGGAAGACCGCAGGCCATCGCTTCCAGCAC
Organism: Nitrospinae bacterium CG11_big_fil_rev_8_21_14_0_20_56_8; assembly: GCA_002796165.1. GTDB lineage: Bacteria > Nitrospinota > Nitrospinia > Nitrospinales > VA-1 > 21-14-0-20-56-8. Next base: position 11,655 of record PCWF01000125.1, read on the forward strand.
CGCGTTAGGGTTGCCCTCGCTCAGGCTCGGTTGAACGAATATGTCCGCCGCATTGAGCCAGAGCGGGACCTCATCCGTTTTTTTCGTTCCTGCGAATGTAACGTAGTCGTTCAATTTCAATTCGTCAACCAGGGATTGGAGTTGGGGACGGTATTCACCATCGCCGATCAGGTAAAGCCGGAACATCAAACCCGATCTTGGAATCTCCGGTAAGGAACGGATCAGGTATTCCTGTCCCTTGTGAGGTGAAAGGCTACCCACGGTTACGATCGTCAATGGGTCGGGTGGAAGGCCGAGGGTTTGACGCGCCGCGGCCCGGTCCTGTGGACTAAAGGCATCCAGATCCACCCCGTTGGGAAGGACACGAATCCGGTTTTCCGGAAAACCCATTTTTTCGAGAGACTGCGCAAAGGGTTCTCCCTCGCAAATGATGGTATCGGCGCGGCGAAGCAGGGGAACGAGAAGCCGGGCGGCGATAGGAAGCCCCAATACCTTGAAGTCCGATCCCCAGAGATGGATCACCACCGGCAGGTTACGGGTCGCGCCGAGGAGAAGCGCCACCAGCGCTCCGGGAAGCCAGAATCCGTGTAGCAGATGCGCGCGGCGGGAGGCGGCCAGCCCGGAAAGGAAAAAGGCAATCATGAAGACCGGAAGCCAGAGCCAACGGAGTGGATTTCCCTTCAACTGGGCGGGCAATCCTCCCCGGTAGGCCAGACGAGGGCCACCCGGGACCCAGGTATAGAGAAAGCGGCGGATTTTAAGATTTTCAGGATGAGGGGTGGAAGGGGAAACTTCCGGATTGTGAGGAGAGACCACTTCGATCCGGCAATTCAGGCGGCACAGTTCTTCCGCGAATCGGTAAACAAACGTTCCTGCAAAATCTCCGGCGAACCGGGGAAACGAAGTGGTCAGGAAAACCACCGTCAACCGGTTTTCCTGACCCGAACCCATCGTATTTTTCCGGTTTTCACTCAAGGCGTCTCGACGATCAATTGAGTCTTCTCAATCCAACCGTTTCCCGGAACAGATGGCGCAGGACAAACAGGATGTTTTCTTTTTTCTCCACCAGCCGTCTCAGGGTATAGGGAAGCCACGATTTCCCGTAAGGAACATAAATTCGCATGCGGTATCCCTTGTCACGCAACAGTCCCTGCAGATCCCGCCGGATGCCATACAGCATTTCAAAATAAAACGACTGGGGATCGATCTTTTCCTTTTCGACGAACGACAGAATTTCGGTCAACAGGAATTCGTCATGGGTGGCGATCGACGGCTCATGGCCTTCTTTGAGCAGGCGGAACGCCTGTTGCAGAAAATTGGCGCGAATGTCGTCCATGTCCTGCCAGGCAATGGACGGGGGTTCCTTGTAGGCCCCCTTGCACAGGCGCACCGATACTCTGCGCTGAATCATATTCTCTACGTCGGATCCGGTTCGAAACAGATACGCCTGCAGGGCCTGCCCCAGATTGGGATATTTTTCATGCAGATCCACACACATGGAAATGATCCGTTGCGTGTGTTCCGATCCTTCAATGTCAAACCGCACCGTGTGGTTCCCCGCCGACTGGAGGATCTCCTCCACGTTACGCTTACAGAATTCCGGGTCGATATCGAGACCCATCTGGGTGAGTTTGACCGAAAAGTCCATGCGATGTCCCATCCGGTTCGCTTCCTGCAACAGGTCCAGGTAGGCCCTTTTGGCGGCGTCTGCCTGCTCCGGTAGGTGGACGTGTTCTCCCAGAATGTCGATCGTCGACCAGTAGCCCTGACCGCAAAGGGTGTTGATGGACCGCATGGCGGTGGGAAGGTCTTCTCCGGCTATAAATCGCTTGGCAAACGGGTACAGAAGATGCATAATTCACCTCCGAATACCATTGGATTAACATCGAAAAAAGCAATCCTCTGTTTTAAATATACATCGAGTTCCGCATTTTGAAAACCAAACAAAGAGATCCGGATTCCCCAAATTCTTGAAACGTTTCGAGTTTCAGGGCATCTCCGGGTTTTATTTTGGAGGGGCCTTTTGCATTCCCTGAATTGGCAGGTTGCTGAGAAACTACGAAAATGTCATCCTGAGTGCGAGCGAAGGATCTAGCCGGATTGGTAAATTCAAGCTGGGCAAGGGTTTCGGGCAAGATTCTTCGCCGCATAGCGGCTCAGAATGACACCCGAAAGAGTTTTTCAGCAACCTGTTAGAGATCGGAAGGGCGGACCTTTTGCCCGATTGGCTTCAGCCGTATATTTTTTCTGGAGGTGATTTTCATGTCAGCAGGGTCGGTTGTGGTTTTGGGTTTGGCGGGAGTGTGCGCGATTGCTATCATGTTTTATTTTGTGATGCGCCGGGGAGGACTCTGACCCTGTTTGGCAAAGGTAAAGCCCAGGCGGTTGAATTTTCAGTCTACTGATCGGCAATAATGGAAGCGGACGTGATGGGGGACTCGGCCATGAGGGACACCATCCCCCGCGCCGTCTTGAGGTGAGGCAGGGCTTCCCGGTATTGCCCCAGTTTCAGGTAAACCAGGCCGAGAGTGTAATAAGCCTCGGGTTGATCCGGATTTTGCTGGATCTCCGCTTTCAAATGCGGTACGGCCTCCTTGAACCTGTTGGTGAGATAGTAGGACAGGGCCAGAAAATAGTGGGCCTTGGGAAACAGGGGATCGAGCTTGAGAGCGGTTTTGTAAAACTCGCTGGCCTCCTGGTGCCGTTTTAACGCCGCATGTGCCAGGCCGAGTTTGAAGTGCGCCCCCGCAAAATTTGGATCTAACTGGATCGTCTGCCGAAGAGACCGGATTTTATCCTCGCTCCGCCCCAACGCCGCATAGGCAAGACTGATCTGATATTGATACTGGGCGGAATCGGGTTTAAGCCGGATGGCGGTTTCCAAGGGGCTCACCGCCAATTCGAACTGGCCGTCCCTCATATAAGCCATTCCCAGCCGCGATTGCAATTCCGCATCGTCGGGATGATCCCCGACCGCCTCCTTCAACGATTCCACCGGGTCCTCCGCGCGGGCAATCGACGAGCCTGTGACGGAAGTTCCCATCCAACCGAAAATCAAAACGCCTATCAAAATCTTTTTCATGCGGGAAACTTTGAGAGGTCAAAAAGTTTCTGTTTATAGCCCCTGGTTTCCCACTTGTAAAGATCGAACTTTTAAGGCAAAGAATTTCAATCCTCTTTTTCTTTCCCCTTGGGCTCGCCCTGGGCATGGCAGGCGAGGTAGTGCGTGGGCTTCCCGATTTTTTCCGGATACTGTGTCTGACACTTTCGGCGCAGAGGGGAGTCGGCGGGTTCGTTCAGGAAAATGGGGCACCGGGGATGAAAGTGGCATCCCGAAGGAGGGTCGCTGGGAGACGGAACATCCCCCACGATGGGCTCAAACGGTTTGCGCTCGTTCAGGCGGGGCACGGCGTCGAGGAGCGAGCGGGTGTATGGGTGGCCCGGCTTGCGGAATATTTCCTCGACCGGGGCATACTCCACGATGCGGCCCAGGTACATGATGGCAACCCAATCGGCCATGTATTCCACCACACTCAGATTGTGCGTGATGAACAGGTAGGTCAGGCTTCGGCGGGATTGGAGGACTCGAAGCAGGTTGAGAACTTGCGCCTGCACCGAGACGTCCAGGGCGCTGGTGGGTTCGTCCAGCACGATGAATGCCGGTTCCAGGATGAGGGTCCGGGCGATGGCGATACGCTGGCGCTGGCCTCCTGAAAATTCGTGCGGATACCGGTCCAGGATGGACGTGTTGAGTCCCACTTCCTTCAATACCGCTTCAACTTTTTTCCGCTTGGCTTCCGGAGGGAGATCGGGAAAGTGGACATTCAATCCCTCTTCGACAATATCCTCGATGGTCATGCGCGGAGAGAGGGAACCGAACGGATCCTGGAAAACGATCTGCAAATGTTGCCGCGCTTGTTTGAGCTCGGGCGTATCGAGTGTCATGATGTCGGTCCCCTCGAACAGGACCTTTCCCCGCGCATCCCGGTTGAGCCGCAGAATGGATTCCCCGAGGGTCGTTTTGCCGCATCCCGACTCGCCGACGAGGGCCAGGGTGGTGCATTTCTTCAAATCGAGATTCACGTTATCCACCGCGCGGACATGGCCCACGGTTTTCAGGAATACCCCTTTGCGAACGGGGAAATGGGTATTCAGGGAAAGGATCTGGATCAACGTTGTTTCCTCCAGTTTTCGAGAAGGCGCGGGAACCCGCTCGGTGTCTTGATGCACGTCTTTCCGGTGGCCCTGGTCATAGAGATGGCACCGCACCTCGTGGCCCGGTTCCAGGGGATATATCGGGCTGTCCTGTTTACGGCATACGTCCATGACGAAAGGGCACCGGTCGGCAAACAGGCATCCTTCGCCGTATTCGGTCGCGGGAGGGACCATTCCCGGGATGGTGTTTAACAGGTAATCGCGGTCCCCGGATTTCGGGATGGAATCGAACAGCCTCCGGGTGTAGGGATGGGCCATGTTGCTGAAAATCTGTTCCCGGCTTCCCCGTTCGACGATCTTGCCCGCGTACATGATGCAGACCGCATCGGCCATCTGGTTCACGATCCCCATATCGTGCGTGATGAGCAGAATGGACATCCCGTATTCCTGTTGCAAATCGGCCATAAGGCGAAGCACCTGGGCCTGGATGGTTACGTCGAGCGCGGTTGTGGGCTCGTCGGCGATCAACAGTTTGGGCTGGCAGGCCAGCGCCATGGCGATCATCACCCGTTGCTTCATCCCACCCGACAACTCGTGGGGGAAATTGTCGATCCGCTTGTGCGGCTCGGCAATCCCCACCCGGCGCAGGAGATCGATTCCCCTTTCGCGGGCGGGACCTTTCTGGACTTTGCGATGCTGTTGAAGCGGTTCTTCCAGTTGGTTCCCGATGCGGTACAGGGGATTGAGAGAAGTCATCGGCTCCTGGAAAATCATGGCAATTTTGTTGCCGCGCAATTGACGCAACCCTTCCTCGGGCAATTCCATGAGGTTTTCCCCATCGAATTGGATCCCGCCGGTGGGATGAAATCCGTTTTCGGCGATCAGGCGGATCAGCGAAAAAGCCGTTTGCGTTTTGCCGCATCCGGATTCTCCCACCAGCGCCAGGGTTTTTCCCGGCTCCAGGTCGAAGGATACCCCGTCCACCGCGCGGGCGATCCGGTCGAATCCGACGCGGAAATGGGTGCGAAGATCGGTGACGGAC
>PCWF01000177.1:0-15596 GCA_002796165.1 Nitrospinae bacterium CG11_big_fil_rev_8_21_14_0_20_56_8
GACCAGGTATTCGGGATGGATCTTGAAAATATCCCGTAGCCGGAGCCGTTCCTTTTCCGGTAGAGGTTCCAGCGCGTCGAACTTGGGGTCGCCGAGAACACGGATGCGGTTCTCTTCCACGCCGAGTTGGAGCAAGGCGTTCCGGCCCGTCTCGTTCTGCATGCAGATCGCGGTCAACCGGTTGAAGAGCGGAGCCATGAACGAACGAATTTTAAGATACCGCGACAGGGAGCGTTCCGAGATTCGCCCGTTGTAAACGAAGACCGCCGTTCCGCGCCGCGTCAGGAGGTCCAGGAGTCCCGGCCAGAACCCCGTGTCGGTCAGGACGAACAGGTCGGGGCGAATCCGCCGGATGGCCGCGAGCGAAAACGGCAGACAATCCAGGGGATGAAAAAAGATGCGGTCGACGAAATCCAGCTTGGCAAGGGCGGTCGTATAACCGGCATCGGTGGTGACGGAGACGACCAGGCGCAGGCCGGGCCGTTGTTCGCGGACGCGCCGCAGAAACGGGGCCGCCGCCACGGCCTCTCCCACCGAGAGAGCGTGGATCCACAACGTTTTTTTTTCCGGTTCCGGGGCCACGGGAACCCGCCCGAAGTGGTGCCCGATGCCCTTGCGTTTGTTCATGCGGAACAAGGCGTATGCGGGGAACAGCAGGACCACGATCGGGGAAACCAGGGTGGTGAGCAAATGATAAAGATAAATCATGATAAGTGGAGTCTGCCGCCGGGGAACGGCCGGAAAGACCGGTTATTGGGGATTCGGTTCACGGCTCGGTTTCGGTAACTGGGATTCGATGAATTGCACGTTTTTTTCCACCGCGCCGCGGTTCTGTGCCACGGTTTGCCGCGCCGCCTCGCTCCGCCGGTTTCTTTCCTCCGGATCGGCCACCAGTTGGCGCAGGGCCGGGTAGAGTCCGGCGGTGTTTTTCAACTGCACCCCGCCACCCGACTGGGACAGGAGCCGGGCCTCCTCCTCGAAATTGTTCATGTGGGGTCCGAACACCACCGGGACTCCCAGAGCGGCGGGTTCCAGGATGTTCTGGCCTCCGAAACGGGGGTTGAATCCTCCTCCCACGAAGGCCACCACCGCCCGGGCGTAGTAATGGTTGAGCAGGCCCAGCCGGTCGAGCAGAAGGATCTCCCCGGGCCGGGGAACTCGGTCGGGATTCCGGGAATGGAGAAGGGGTTCCATGCCAAAACTGCGGACCAACTGGTCCACCTCCTGGCACCGCTCGATATGCCGGGGGGCTATGATGAAGGAAAGATCGGGAAATTCCTCCTTCAGTTTGAGGATCGCCTCCATGACGGGCCCTTCGTCTCCGGGCCGGGTGGAACCGAAGACGGCGATCGGGTTGCCGACGGAGGGCGCTTCCGATGCCCGATCCGGATCGGCCGATGCGGTCAGGAGGTCGAACTTGATATTGCCCGTCACCCGGACGCGCTTGGGGGAAATGCCGAGATCGAGAATTCGCTTCGCATCGGCCTCGCTACGCATCGAAAAAACCGTGATGCCTTCGGTCATCCAGCGGAAAAACCAGCCGACCCGGGCGTAGTTGCCGAAGGCTTTTTCCGTCATTCTCCCGTTGACGAGGACCACCGGTATGTTGCGGTGCAAGCATTGGCGGAGCAGGCAGGGCCACAATTCCGCCTCGATCAGAACCAGCAGGGCGGGTTGCAGGCGAATCATCAGCGGCCGCACGAGAAAGGGGAGATCGGGAGGAAGCCGGAACACGGGCACGCTGGATTCCTGTTTGGCCAGAAAGTAACCGGTGCGGGTGAAGGCCGAAAGCACGATCTTGCGCGAAGATTCACCGACGCGCAGGGCGGCGATCAGGATTTTAGCGACGCGGATTTCCCCCACGCTGGCCGCATGGACCCACACGCAGTTGGGCTGGAGCGGGACCTTGTCTCCCCCCTTGAGCCGGTCGATCCACTCGCCGCGGAACGCGGGATCCATGAACGATTTAAGCAGAAGAAAGGGGGTCGCCACCAGCCCCAGCACGGAAATCAGAATATTGTATAAAAAATCCATGGATAATGAGTATACTCTTAGTTCATTGCCATTCGCGGTAAATTTGCCGATGTTCCTGGAACGGTTATTTTACAGAACCATTTCCCCTCAGCGCCGGTTTTTCCATCTTCCCTTGTATTTTATCCTCAAGGTGTTGTCGGGGATTTATTTTTTTGGAGTGTGCCTGCGCCTGTGGGCCTACCGGTCGGGATTGTTCCATTCCCGGCGGCTCGACTGCCGGGTGATCAGCGTCGGGAACCTGACTCTGGGCGGGACCGGGAAAACCCCTTTCGTCATCATGGTGGCCGAGACCCTGCGCGGAAACGGAAGGCGCCCGGCCATCCTCAGCCGGGGTTATGGAGGCCGGTCCATCGCCCCGGTCAACGTGGTGTGCGACGGGGAGCGGATCCTGATGTCCCCCGAGGAAGCGGGCGACGAGCCGGTCATGATGGCCCAGAGATTGAAAAATGTGCCCATTCTGACGGGGCCGGAGCGGTTTGTCACCGGGCGGTACGCGATGGATCATTTTGAAATCGACACCCTGGTGCTCGACGACGGGTTCCAGCACCTGGCGTTGTGCCGGGATCTCGATATTCTCCTGCTCGACCACAATCGGCCGTTCGGCAACGGCAACCTTTTTCCCGCCGGTGAACTGCGCGAACCGTTGCGCGAGGCCCGCCGGGCGGACAAGGTCTGCATCACCCGGTACTCCGGCAACCAGCCGACACGCGGCATCGACTCCCGGCTTCTCGGGAACATTCCCATTATGAGGACGGGCCTGCGGCTGGATGCCATGGTGGCCATGGGAACCGGTGAGGTGCGGGATCCCGAGTTTGTCGGGGGCAAAAAAATCGCGGCCTTCTGCGGCATCGCCCGGCCGGAGGATTTCATCCAGGTCCTGGAGGACAAACGCGCCCGGGTGGTCTGGTGGCGCGGGTTCCCGGATCACCATGTCTATTCCCCGTCGGATTTGAAGGCCATCGAAAAGGAGGCCCGGGCCGCCGGGGCCGAGTTGGTGGTCACGACCGAAAAGGACGGGGTCAAAGTGGAGTCCGGCTGGATGGCGCAACTCCCCCTGTACAAGGCCGCGATCGACCTCGAAATTCTGGAGGGCCGTGAGGCCTTCAACCGCGACCTGCTGAACTAGACTGTTCGCGTTTTTTCCATCCCCTCCCGGGAATTTGGGTCTCATGGACTGGAAGCAACTTTCCTCCAATCAGCGATTTTTCCTGAATGTGATCATCCCGTCGATGTACCTCGTTCCCCTGGTCGGCGCCTTCCTCCTGCCCAAACATTTCGGATTCGGATTTACCCCCCTGATTTATTTCGGGCTGGCGATCGGCGCGGCGGGAATGCTCCTGTGGATCGGCGCGATGTTTTCCCTCGGGCCCCGCCTGGCCGTTCTTCCCGGGGCGAGCGATCTGGTGACGCGGGGCGTTTACCGTTATCTGCGTCATCCCCTGTACGTCGGCATCGTGCTGGCCCTGCTGGGCTTGTTTCTCGCTTGCGGTTCGATATTCGGGTTGGCGTTCCTGGTCCTTGGGGTCGTGCCCCTCAACGTGGCGCGGGCCCGCTGGGAAGACCGGGCTCTGCAGGAGCAGTTTGGCGAGGCTTACGCTACTTACCGGCGCAGGACCTGGTTCTAACGATTTCCTCCGGGTGACGCGGGTGAGGGGGGGCGGGGATCCAGCTCCGGAGGGAAGTGGAACACCGAGAGGGCGAACGTGGCGCCAGTCGGCGGATGCCGCAAGGTGCGCTTGAGGATAAAATCGAATAAGAGCGGGTTGTACCCGTAGATCAGGTTGAGCGCCTCCCGCTCCTGTCCCGTGATGAATCCCGCCGCCTCCAGCGAGCGGGTCCAGATCACCACGTTCAGCGCGGGCAGGGGGTAGTCGCTTCCATTGATCAGCCGTTTCTGCAGGGCCGCATCGGCCAGGAGGGTCTGGAGCGGGCCGTCGAACCGGTTTTCCTGCGTCAGGCCCGAGATGTCCCCGAACAGGAGCCCCTCGTATTGTTTTTCCCGCATCAGGCGCAGGAACAGGTCGAAGTTGGGAAGGCTCGATCCGTCCCCCGCGTCGAGGTCTTCCCCCATGCCCAGGGAGGCGCAATGGGCCACGACCACCCGCACCCCCAGGCCGAGCGGCCGGCGCAGGCGCAGGGGATTGCCGAGCGGTTCGAAATCTCCTCCCTCCACCGCCTGCTCTTTTCCGGCGTGGGCGAGGATCACCATGTCGAGTTCGCGGACCTTGCGGTAATAATCGTCCACGCGCGGGTCGGCGGGGTCCATGCCCATCGCATTCGGAAGCCATTTGATGAAGCGGACGCCCCGAGCCCGCCAGGACTCCAGTCGCTCCAGCGCGTCCTTGCGGTAAGGGTGCACGGAGATCATGGGAATGAACCGGGTGGGATCGGCTGAGGCGACGGCGGCGGCATACGCGTTGGGAATGTAAAATTCGGTGCGCGCCCAGTCGGGGGTTCCGTCGGGACGCACCACCGCGTCAAACGCAAGAAGGAGAAACCGGCCCGGGACGGGCAGGGCTTCCACGAGGCGGCGCAGGCGCTCCACGTATTCCCGGTCCGCTTCGAGATCGGATTGAATGCCGGAGGCTTCGCGGAATACGGAATACCGGAGATACTTTAAGGGATGCCAGAGGGACTGCAGGTCGGGATTGAGGTAGATCCCCGATCCGCTCCCCCCCTGCCCGAGCAGGTGAGTGTGGAAATCGGTGAGGCGGGCGGGGTCGATTCCCTCGTATGCCTTTTCGATCAACGCCCGCGCCTGCGGCGTCAGGTGAGACTCCAGCGCTTCCGGTGGACCCAGAACATCTCCCCCCAATCGGGTGCAGGATGACGGTGCGGAGAGGGAGACCGTCAATCCGGCCAGGAGGAAAAGAAAGAGGATTCGGCGTTGCATCGGCTCCATAGGATTAAGAGTACATCCTGGAAAAAATTTCCAGGAACAGGGAATTTCCTTCAATATATCTTATAACCGTAGCCGGGAGGAAACCCGATGAACGACGAGCGACCATTCAGAATCCGGGCCGGAGCGATTCTCGATCCGGGCGATCCGCCGGTGGAACGCGCCACCCTGACCGTAGAGGCAGGAAGGCTGGTTGCGGTGGAGCGGGAGGGAGAGGGGGATCCCCGCCTGCCTCTGGTGGATCTTTCCGATCATCTTCTGCTTCCCGGTTTTGTCAACGCCCATTGCCACCTGTCCCTTTCGGTTCTGGAAAACCGGGTGTCCCGGCAGGAACGCTTCACCGGCTGGGTCCGGGACCTTCTGGCCGAAAACGAGAGGATTTCCTTCGCCGAAAGGGTGGAGGCTTTTCGCCGCGGGGCCGATACCCTCACGAACTCGGGCGTGACCCTTCTGGGGGATTATGTGTCCCATCCGGAACTGTTTCCGGAGTATTCCACTTTGCCGTTCCGGAGCGTGCTGTTCCTCGAAACCCTGGGGTTCCGAGGCGAGGTCTGCCGGGAGGTGTGCGAACGGGTGCGGGGACTTCTGATGGATCACGGATCGAAGGGGGACCGGTTCCGGTTGGGGATCGCCCCGCATGCGCCGTATTCGGTATCCCCCGGCCTGTTCCGCGAATTGAAGGAGATGGCCGATCGTTTCAACGCGCCCTTTTCCTGTCACGTGGCCGAGTTTCCCGAGGAAGTGCGATTTTTGCGGGAGGGAGGGGGGGAGTTGGAAACCTTCCTGCGCGAGCGCGGAGTTTTCGATCCCGCCTGGAATCCGCCGCAAACCACTCCCGTGCGCTATCTCGACGGCCTCGGGGTGCTGAAGGGCATGGCGGCGGTTCACCTCAACCACATCGAGGGCGACCTGGACGTTCTGGTCCAACAGGGTGCGGGGGCCGTGTTCTGCCCGGGAAGCACCCGCTGGTTCGGGAGGAGCCCGATCATCCCCGTGCGCGCCCTGCTCGACCGGGGGGTGCCGGTGGCGCTCGGCACCGACTCCCTCGCCAGCAACGAGTCCCTCAACTTTCTCCGCGAGTTGAAACTGGCGGAGGCCATGCTGACCGACGTGAGCCGGGTGGAAATTCTGCAGATGGCGACCCGATTCGGGGCACAGGTGCTGGGGCCATCCCCCGATGCGGGAACTCTGGCCCTTGGGGCTCCCGCCGACGTGGTCGGGTTCAGGGTGGAGTCCCGCCCCGCTTACTGGAAAGACGTGCCGTTCGAGAGTGGGCGCGAACGGGCCGATTTTGTCATGGTGGGGGGAAGGGTTGCCGTGGGGGAACGACCCCGTGCGGAGTGAGCCGAGGTTTGACAGACGATGCCACCCGGGCGGGAGGGAATTGCCGGAAGGACAAAGACAATACTTTCTGTCCCATCGCGGCAAGATTCTTCGCCGAGAATCGGCTCGCAATGACATCAAAAAACGGTTTCAGAGTCGGAGAAGGAAAAGACATTCGATTTCGTCATCGCGAGGCTCCCGGAAGCGTGGCGATCCAGAATCTGGATAGCTTCGCTTCGCTCGCCATGACATCAAAAAACGGTTTCATGGGATAGGAAACGAGTTTTTCCTGTCCGGGGAATAGAGCTTTCCATCCCCCTGTGACCGGCTTTATATTAATAGTAAGAGGGAAATGGCTGAATTCGAGGAAACATGAAAGCTCTGGGACTGGACATCAAACGCGAGGAATGGGAATCCACCACGGGCATGACCCTGCTGGATGTTCCCGAACCGAAACTGGACGAGGGGCGGGATCCTCTCGACGGGGGACGGGTCATCATTCGTCCGCTCTACACGGGGTTCTGCGGATCGGACAAGGGAATCTGGTTCCGGCACGCCTTCAAGGACATGATCTTCAACTCCCTCAACGGCCAACCGTACCGGATTTGCGGGCACGAACTGCTGGGCGAGGTGGTGGAGACGGGGCAATATGCGCGCGACCACTACGGATACAAACCGGGCGACATCGTGTCCACCGAGTCGCACATCTTCTGCGGCCGGTGCCACCAATGCCGGATCGGCGACGCGCACGTCTGCTCGGATCACCTGATCATCGGCATCTCCACCGACGGGTGTTTCGCGGAACACGTGAAGCTCCCGGCGAAGGAATTGTGGCGCACGGACACCGATCGGATTCGTCCCGAGGTCGCGGCCATCCAGGAACCCCTCGGCAACGCGGTCCACGCGTGCAGTACGGTGGACCTGCGGGGCAAGACGATGGCCGTTTTCGGATGCGGAACCATCGGTCTGTTCTCCATTCTCGTCGCGCGCGCCATGGGCGCCACGACGATCATCGGGGTGGACCCCAACGGGCACAACCTGGAGATGGCGGAACGGCTCGGGGTGGATGCCGTGTACCGGGTCGATCCGGAACCGCCTCGCCGCCTGGGCGTGGGACCGGACCCGGAAATCGTCAACGAGATCAAAAAGCGCTGTTTCGGGGAAGGCGTGGACGTGGCGTTTGAAATGTCGGGAAGCAACCAGGCCCTCAACACGGCCATTGCCGCCACCCGCGCGGGCGGCGACATCATCCTTTTCGGCCTGTCGGCGGGCGATTACACCCTCACCGGGTTTCAGGACATTATCCTCTACGGCAAATCGTTGCACAGCGTCATCGGGCGCAAGGTGTTCCAGACCTGGTACATTATGAGCAACCTGCTCATGTCGCGCGAACACGGCGTGCAAGAAAAAATTTACGACGTGATCCTGAACCGCGGCGAGGGCACGGTATTTCAGTTCCGGGAATTCGAGCGGAGCCGATTTGAAAAAGCCATCGCGACGCATCCCAAGATCGTGCTGAAATATTAAGAGCGGACCCGCAAGGGCCCCTTCGCCCGGGTGGCGCGGGCCGGCGGTTTTTCCGGGGAAATCGAATTTATGGAAACCTTTCTGGACCTCATCCGCAACGAGCTGGAGTCGATTCGCGAGGCGGGACTCTACAAGGAGGAGCGCGTTCTGCTTTCGCCCCAACGGGCGCATATCCGCATCCGCCAGGGAGAGGTGCTCAATTTCTGCACCAACAATTACCTGGGCCTGGCCAGTCACCCGGAGGTCGTCGCCGCCGCGAAAGAGGCGCTGGACCGGTACGGATGCGGAATGGCGTCGGTGCGGTTCATTTGCGGGACGCACGAGGTGCACAAGGAACTGGAAGCCCGCGTTTCCGAATTCCTCCAGACCGAGGACACGATTCTTTACTCGTCCTGCTTCGACGCCAACGCCGGATTGTTCGAGACCCTGCTGGGGGAAAAGGACGCGGTGATCAGCGACCAGCTCAACCATGCCAGCATCATCGACGGGGTGCGGCTGTGCAAGGCGGCGCGGTACCGGTACAATCACGCCGACCTCGAGAGCCTGGAAGCGGAATTGAAGCGGGCTCGCGAAAACCGGTTTGCGTGCATCGCCACCGATGGCGTCTTCAGCATGGATGGGGACGCGGCTCCCCTCGACGGCATCTGTTCCCTGGCCGGGAAGTACGGGGCGCTGGTGATGGTGGACGACTCCCATGCCACGGGTTTTTTTGGCCCGACCGGGCGCGGAAGCTTGGAATACCGGGGTGTGTTGGGAAAGGTGGACGTGGTGACCTCCACGTTCGGCAAGGCGCTCGGGGGGGCGTCAGGCGGATTCGCCAGCGGACGCAAAGAGATCATCGACCTGTTGCGTCAGCGGTCGCGTCCCTACCTGTTTTCCAACTCCCTCTCGCCGGTGATCGCCGCGGCGACGCTCAAGGCGATCGACCTGATCACCCGGTCTCCCGGCCTGGTGAAGAAGCTACGGGACAACACCCGGTATTTTCGCGAACGGATCCGCGCCGCCGGATTCGACATCCGCCCGGGCGACCACCCGATCATCCCCATCATGCTGGGCGAGGCCCGGTTGGCCCGGGACATGGCCGACCGCTTGCTGGAAGAAGGCATTTATGTGATCGGATTCAGCTACCCGGTGGTCCCCCAAGGTGCGGCGCGTATCCGCATCCAGATTTCCGCCGGGCACGAGACTGCCGATCTGGACCGGGCGGTTGAAGCGTTCCGCCGGGTGGGGGAATCCCTCAAGGTTCTTCATCCCTCCTGAACAGCAGAGATGGAATCCTGCGCGGGGAGACCCTCTGAACCTTCCCGATTTTCAACCCGGCCGTGAAAATTATTCCAGGAAAAGGGGAAATCGTCCCCGAAACCGCGGTGGAGGGTTGAGAAAAAGGCCTTTGCCGCCGAAAAAGTAAAAGAATCGGGGACGCCTCTACAAATTCACGATTTTCCAGGCCGCCCACTCGCCGACCCCTGAGGCCAAGGGTTCGCTCGTGGCGAATGGCAATTTCCAGAGGTCCCCTTGGGGTAATTTCGAAACGTAACATTGAGCCGCGAGTCCCATTCCATAAGGCGGAAAGCCGGTGCAGGGCGGCCCTAAGCCATGTTCGCCGCTTGGGATATATCCGGCTATGTCTCCGTTTTCCCATTGCAGTGCGGGAGGGAGAACGACCGAACCACGCGTGTTTTGGCCCAGATGTGATCAAACTCCTTAAAGACCCGGGGCGCGTTCTGTCCGCCCGTCATCCCGCAAGAATGCGGGGAGGGGTGTGCCTGCTCTTGATTCTATCCCTTGTGGTTTTTCCCGGCTGTTGGGTCAAGGGTACGGGAACCGCGGCCCCGCTTGGGTTCAAGCGCATCACCCCGCGCATGGAAGCGGAGATGCTCCATTACATCCAGATGGGATGCGACCAGGAATACCAATACCTCGATCCCGAAGTGGCGCAATGGTATTCATTTATTCCCGGCGGCGGCCAGTTTTACACCGGCGAGACGGGAAAGGCGGTCATTTATATCCTGTCCAGTCCGCTGTTGATCCCCTATTTTGTGTCCTTCAAGGATGCGCAGAACTCGGTGGACTATTACAACTTCCGCTACACCCTTCTGTACTGCCGTGAAAAAATCATGTGGATGAAAAAGGAGTTTCCCTTGAAATCCGTAGCCGACCCGAAAAAATCTGCGAAGGCGACCCCAAAGAACGTCCGGAAATCCCCCCGCCGCTTACTTCCCGCAAAAAAGAAAACGCGGTCCTCGTCGAGATAATATATTGAAAAATAAAGGGATATCAGGATCCATTTTTTCTCCCAAAAAAAATTTAAAAATGCTAAAATTTTTCTATTAAATTGCAATTCGGCATGCTACACTCGCTAAATTAGCGAATCCCTTTCTAGAAAAATCTTTTAAGACTGCTTCGAAATCAAACAACCCGTTCGATCCTCTTTAAGATTCTGAATTAGTTGCTATTTCATTTGACAGCCCCGTGCGGGTTCTCTATAATCCGGGGTTTCCATTTTCCTGAGCTGGCGTAGCTCAGTTGGTAGAGCAGCTGATTTGTAATCAGCAGGTCGGGGGTTCGAGTCCCTTTGCCAGCTCCAGATTTATTGTAGAGCCGACAAGGTGTGAAGAGCAGTATGGGCGCCGGTTTGGGCGGCACGATGGGAAGTTTTTCAGGGCGGATGTGAAGGGATAAAAACCGGATTAGGCGGGGAGGTTCCCGAGTGGCCAAAGGGAACAGACTGTAAATCTGTCGGCTCAGCCTTCGGAGGTTCGAATCCTCCCCTCCCCATACCAGTTGTGCTCTTGTGACGAGTTTGCGGGAATAGCTCAGTTGGCTAGAGCGTCAGCCTTCCAAGCTGAGGGTCGCGGGTTCGAGTCCCGTTTCCCGCTCCATCTTCAGTTGAGCGGCCGGAAGGTGGAACGAAGTTGAGGGTCACGCCCACGTAGCTCAGTGGTAGAGCACTTCCTTGGTAAGGAAGAGGTCATCGGTTCAATCCCGATCGTGGGCTTATCGAATAAACACAGCCTGGGGTTTTCGGCCGCGCGGGGCGAGGGGCCGGATCCAGGTGCAATGAGAATGGCGGAGTGAGATGCGGGACATCGTTCAGATAGCTTGCGAGGAATGCAAGCGGCGGAATTATTCGACCACCAAGAACAAGAAAAAGACGACGCACCGGCTGGAGATGAAGAAGTATTGCCGATTCTGCCGGAAGCACACCCCCCATAAAGAAACGAAGTGATCGGAGTCCTGCCGCCATACGAGGAACGGCGGGTGCGGGGACGTGTTTTTATTCCATCCTTCAACAAGCGAATGGCAGGGGTAACGGATTCAAAGGCCAGTAGCTCTAACGGTTAGAGCATCGGACTCCAAATCCGAGGGTTGTGGGTTCGAATCCCTCCTGGCCTGCTGAATATTTAAGGGAATTCTGGGGACATGTTTTCCAAAGCAATTGAGTTTTTGTCTGAGGTCAAAGTAGAGGTTAAGAAAGTCACGTGGCCATCCCGCCGCGACGCGATGGGGGGAACCATGGTGGTTCTGGTCGTGGTCGGCCTGGTGACCCTGTTTTTGGGGATCGTGGATACCCTTTTGTCCAAGATCATCCAGAGCCTCATTCACTAACGAGTTCGAGGTGTGTCTGTGGGTAAAAAATGGTATGTGATCCACACCTATTCCGGGTATGAAAAAAAAGTCAAGCTGAGTCTGGAAGAACAGTTTGAAGCTTCGAATATGAAGGAGATGCTGGGAGAGATCGTCATCCCCACCGAGGAAGTGGTCGAGGTGCGGAAGGGCAAGAAGAAGATCTCGTCCCGCAAGTTTTTTCCGGGATACATTCTCATCAACGTCGAGATGACCCAGGATATCTGGTATCTGATCAAGAATACCCCCAAGGTAACCGGTTTTCTCGGGGGTGGCAGTAACCCGGTGGCTTTATCCGAAGAAGAAGTCAAGTCCATTATGGACCAGATGAAGGGGGAATCCAGCCGGCCCAAGCCGAAATTCTCCTTTGAGAAGGGCGAGAACGTCCGCGTGATCGAGGGCCCGTTCGTCAACTTCAACGGGGTGGTGGAAGACGTCAACCATGACAAGGGAAAGGTGAGGGTCATGGTTTCCATCTTCGGCCGGGGTACTCCGGTGGAACTCGAATTTCCCCAGGTGGAGCGGGTTTGAAGCTTGGCGGGGCGATTCTTTGGCAGGAAGCGGGAGGGAGAGAGAAGGGTTCCATCCCATAGATTTATTCAGAATGGAAACAGATCCGGGGAGCCGCTTGAAATGGCGGGGAGCCGTCCTTCCTTTTTTTATAAGGCCGGGAGCGGGCAATTCGCGAAGGGATGATTTCCTGGAGGCGCTCTCTGGATTTTCCCGAGCCGGCGGAGCGGGCGGGCGCGGGTATTATGGCTTTTGCCCTTGTAGGGGCAATGAGGAACACTCAACTCAAGTTTGGCATAGACAAAGATAGAAAGGGTAACAGGACGTGGCAACCAAAAAAGAAGTGACGGGCCAGATCAAGTTGCAGATCCCGGCGGGCCAGGCGACGCCTTCGCCCCCGGTGGGCCCCGCCCTGGGTCAGCACGGGGTGAACATCATGGAGTTTTGCAAGACCTTCAACGCCAGGACCCAGGGGCAGGAAGGGACGATCATCCCCGTTATCATCTCTGTATTTAAAGACCGGTCGTTCGACTTTATCACCAAGTCTCCGCCGGCCAGCGTATTGCTGAAGCAGGCGGCGGGAATCGCCAAGGGGTCGTCCCATCCCAGCAAGGACTTTGTCGGGACGGTCACCCGCGCCCAGGTGGAAGAGATCGCCAAGGTCAAGAAAGACGACCTGAACGCCTACGATCTGGACAATGCGGTGAAAATTATCATGGGGTCCGCCAAGAGCATGGGCCTCAAAGTAGAAGGATAGGACCTGGAGAACAATCGATGTCCAAGTTAGCCAAAAAATTCAAGACGGCCGCTGAAAAAGTGGACCCGGTTCAGAAATACCCCCTGGCCGATGCCCTCAAGCTCGCCAAGGAAACCGCCTTCGCCAAGTTTGACGAATCGGTGGATGTGGCGGTTCGGCTCGGGGTCGACCCCCGCAAAGCCGACCAGAACATCCGCGGAAGCGTGGTCATGCCCCGGGGCACCGGAAAGAAGTTCCGTGTGCTCGTGTTTGCCAAGGGGGAAAAGGAGAAAGAGGCGCAGGACGCGGGCGCCGATTACGTCGGCGGTGACGACCTGGTGGGCAAGATCCAGGGCGGCTGGTTGGAATTCGACCGGGTCGTAGCCACTCCCGACATGATGGGAGCGGTCGGGAAGCTGGGTAAGATCCTGGGGCCGCGGGGTTTGATGCCCAATCCCAAGACCGGAACCGTGACCTTCAACATCAAGCAGGCGATCGAGGAAATTCAGGCGGGGAAAGTGGATTTCCGCGTGGACAAGGCAGGCATCGTTCATGCCCCGATCGGCAAGGCGAGTTTTGCCGTTGAAGACCTCGCCGCCAATTTCGACGCGTTGCTGGCCTCGCTGGTCAAAATGAAACCCGCTTCCAGCAAGGGGATTTATGTTCGGGGCGTGGCGCTTTCCTGCACGATGGGGCCGGGGATCAAAGTGAATTATTCCATGAACTGAGTTTTTATCCGCCTCCGTGTGGGGGGCCGGGTTTCGGAACGCATTCAGAGCCGATTCATTTAGAGAGGTTGTAGCTGTGGCCAGACCAGAAAAAGTCAAAGAAGTTGAAGAATTGAGCGAGGTTTTTCAGAAAGCCAAGTCCGCCATCCTCACCGATTACAAGGGGATCAATGCCCCCGATCTGAGTATGTTGCGGCGGTATCTCAAAGACCGGTCCATTGAGTTCAGGATCACTAAAAACACCCTGGCCCGGCTGGCGGCCAAGAATACCCCCTTCGAGTTGCTGGACGGCGATTTCAAGGGGCCGGTTTCCCTCATCGTCAGTTACGAAGATGCGGTGGCCCCGGCGAAGGCCCTGGCGGATTTTGAAAAATCCGACGCGAAGAAAAAACCGGTGATCATCGGCGGGGTGGTCGATGGCAAGAAGTTCGGCCCGGAGCAGGTCAAGGCCCTGGCGCATTTGCCCTCCCGGGAAGTGTTGCTGTCGCAAATGCTTTCCGTATTTCAAGGTCCCACCACCAATTTTGTGGGCGTGTTCAACTCCCTGCTCCGCAAACTGGTGGGGACGCTGGATGCCGTTCGGGAAAAAAAGGCTTCTTCGGGGTAATCCCCCGGGGATTGCGCGAAAAAGGAACAACAATCGGTTCGAATCAGGAACTTTTTGAACTTTCAACACCTACAGAAAGTCGTTTGAGCGAAAGGAGAACGTAAATGGCGGTATCTAAAGTTGATGTCATTTCCTTTATCGACAGCATGACCGTATTGGAAATGGCCGAGTTTGTGAAAGAACTGGAAGACAAGTATGGCGTGACGGCCGCGGCTCCGGCTGCGGTTATGGCTGTTTCCATGGGCGCGCCCGCGGCGGCGGCGGAGGAAAAGACCGAGTTCGATGTCATCCTTGCCAGCTCGGGTGACAAGAAGATCCAGGTGATCAAGGAAATCCGCGCGATCACCGGACTCGGACTGAAAGATGCGAAGGATCTGGTCGACGGGGCTCCCAAGCCCATTAAAGAAGGGATCAAAAAAGAAGAAGCCGAAGACATCAAAAAGAAAGTCGAGGCCGCGGGTGGAACCGTGGAGATCAAGTAATTGGTCTTTTCCCGTCCATCCGATTCTTTTTTGCGAACCTTTCTCTTAAAGGGTTGAACAGCTTATGTCGAAAAACCGTTCTCAACGAACATTAAATGACTTGAGACAACGGGTGAACTTTGCCCAGATCCCGACCGTCATTGACATTCCCAACCTGATCGAGATCCAGAAAAAATCGTTCGAGTATTTCCTGCAATGGGATACCCCTCCCCGGAAGCGCGAAATGCGCGGCCTGGAAGAAGTGTTTCAGGACGTGTTTCCCATTTCCGATCTCAATCTGAATGCCCGCATCGAGTACGTGGGTTTTGAAGTGGGCGTGTGGGAAACCGTGGGCGGGGAGTATGGCGAGCTCGGCGGACCGGGGGTCATCGATGAAAAGACCGGACAGGAAGTCACTTACAAGGAAAAGCATAGGCTCAGCGAATGCCGCCAAAAGGGTTTGACCTATGCCGATCCCATCAAGATCATGGTGCGGCTCGTTCTTTTTGACAAGGAACGGATCGACCTCAATCCCAAGAACCTGAAGTCCCTGGCCGGTCGGCACATCCTCGAGGAAGTCAAGCACCCCGAGACCGGGAAAGTCCTTATTTCCGCCCGGACCCCTGTCACCGAGGAAATTCTCCAGCTTCTCCAGACCGAGAAAGTGCCCCAGGTGGTGGTCAACACCGTCCGGGAAGTCAAGGAACAGAAGATTTTCCTCGGCGAAATGCCCATGATGACCAACACCGGCACCTTCATGATCAACGGGGTCGAGCGGGTCATCGTGAGCCAGATGCACCGGTCGCCGGGAGCGTTTTTCGCCCATGACAAGGGGAAATCCCACGTCAGCGGGAAATACCTCTATTCCGCCCGCATCATTCCCGACCGCGGATCGTGGGTGGACTTCGAGTTCGACATCAAGGATCTCCTCTACGTCAAGATCGACCGGCGGCGGAAAATGCCCGCGACCATCCTGCTCCAGGCCTTTGGGCTGGATACCCGGAAGATTCTCGAAACGTATTACGCCATCGAAAAAATCAGCATTTCCGGTTCCGGCAAAGAGACCCGGTTCTACACCCCCGCAAAAAGCCTGCTCGTGGGGTTCAAGGTTCTGGAAGACGTGATCGATCCCAAAACCGAAGAA
>PCWF01000177.1:15607-16493 GCA_002796165.1 Nitrospinae bacterium CG11_big_fil_rev_8_21_14_0_20_56_8
ATCCGGTAAAAAACTGACGACCCCCGTGGGCCGGAAAATCGCCCGTTTTACTAAAAATCCCAAAATCGAGATCGATGCGGAAAGCCTGATCGGCAAGGTGCTTTTCGAGGACATCCTGGACAAGGAAACCGGGGAAGTCATCGTGGAATGCAACACCGAGATCAGCGAGGCGACGCTGGACCTCATTCGCAACCGGAACCTGGGAGAGATCCAAGTCCTCCATATCGACGAAGAAAATTCCGACACCACCATTCGCGACACCCTGCTGGTCGCGAAGGTCAACTCGCAGATCGACGCCATCCGGGAGATTTACAAGCGGCTCCGTCCCGGTGACCCGCCGACCCCCGAGATCGCAAAGAGCCTGTTCTGGAACCTGTTTTCCAATCCCAAACGGTACAACCTTTCCGTTGTGGGGCGCATCAAGATGAACCAGAAGTTCAACCTGGACATCCCCCTGAGCAACCGGCTCCTGACCCAGGACGATCTGATTTCCGTGATCCGGCATTTGATCGACTTGAGAAACGGCATCGGGCAGGTGGACGACATCGACCACTTGGGCAACCGCCGCGTGCGGGCCGTGGGCGAGTCCCTGGAAAACCAGTTCCGCGTCGGGTTGGTCCGCATGGAGCGGGCGATTATCGAGCGCATGTCCATCCAGGATCTGGAAGTGTCCATGCCGCACGACCTCATCAATTCCAAGCCCGTCACCGCCGCGATCAAGGAATTTTTCGGGAGCAGTCAGTTGTCCCAGTTCATGGACCAGACCAATCCCCTGTCCGAGGTGACCCACAAGCGCCGTTTGAGTGCCCTGGGACCCGGCGGGTTGACCCGCGAGCGGGCCGGGTTCGAAGTGCGCGACGTGCACCCGACCCACTACGGCCGGATC
>PCWF01000095.1 GCA_002796165.1 Nitrospinae bacterium CG11_big_fil_rev_8_21_14_0_20_56_8
CGGTGGAGTTTATCGATCGCATGGTTATACCCGCCGATGTTGCGGACTCCCTTCTCCGCCATGAGCTTGTAGCGGTTTTCCATCTCCTTGACCGCCCATTGAAGCGCCGCCGCCGCCTTCTTCGGATTGGTTACCACCGGGGAGATGAGATGCGGGATCCCGTCGTAGATCGACAACTCCAGCATCTTGGGATCGACCATGATGAACTTGACCTCGTCGGGCGATGCGTTGAGCAGGATACTGCAGATCATGGCGTTGAGCCCCACGCTCTTGCCCGACCCGGTGGAACCCGCGATCAGAAGATGCGGAACCGTGGCCAGGTCTTCCACCACCGGTTCGCCCACGGTATCCTTCCCGATCACCATGGAGAGTTTGGATTTGGAGTGGGCAAAGGTTTCCGAGGAAATGATGTCCTTGAAGTAAATCGTTTCCCGCTTCAGATTGGGGACCTCGATGCCCACCACCGGTTTGCCCGGCACCGGGGCCAGGATGCGCAGGCTCATGGCGCGCAGAGCGAGCGCCAGGTCGTCGGTCAGGGAGAGAATGCGGCTCACCTTGATTCCCGGCGCGGGTTCGAACTCGAACAGCGTGATCAACGGTCCCGGCAGAACCTGGACCACTTTTCCCTCGATGCCGAAGTCGGCCAGCTTCTTTTCGAGAATGGCGCTACTGGCCAGAATCTCCTCGCGCGCCCGCTCGTGTCCTCCATGCGGGGGGGGGTCATCCAGGAGCGACAGCGGCGGGACGCGGTAATCTCCCAGTTCGGTGATAAAATCGAAATCCTGCTGGACCACAAAATCGCCGGGCTCGGGCCTGGCTTTCTTTTCCGGTTTGGGAGGCGATGCCCGGTCGGGCGCCACCGGGACCGCCGGGGCCACCGGGAACACGGGTTGCCGGGTCACGATCACCGGCTCCGCTTTTTTGCGCGCGGCCTTTTTCGTCTCCGTTTTCCGCTCCTCCAGACGCTTGATCCGTTCCTCGATTCGGCTCCGTATCCTCAAGGCCAGAGCTTTAACCTGTTCGATGCCCCATTGCGCTCCCTTGCCGATCGCCTCGATCAGCATGTTGACCGTGATCCCGGTCATGGCAATCACGCAGAACAGGATGAGCGCCGAGAGCACCAGGATGGCCCCCACCGTGCTCAACCACTTCAACATGAAATGCCCCAGCAGGGTTCCGATCATCCCTCCCGGCGGAACCCCGGCTTTGAAGAAGGGATCGGTGTGGGACAGAATGCCCACCAGGGCGCACACGCCGATCAGAAGGAAAATTCCCGGTCCCAGGACCAGCGGCCAGGCGCGCACCTCGCGCCCGCGAATCAAAGCCCAGCCCAGGGCGACCGTCACCAGGGGAAAAAAGAAGGCCCCGGACCCGAATACCTGGGCCAATCCGTCCGACAGGTAGGCGCCGATCATGCCGCCGGAATTCACTGCGACCGCCTTTTCCGAAAACTTGTGGCTGAACGAGGGATCCGAGGGGGAATAGGTTGCAAGCGCGACCAGGGCGAAGACCGTCAAGGCCAGCGCCAGCAGGCCGAGAAAATCCCGCACCAGGGTATTCATAACTTTGGATTCATCCATGGGAAATCGTCCTGGTTTTATTGGCAGTGATCAATCGTTGCGAGGTGTCCTGAAGTACCGTATCCCTGCGCCAGTTCACGTCGTCGATTTGCGGATAATCGAGGTTGTAATGCAGACCCCGGCTCTCCTTGCGGGTCAGCGCTCCCTCGATGATCAGCCACGCCGTGGTGGCGATGTTGCGGAGTTCCAGCATGTCCTTGGTGACGGTGAAGTCCCAGTAATATTCCTTGATCTCCTCCAGGAGCATCTCGATGCGGCGCTTCGCGCGATGGAGCCGCTTGTCCGACCGGACGATGCCGACGTAGTTCCACATCAGACGGCGGATTTCGTCCCAGTTGTGCGAGACCACGACCGATTCGTCGCTGTCCACCGCGCCGACGGAATCCCAGTCGGGAACCCGGTTGTGCAGAGCCTGCACGCCGGACGGGTCCTTGATGAATGCATAGGCCCGCTCCACCGCCCGGTGGCTGAGCACCAGCCCCTCCAGGAGAGAGTTGGAAGCCAGACGGTTGGCCCCGTGGAACCCCGAATGGCAGACTTCCCCCGCCGCGAACAATCTACGGATATTGGTCTGGCCCCAGGGATCGACCCGCACCCCGCCACACATGTAATGCGCCGCGGGCACTACGGGGATCGGTTGGCGGGACAGGTCGAATCCGAACCGGAGACAGGTCTTGAAGATGTTGGGGAAGCGTTCGCGGGCGCGGTAACCCTCGATATGGGTGGCATCGAGGTACACACAGTCGTCGCCGCTTTTCTTCATCTCGAAATCGATGGCCCGGGCCACCACATCCCGGGGCGCGAGACATTTCATGGGGTGATACTTTTCCATGAATGTCTCACCGTTTTTGAGCCTCAGAATGCCGCCCTCGCCCCGCACGGTCTCCGAGATCAAAAACGACTTGGCCTCCGGATGGTAAAGACAGGTGGGATGAAACTGGAAAAACTCCATATCGGCGATGCGGACCCCGGCACGAAACGCCACGGCCACCCCGTCTCCCGTGGCCGTATCCGGATTGGACGTGTACAGATACACCTTGCCCGCCCCGCCGGTGGCCAGCAACGTCATCCTGCTCAAAAAAGTGACGACCTCGCCCCGCGCAATGTCCAGCACGTAAAGTCCCATCGCCTCGTCTTCCGCCCCGCCGGGCGTCACTTCCGGGTCGAGCCGCGCGCGGGTGATCAGGTCGATGGCCATGTGATGCGTGAAAATCTCGATGTTCGGTTTCTGCCGCGCCGCCTCGATCAGCGTGCGCTGGATCTCCCATCCCGTGAGATCGTTGGCATGCAGGATCCGCCGCTTGGAGTGGCCCCCCTCCTGCGTCAGATTGTAATCCGCGCCCCGGTTGCGGGAGAACCGGGCGCCCAGATCGATCAATTCCCGGACCCGGGCCGGTCCCTCCTTGCAGATGATCCGCACGATGTCCTCATGGCACAGGCCGCGGCCCGCCTCCAGCGTGTCCTGCACGTGAAGATCGCAGGAATCGTCCTCCGCCATGACCGAGGCGATGCCCCCCTGAGCGTACCGGGTCGCCGATTCCTCCAGCTCATCCTTGGTGATGAGCGCCACCGACCCGAAGTCGGCCGCCTTCAGAGCAAACGTCAAACCGGCGATTCCGCCGCCTATTACCAGGAAATCCCTTTCTATTCTCATCCCTTAATTATAAATCCTTATTCCCTTTAAAATCAACAAGATATTGGAAAATCCGTGGAACCCCCAACAGCGTTCCCGCCAGCCCGAGGGTAAGCCCGAACACTTGCAGGCCTTCCGCCAATCCTTCCGGGGTAAAGGAAAATTCCACCCGGTGCGTCCCCGGTTCGATGGCGACGGCGCGGTAGAACCGGTTGGCCTGCAAAATCGATTGCGGGTTCCCGTCCACCGTGGCCGACCAGCCGGGAAAATACGCATCGAGCAACACCAGCCATCCCTTCCCTTCCGCCTCGACCTCAAGCGCCACGCGGTTTCCCGCCGCACGCATTTCGCGGACCCGTCCCGCGAACTCGCCTGCCGAACCCCGAGCGGTATCGGTCCCTTCGGGAAGGAGCACCTCGCTAAGGGGATCGAACCCCGCGTCCCAGTAAATCGCCCAAGCCCGATCGTCAGAGACCGCGCGCGCGCGGCCCACCAGGAAGGCGCGGGGAAGCGCATCCGCGAGCACCTCCACTGGCCGGATCTCCATCGGATGTTCCGGTGCGGGAGGGATCGCGTCCTGCGGCGGGATCCAGAACTTCACATTGCTCCGCTCCAGGATCCGTTTCCTTCGCTCCAGGGGAGGCTTGACGAACTCCACCGACCAGACTTTCGCGTTTTTCAGATGGACCCCCGTGACCCCGTCCACATAGTTCACCCCGTAAATACTGCCCAGGTTCGAATACAGATAATCCCGCACCGCCAGGTGGCTGAGAAGCAGGTTCCGGGCCGAGGGGAACTGGTTCTTCGTGGGGATCCGCGCCTCCGATTCCAGCGGCCCGCTGTACACCCGGTAGTCCGCGCCCCCGCCGTTCACCTGCTTGAGCACCTCCGGCGGAACTTGATAAAAGCGCGCAGAGATCAACGGCATGAGCGGAACGTTTCGCGCAAACAGATCGAGAACGGCCAGCGCCACCACGATCGCCACCCACACCGGGCGGCGCAGAATCCCCACCGCCCGTGCGCAGGCGCACCCTGTCATCAGCAACAGAATCATTATCGCCAGAAACGCGGGCCGGTCGGGAAACAGGATCCGGGTACCCGCCACCGCAAGCAGTAGCACCAGTCCCACTCCCAGGATCCTGCGGGGCGCGGAAGGATCGCCCTTCTCCTTCTCTCCGGACAGGGACTCGACCCCCAGCCCGGTCAGAAACACCAGGGCGAACGCCGAGAGGAAGAAGAATTTTTCCGGATAGCGGAACAGGTTGAAAAAAGGAACCCACTCGTAGAACACGCGATAGGCAGGATTGTTCTCGCCCAATCCCAGAAAGATCCCCACCGCGAACACGCCGATCCAGAACCGGCCCCGGGGATCGTTCAGCCGAAGCAGTCCCCACAGGAAAAAAAACAGGGGCACCAGTCCCATGTAAACGCTTTGCAGGAAGAAATTGGTGCCCGGTCCGGGAAGAACCAGAAAGTCGCGGAAGTCGGGCGGGAGAAACAGGTACGACAGTTTTTCAGGCGACAACGACCATTGCGCCGCCAGATCGTAACGCACCCCTCCGGCGCGCGCGATGTGTTCCATGAGCCGATGCGTGGGCAACAACTGCGGGGCACAGAGCCCAAGCGTAAACCCCCAGAACAGGAGCAGGAAAAAAAATCGCGACCTGCGAGTCGCAATCCGGCAGGGACCGGTAATACAGAACAGCGCGTAGCACCCCAGCACCCCCGCCGTGAGGAGAGAAATCTCCGGGCTCCCGCCCAGGGTTTGCGCCACCGAGGCCGCAAGGGTCAGGGCGAAATGTCCCGGCCGCCCGGTTACGATGAACTTGTGGAATCCGAGCAGGATGAGCGGCAACCACACCGCCGACTGAAAATGATTGTAGAACGTGACGACGGTGAGGAAGTATCCGCCCAGGAGAGCCACGGTCCCCGACGCCAGGGCCGCGCCGCGCGAAAGCCCCCAGAACCGGACCAGCGCGTAAACCGAAAACACGAGGAGCAGGTACTGGAGAACAAAGTAAAGATCGAACGCGGTCTGAAAATCGTTCAGAAAGAACAGGAGGCTGAACGGATAAAACACGCCGGTGTGCATCAGGGCGAGAAATGGAACCCCCGAAAACACGGCAGGCCACCAGAGAGGCAACTCGCCGCGGGAAAAACTTTCCCAAAGATAATGCTTCATCGGATAGGCGAAATTCAAAATGTCCCGGAAGAACAGCGTCTGCCCGCCGAGCAGAAGGGGATAGAAAAAAACCAGAAACAACACCGCGAGGACGGAAAACGGAATCCACCCCGCCCAGTCCGATCTGTCCCGTTCAGCGCTCATGCCGGAGACCCTTTTCCGGTTCCAGAAGAAAAACACCGCTTCCGAAAATCGCCAATCACCGAAAGCAGGAAGATCAGGACGAAGGTCATCAGGCTGATGAACAACCCCGCCGGATAACCCAACGGAACGTACCGCCATTCCACCACGTGGTGTCCCGCCGGTAGAGGAACCGCGCGGAAAAAGTGGTTGGCGCGTAGAGTCCGTGCCGGTTCGCCATCCACCTCCGCCGACCAGCCGGGATCGTACCGGTCCAGCAGAACGAGAAACCCGAATCCGTTCTGCTCCGTCTCGACGGTGACCCGGTTGGGCGCATAGGCCAGGCGGACCACGCGGCCCGATGAATCGCCGCCGGGAACGGGGGCCACCGGTTCCCCCACCAGCACCTCGGCGCGGGGATCGAACGATTCGCTGAAATACGTATTCACCAGAAGCGGTTCCCGGCCCAACCGCGCGCGCGGAACCCAGAAGGCGCGGGGGAGCGCATCCCCGATCGTCTCCACCCGGCTGATCCCCAGCGGCAAGTCCGGCGCAGGAGGCTCGGCAAATTCCGGAGTGACCCAGAACCGTACATTGCTCCGCTTCAAAATCCGCATCCGTTTTTCCGGCGGCGAATGAGACAGGATCGACGACCACATCACGGGATCCCGCAAACGCAGGCCGGTCAACCCGTCGGGAAATTCCAGGCCGAAGATCGAGGCAAGATTGGGATACACCCGCTCCTTCACCGCAAGGTGCCGGAACAGGTGCGTCGGCGCATCCGGAAAGCGGTTCTTGGTGGCCAGCGGTTCCGGCGACGTCAAAGCGCCGCTGAAGACGCGGAAGGGGCCTGCATCCGAAACGATCCGTTCCATCGGCAGGGGCGGCTCCTCATAAAACTTCCGGTCGATCAGCGGCAACAGTTGGATCCCGTTGACCAGCAGATCGGCGGCAAGAATCAGCACAATGAGAATCCGGGTAGCATGGCCGTTGAGCAGAGCGCGGGAATAGGCGATGGCAATGACGGCAAACATCAGCCACACCAGCGCGGGAGTCCACAGGCGACTCGCCTGTCCCCCCACGGCGACGGCAACGATCCCCGCGCCCACCAAGCCCATTGCGATCCAGATTCCGCGCCGTTGTCCGGAGCACGCCGGCGGACCAGCGCCGAATTCCTCGATCCCCCGCGCGGCCATGAACACCAGCGCAAACGCCGAGAGAAAAAAGAATTTCTCCGGATACCGGAACAGTTTGAAAAAGGGAACCGACTCATAAAACCACCGGTAGGCGGGATTGTACTCGCCCAATCCGAAAAAAATACCGGCCAGAAACCACAGGAGCCAGAAGCGGGACAACCGGTCCCGGAACGAGAGCGCAGCCCAGATCATAAACACCGTCGCCAGGAGTCCCATGTACAAACTGGGGAGAAAAAAATTCATTCCCACCGTGTCCACTTCCAGGTAGGCCCGGTAATCCCGCGCCACCAGCAGTTGCAGAAGGGAGCCGGGGGCGATGGACCAGCTCGCGCTGTCCTCGAAGTTGAGTCCCTGTCCCCGCTCCATTTCCGCCATGGCCTTATAGGTGGGCGCCAGTTGCGCCGCCGACAACCCGAGCGCCAGCACCACCACGGCCACGAACGCGCCGGTCCGGCGAAACATCCCATGCACCCCATGCGTTACCGGGACGCCCCAAACGCCATAGCACAGCAGGATGGCGGAGGAGAGCAGGCAAAACTCGGGGCTTCCTCCCGTCGCCTGGCAGGCCATGAAAAATACCGTGGCCAGAAAGGGAACGAGTTTCCCCGATTGCAGGTACCGGTGAAAACAGAGCAGAATGAGGGGCAACCAGACCGCCGACTGGAAATGGTTATGAATCGAAGCGAGCGACAGGAAGAATCCGCCGAACAGCCCCATGACCCCCGCACCCAGGGCGGCGTACACCGAGTATCCCCAATGCCGGACCAGGGCGTAAAGGGAAAAGACCAGAACAAGGTGATGAAACAGAAAAAACAGGCTGAACGCATTGTTGAAATCGTCCAGCAGGAAGAACAGGATCGGAGGATAAAACACGCCCGGCTGAAGGAGCGCGAGAAACGGGATGCCCCCATAAATCTCCGGCCACCACAGCGGCAAGGCGCCCTGGTGAAACGAGCGCCAGATAAAATGTTTCATGGGATAGGCGAACTGGAGAATGTCGCGGAAGAAAAACGTCTTCCCCTCGAACAAAACCGGGTAGAACAACAGCACGAACGCGGCCAACAGAACCATCCGGCCCAGGAGATCCCCACCCCACCCCACCGGACTCCCGGCAGGGGAGACGCAACCGCCGTCCGGCATCGACTCCGCTTGGGGTATTCCCTCCTGGCTCATGAGCGGTCAACCCTTGAGATGCTTGTTGTACTCCATGTCGAACCACATGGCGAAGAGGAGAAACTGGAGTCCGGTAATGATGAGGAAGGTGGCAAACAGGGCGCTGGTGGTGGACACCGGTCCCTGGACGATCCGGAAAAAAAACAGGTAAAGACCCGTGATGAACCCGGCGGGAAACGCGATCAGACCCAGGGTATAGAAAAAAATCAGCGGATGAAAATCGCGGATGACGTATTTCTCCATGAGCCGCTCGAAGAACCGCGTCACCAGAAGACCGGAAATGGTGAACAGGACCTTGCGGACGCGGATGCCGGACCGTTCTCCGATATTGTACACGGGGCGGATCGGCACGTCCCGAACCGTGCAATTGGCGATATTGAGTTGCACCAGCATATCGTTGGGCATACCGTAGCGGGGATAGATCCCGTCCAGGTCGACCCGTTCCAGCGCCCGCTTCGAAATGGCCGTGTAGCCGCATTGCGAATCGGCGATCTGCCAATATCCGCTGGCGACCTTGGTGAGCAGGGAGAGCACCGCGTTGCCGATGTACCGGTAGCGCGGGATCAGGTTCCAGGCCTCGCCGTGGAACAGGCGGTTGCCCTTGGCGTAATCCACCCCTTCCTTCGCGACGGGTTCGACAATGGCGGGCAGGTCGGCGGGGTCCATTTGCGCGTCGCCCGCCATGACGACGCTGACATCGCAATTTATTTTCAGGCTTTCCTTGTATCCCGTGCAGATCGCCGCGCCGACGCCGCGGTTTTCCGCGTGCTGGACCAGATGCACGCGGGGGTCCGTCCCCATAATCTCCCGCACCCGCGCGGCGGTCTGGTCCAAACTGGAATCGTCCACCACGAAGATGTGGTCAACCCAATCCGGGATCGACTGGAGGGTCCTCCGAATCAGATTTTCCTCGTTGTAAGCCGGAACCACCACCGACACGGTTTTATCGTTGAACATCCCTCATCCTCCTCCCCAAAGAGGTTGTGAGATCGCGGTAGGCCCTCGAGGCCTCTTCCCGCTCCCCTTCCTTATCATACTCGATCAGGTCCTTCAAAAATCCATATTCTTGCGGCGTGAACCGGTCGGCAAACTCGTCGAGAATGCCCCGGGCGCGCGGGTAATCCTTCACCCCCACCCGCACCAGAACCAGCCACGACGCGGCGGAGAGGAAATCCGGATCGCGGATCAGGAAGGCACGGACCAGCGTCTCCGCCCGTTCCAGGTTACCCGACAGGACGAATCCGTTGGCCACTTTCATCATGATCGCGGGATCGGTGACCTGTTCGGGTCCGGCCGCTTCGTACTCGAACGCCGCCTCCCGCCACCGGCCGTGAAACGCAAAGGAGTCGCCCATCAGGAGGTGATGCTGAGCCGAGGGAATATTCCGCTTCCGGTCGGCGTCGGCCCACAGCGTGGGGCTGTCCCGCCACACCTTCACCCGGTCGATCGACAATGCCGAAAACAGGACCACCAGGAGGACACCGAGAACCGCCCGGTACACGGGCCGCGAAAGCCGCATGATCCCCACCGCCAGGATAAGGCAGAATCCCATCGAGGCGATGTATTCATACCGGTCGGCCAGGTAAATCGTACGCGGCACCACATTGGTGAAAGGGAACAAGCCGGCCCCAAACACCGCCAGGCCCCAACTCGCCGGAGCGATCGGAACCTCCCGTTCCCCGGCGAAAACAAAATACCGCCGGACCCCCGCCACCCATCCCGCCCCGATCAGGACCAGGGTGAAGATCCCCGCGGCGGTGGCGTAACCCATCGATTTGTTGAACGGGATGAGATACAACGCGCAGAGATTGAGCGGAAACAGGATCAACCGGGTGAAGTACCCATACAGGTCCGCAAAGAAAATTCCGTTCCCCACCGGTGATGACCGCAGATCGGGTTTGAGCGCGTCTCCCACGGCCAGGGGCAACGTGGCGGCCAGGAAAATCCCGACCATAACAAAGCAGGCCCCCTGAAACAACCACATCCTGCGGAAGGCCGGGGGACGCCGCCGGAGCAGAACCTCCGCGAGAAGTCCCACAATGGGAAGAACGATCACGGTGGGCTTGGTCATCATGCCCAGGAGCAGAAGCGCAACCGCGCCCGAAAGATGAAGGATGAATTTCCCCCTCGCCGCACCTTCTCCCTTCCAATAGAGCGACAGCGACGCCAGCCCGAAAAAAAGGGACAGCGTGTCCTTCCGGCTTGTGGCCCAGGAGACCGATTCCACGTGGATGGGATGCACCACGAAAAAAATCCCCGCGAGAAATGCCAACGCCCGGTCCCCGGTGAGGCGGGCCAGAATGGAATAAAGCAGTACCGAATTCAGGCAATGAAGAACAAGGTTGCCCAGATGGATTCCGGCGGGATTCCACCCCCAAAGGTGGATGTCCAATGCATACGAAAGCGCGTAGACCGGATCGTAATAACCTCCCGTGGATCGGGTGAATGCGGCCTGGATCGCTTCCCAGTCCAGCGGCCCGGCGAGAAAAGGATTGTTCAACAACCGCTGGTCCGCATCGTCGTAATTGAGAAAACCGTTCCCGAGCCCGTGAAAATAAACCAGGATCCCCAAAACCGCGATGACCGCAGAAGGCCATCCGGAATCCGTTCGCCTGTCGAAAGTTTCAGCCGTCACGGATCACCGCTCCCGTCCAAGTCGCGGACCCGGACCAATTCGCGCAGGTTGGACACCCGCGCCCGCGCGTGGTTCCGCGCCTTGCGGGACTGGTCGGCCTCGCCCATGCCACGGAAGGAGACGGCCATTTCGAGATAGGGCCGGTAATCCTTATCCTCATTCTGCGCGGCGGCGGCGAAGGCGCGCAGAGACCCCTGCAAGTCCCCGTCGGCCCTGAGGACGAGGCCCTCCGCCAACCGGGTTTTGTAATGGTCCGGGAACAGATTCTTCATCGCATCGAGTTCCTTGCGGGCCTCATCCGGTTTGCCATCAAGCACCAGGTTGTCCACCATGCGCAGACGCCAGTCGGGGCCCCGCTGGCCGAGAAAATCGAACATCACCTGAAGCGCCCCGCGCTCCTTCCCATATTGCCCCCGGTCATGGTAATACAGGGCGAAAGAGGGAACATAGAACGCGATTTTGTTGATCCAGTCCGAATCGCGCTGAACCCCGGGCAGGGCGAGGTCGTCCTCCAGCAGGGCCTTGAACTGGTTGAGCGTGGCATCGTTCTCCGCCACCCGTCCCGCATCCTCATCGTAGCGCAACAGAATGTTCCTGAACGGAACCAGGTGGGGGACGATGGGAAACTGTTCGAACAGAATGGCGTTTTGCTCCACGAGGATGGGGCGGCGGCCGAGGTTTTTCTCGAACAGCTCCCGGGTGAAATTCCAGGCGCCTTCCCTTGAGTCGAAGCGGTGCCCGGAGGCCGAGGGGAGGACCAGCGAGGGATAGCGCCGGGGAGTCAGGTAGGCCAGCGGATCGTCGCTGAAAAAATTCCAGGCGTTGATGGCCACCACGTCGTCCCGCAGACGCATGATGTCATTGTGGTAATAAAAATTGAACCAGGCGATGCCCGGAACGAACAAGCTGTAATTGTCGAGGGAAAGAAAGACCCGCTTGAGCAACGTCTCGCCGAAATACAATTCGGAGCGGTCCACCCGGCTATAATTGGCCGCGATGCGAGCGGGGATCAGCAGAAGGATCACGAGCACCGTCAACCCCCGCCAGTCGAGTTTGAAGAAATGCGCCGCCGAGGGGGGCATGTCCTCCTCCGAGGGTTTTCCGCGAAGAAGGGTCAACCCGAGAAAACCCCGGTCGTTCAGAAGCGAATAGATAAACAGCGTGGTGAACAGACACGAGCCCATATACGCCGGAATAAAACTTTCCCGGTTCCAGCCGATGAAAAAGGCGACATTAAACCCCACGATGAGCATGAGAAACACGAACAGAGCGCGGGACTTGCGCCAGCACACCAGGGCGCCGAGCAGGAAACCCGCCGCCACGGCGGGAGAAACCCGGTCGAACAGCTCCACCCCGTAATTATAAGCCACCCGGCCTGCCGTGACGAGGGCGGAACCCGCCGTCACCAGAACAGAAGGCGCCTTTCCTTCTTCACCCGCCGCGATTTCCCGGCGCACATACTGAAAATGGCTGTCCGCGTCCTTGCGGTCGGTGACCTGGTACAGGAACTCCCGCAACGTTTCCGGATTGCCCCAGTCCATCGACGGCTCGGCCCAGGACCGGACCGGAAGGTACGCATAGACCGAGAGACCCACCAGAAACAGAATCACACAGGTCCCCAGCCGCTTGAGGAATTGTTCCCGCACCCAACAAAAAAACAGCACCAGGATCGCCGGGAGGAAAAACGCGACGGTGGCATGATTCCCCGCACTCAACCCATAAACCAACGCCGCGGAATACAAATACCGGATGTCCCCCTCCGCCCGCCAGGACAGGAGCAGATAAATCACCCCCGCGGTAAAAAGCGCATGCAGGGTATAAACCTCGGTGACCACCGATTGAGCCCAGAAGGGAACGCAAAATGCAAGAAACAGAGGGGGAAGCAGAGCGGCCAGCCGGGCCCGGCCCGCGGAAACCATTTGCGGATAACCCAGTTGAATCGATCGAACCCCGCACAGATACAACACAAATAACGCGAGGCAGGCCGCGGTAGCTGAAAACAGGTTGATCCGGAATACGATGGAGCCGAGGGGGATAAACGTCAGCGCCTTCGCAAGCAGGCTGTAGGTGGGGAACCCCGCGGGATGCGCGATCCCGAGGGCAAAAGCGGTATTAACGAATTCGGGAGCGTCCCGATGACCGATGGTGGGGGACAGGGTGGCGAGATAAACCCCCCAAGGGAGAAGAATTAAAAAAAAAACGCCGGCAAATGAGGCGCCATCCGGGCTCGGTCCATCGTTCAAAATCCCCGTAATCTCAAAACGTGATGCACCCGGGCCGACATGGATTTTCCCTTCGTACGAGGGCCATCCGGACCGGCGGTCCTTTGGACCCGGTGAAATCCCCACTACTGCATGGAAATATTTCCGCTACTGTCGATGTCGAACGTGTTGGAGCTGGAACCATGCTTGGCCTGCGCTCCAAAATTATCCTCGAACAATCCCGCCGGGGTGAGGCTGACGCTGGAGCCCTGGACAAAACCGTAAGACGCCTGGGTCGCAACCGAAACCTGGCAGGGATTCATGGCTCCGTTGTCGGCCCAGTAGGCCTTGCAGGCCAGATACAGATTGTGCAGGTTGGATTTGGCGTCCGTATCATACCCGCGTTTCTTGTACTGAGAAAACTGCGGGACCGCGATGGCCGCCAGAATCCCGATAATGGCGATGACGATCAAAAGCTCGATCAAGGTGAAACCCTTTTCACGTCTCAACCCGCCAGCCATTTGTCCGCTCCGAAATGAGGGCAAAAAAAACCCGCCCCACCCCAATCCAGGGTGGGACGGGGCAATGAAACACTTGCCAACAGTAACGAATCCGTTACTGCATACTGATGTTTCCGTTGCTGTCGATGCTGAACGTGTTGGAGCTGTCACCATGCTTCGCGGTACCGGTGAAGGCGTCTTCCGTTCCACCGAGCGCGACGGTTACACTGCTTGACTGGTTGAAGCCGTACGAGTTGGCCGTGGCGAGCGCCAGGGTGCAGGCGTTATTGGCGCCGTTGTCAGCCCAGTAAGCCTTGCAGGCCAAGTACAGGTTGTGCAGGTTGGACTTGGAGTCCGAATCGTACGCGCGCTTCTTGTACTGAGCGAACTGCGGGATCGCGATCGCGGCCAGAATACCAATGATGGCGATAACGATCAAAAGCTCGATCAGCGTAAAACCTTTTTCATTCCGAGCCTTTGCGAATTTTGATATCATCCTCTGATCTCCTCTCCTTTTGTGGTTGGACTGAGTTGGAACCCGCGAACATTTTCATTATTATAGAACCTGAGTGCAATCCCGATACCAATTAATCCAAATCTGGGTTTAAATATTATAACCTGTTTTGATACAATATATTATAAATATTTTGATCTGGCCGCTGGTTAAAAAAGGTTTCAAATCCCACCTAAAACTGACAAAATTTGTCAGATGCGATTGACATAAATTGTAAATTTGCGAGCCATCCCAGGCACCCTTAATTGGAAAGACCACAGGACATAACTTGATGCAAAAACCCGCTCAACCCCGTGTGGGCCTTTTGGGGGGAACGTTTGATCCGGTACACCATGGCCACCTCAACCTGGCCCGCGAAGTCTTGCAGGAGTTCGGACTGGACCGGATCATTTTCATTCCCGTTTCCCAATCCCCGCACAAACAAAACAGCGTCCCCACTTCGGGGGTCCACCGGGTTCGCATGTTGGAGTTGGCGATCCGGAACGAATCCAGGTTTGAAATTTCCCGAATGGAAATCGAGCGGGGAGGTATTTCCTACACCATCGATACGGTCGAGAGAATTCAGGCCACGCTTCCCGGGGCGGAGCTTTACCTGATTCTGGGAATGGATGCGTTCCGCACCCTGGGAACCTGGAAAGAGGGACGTCGCCTGTTCTCCCTGTGTCATCTGATCCTGGGCGCACGCCCTGGAAACCCCTCGGCCCAGAGTGAGACGACGATTAAGACCTGGTTGCGGGACATGGAAATCCATTACAAGGAGCAGGAGCGGGCGGGGCGGGTGGTATGGTTTGGCTCGGCCACGGACGAGAAACGGATCGCCTGTTTTCAACAAAACCTCGTCGATATTTCCTCAACCCAAATTCGCGAGAATTTCCAATCGGGAGGACGGCCTAAAAATCAGTTGCCACCCGATGTTGAACGGTATATCATTCAGCATCACTTGTATCAAGCCAGGCCGCAACCTCTATCAGGTTGAATGAAAGAATCCCTAACCGAGTTGCAGCAGATCGCGGTCAGCGCGGCGAAAGAGAAGAAGGCTTTCGACATCGTCCTCCTGGATTTGCGAACCCGCACGGATATCACCGATGGCTTCATGATCGCCAGTGGTAATACCCGGGTTCAGGTTCAGGCCATCGTCGATTCCATCCTCGAGAAAATCTACCTTTCCCCATTCAAAGTCTACGCCATTGAAGGCTACTCCACCGGGAACTGGGTGGTTCTCGATCTCGACGACCTGATGGTGCATGTGTTCCAAAAAGATGCCCGGATCCATTACGACCTGGAACGGTTGTGGGGGGATGTTCCGGTAATTCGGGCGGTAGGGGAATGACGGTTTCAGGGAAACTTCGATTACATTAATTTGGATTGCCCGGGATTTGCCGATCCCTGAGACTCAGGGATGTTCTCCCCTCAGGTCGCAATTTTGAGGCGCCCTTATTTCCAATGGAGCGAATTTTTTTTATGGAAAAATCAAAATTTGAAATTTATCGGCAGAAACTGAACGAAATTCGCTCCAGCCTGATTGGGGACGTCGCCAAAAATTTCAAAACCACCAAGAATCGCGAAGGATCCCCGAACGCCGATATCAACGACGAGGCCGTTGAAACATACAACCGGCAATTGATGTCCAATCTCAGCGAACAGGACTGGGGCCAGTACCGGCTGGTGGAAGAAGCGCTGGGAAGAATCGAATCGGGCGAGTATGGCGTCTGCCTGGAATGCGGGCAACCGATTCCCGAAGCCCGGCTGGAAGTCATTCCCTTCGCCAAGTATTGCGTCAAATGCCTGGACGCGATCGAGAAGGAAAGCAAGGTAGCAAACCAAAATTTCGATAATTGAAAAAAATCCCTTCATCCATCCTGGATCTCAGGTCCCGCCAGGGCGGGCCCCCTGGCCGATCCATCCATCGATACGCGGGGCGCTGTGTCATTAAAACTCATCCTGACACTTTTAACCTTTTCCCTCCTCTCCATATATATTGCCTTCCTTAATCCCGTCGAGGTGGAAGTATTCCTGACCCAATCCCGGTCGGTCAAGATGCCGATGGTCATCCTGTTTTTCGGGTCCGTTCTCGTCGGCGTGTTGATCACGGCCATCGTCTACTGGGCGGTTCAGATGAAGCGGTCCTATCTCGGCTTTCGCATGTACCTGAAACAACGGCGGGAAACCCTCAGGGGCCGCAAGCTGGAACAGTTGTTCGAGCGGGCGGAGAACGCCTGCACCACCGGGCACAGCGAAAAAGCCGCCGACTACTTCGATAAAATCCTGAAGATCCACCCGCGCCATACCGCTTCGTTGTATCTCATGGGCAACCTGGCGCGCGAGCGGGGGGACGTGGACCGGGCCATCGGTCTCCACCAGACGGCGGCAGAGGCCGCACCGCAAAATCTCAAGCTCCTCCACGCATTGGCCGAGGATTATTCCGCCGCGAACGATCCGGTGAAAGAAATGGAAATCCTGAATAAACTCCGCGAGGCCGACCGGCGGTCCGCGAAGCCGTTGGAGAAAATTCGCGCCCTCCATGAATCCGCGCACTCCTGGACCTCCGCCGCGGAGGTTCAGAAGAAAATACTTTCGCTTTCCTCCGATCCCGATTCCCGTAAAACCGAGGCGGCCCGTTACAGCCGCTACCAGTTTGAATACGCCCGGGAGTTGCTTCTTCAGGAAAAAAAAGATGC
>PCWF01000112.1:0-3924 GCA_002796165.1 Nitrospinae bacterium CG11_big_fil_rev_8_21_14_0_20_56_8
CAACCGGTCAGCGGATTCGACAACAACAGCCGGGTGGAAATGGAGCAGATTCGCGGCCTCTGGCCTCTCTATCCGAAGATTCGGGAAGTGGCCCGGCTGGCGGCAGAAAATAACGGAGCGGAATTTCTCGACCTGTCGGGAATTTTCAAGGACGATCCCAACGCCAACCTCGATTTTTTCGACAAGGCCCACCTGACGGTGAGGGGACAACGGAGGGTCGCGGAAATGTTCGCCCGCACTATTGAAAACCTGCATTGGGAGCGGGAGGAGCCCCCCACCCTGTTAAAAGAAGAACAAGCCATCGCCGGAATTCTGGGCCGGGATTCCTCAGGCCAGTACAAGACCCCTCCGGAATACGCGCCGAAATGAGGGGGGGAACTTCTCCTTGTTTTTGAAAATTGGAACGGTTACCATTTCCCCTTTATCCCCGTTGCTTCAAGGTCGACCTCGGAACATGGCCAAATTCATCGCCTTCCTGAAGGAATATAAAAAAGCGTTCCTCATTCCCGTGATTCTGCTCGCGGTGCTCACCCTCATCATTTTCATCCTGGCTGTGCTCAACCCGGAATCCAATTTCACCTATCTGGGTTGATGCCTCAATCCCCGCAATCATACGGCGGAATATTTTTCATGATTCGCTGAACCCGTTCGTGGATGTCCGCAAGGTCCGCGCTGTTTTCCAGGACATACGCTTCCCGCTTCAGCCTCATCTCCGCGAGATGATCCTCCACGTTTCCCGGATGGATCTTGCGTCCGAAATCCGAAGGGATTTCCCGTTCCGGATCATGGAAATCAAAGATCCGGTCCTGGATCCGGTCCCCCAGATCCTTGTTGTAATGCCCTACATCCCAGTACCAGCGCATGGGGGCGGTGGGTTCCGCGGAGGGGGAAATGGGTTCGGTGGTGATTGGGTTATATCCGCTGAAATCCCAAAGTGGGACGGGCGGTTTGTCGGACTCGGCATGGTTTTCTTCATTGACCAGGGCGGCCAGGGCCTGGACCCAGGCTTCGTACACCGGCCACAATCCCGCGTAATGGAGCACCTCCAGCAGGGTGGCGTGGGGGGGTTGAATGAACAGACGGATATCGGCCCCCGCCGCACGGGCGAAACGAATCATGGCCCGCAGGTAATCGAAGTTTACGTTTCGCCCATCCTGATCGAACAGGCAGTACTTGTGCGCCGGCGGATGAAACAGGAGACGGGTGACGAAACCCTGCGCCGAACCAACCATGGCCGACCGGTTATTACGGTTCTCCTGCCGTTCGGGAATCTGCCGCCCGTTGGCAAAATGAGTTCCCTCTCCCCGGCTGAATAATTTTTTCTGTCCGGCGGTCACGGCGGTCAGGGAGAGCAGAG
This sequence comes from Nitrospinae bacterium CG11_big_fil_rev_8_21_14_0_20_56_8, assembly GCA_002796165.1. GTDB lineage: Bacteria > Nitrospinota > Nitrospinia > Nitrospinales > VA-1 > 21-14-0-20-56-8. The sequence continues at coordinate 1,358 of PCWF01000112.1, forward strand.
TGATCTGAACATCCCGAAACGCGTCCCGCGTGGGTTCTCCCTCCACCGAGGTCCAGAGGTCCTTCTCATAAAAATCGTCGCTCAACGGAGCGAACCGGTTGAAGGCGACAAAATCCAGTCCCACCAGAACCTGCTGTACCGGGCTCACCGCGAGAGCATGCTGGAGAAAGCGGAAGTTTTCGTAGAGAAACGACCCGGGAAAAGCGAGGTTGTAGCGGGGATAAACCTGGGAATTCCAGCCGGGATGATCGGGATCGAGCCCCAGTTCGGAAGTGGACGCGCCGACGATGATCCCCTTCGGCTTCGCGTGGCGGATATAATACGCCTTGGCCCGGCGCAGTTGTTTGGACATCCACAGGGGCCGGGAAGCCTCGTAGGGGCGATGGGAATATATATGGTACGGATCGGCCCAGCGGTTGAACAGCGCCACCACAGCCAGCACCTGCGCGAACGTCAGGAAAAAAACGATCAGAAATTTTACGCTTCCCCGCATGGGCATCCCTAAAACTGAAAGTAAATGAATGGGCGGACGGTTTCCAGCATGAGGAGGGAAACGATGAAGAACAGGGCCGCCGCGCCCGCCCACCATTCGTTGGCCCTCCATTCCCACCAACGCCATCCCTCCACGCCTTGTCCCCTCCGGTCCGGATCGAACAGGTTCGCCATGACTTGCCGCGAGTTGGGCAGGAACCAGCACACCGCCAAAAACAGATAGAGACGGTCTTCGTTGATCTTCACATTGTTGAACCCCGCCTCGGGCATGGGGTGCAGGCCCGCCATGGACTTCAGGATCGACGCGGCGGTGGGAAGATCGGGCGAGCGGAAGATCACCCACAACACGGTCACCACCGTGAAGGTCGCCACCCGGCCCAGCCAGGTTTCCCATTGGGGCGCCGGGGCGGGGTTATGCTCCCGGGATTGCCGGATCGTTCTCCAGACATGGTTCAACATCGTCAAAACACCGTGGCTCAGCGCCCACAGGATGAACGTACCGGCGGGCCCGTGCCACAGGCCGATCAGGAGGAAACAAAAAACAAGACCGGCTCCCTGGAGAAAAAAGCCTTTCCGGTTGCCTCCCAACGGAATGTACAGGTAATCGCGGACGAATCGGCTCAGCGTTCGATGCCACCCCCGCCAGAACTCCACCAGCGAAGAGGCTTTGTAGGGAGAATCGAAATTGTGCGGCAGAAGGATCCCGAACATCCAGGCGATGCCCAGAGCCATGTCGGTATAACCCGAGAAATCGAAATAGATCTGAAACGTGAACGACAGGGCTCCGCTCCATGCTTCCTGCATCGTAAGCACCGCCCCCAAAGCGGCGGCATGGAAGGCGGAATCCGCAAATCGCCCGATGACATCGGCGAATACCACTTTTTTGAACAGGCCCATGCTGAACAGCGTGAGGCCGGCGGAAAGATTTTGGCTCCGGAACCGGTAAACCTGCGGATCGGCGAATTGCGCCCCCACTTCCCGGTATCGGAGAATCGGCCCCGCCAGAAGCCGTGGGAAAAAGGTGACAAACAACAGGTAGCGAAGAAAAGTTTGCCCGGCCACCTCCCCCCGGTAGGTGTCCACCAGGTAGGCTACCTGCTGGATCGTGAAAAAGGAAAGCGCCAGCGGCACCGCCACAGGATAAGGATCCACGTTCGGAACATAGCCCGTGGGAACCACTCCTCCGATCATCGGGTAGACTTTGTAACCCGCCAGCCAGGACAGATTGAACAGAATACCGGCGAACAGGGCGGCCGACCGAGGAAGCGCGAAAAAATCTTTTCTTATGACCATCCCGAGGGAATAATTGACGAGCACCGATGCGATCAGCATCAGGGGGAAAACGGGATCCGAAGATCCGTAAAAGAACAGGGAGGCCAGCACCAGCCAAATCGCCGCGCCGTCGATCCTCCCCTTGCTTCCCAGCAGAAAAAAGACCGCCAGGACGAGGGGGAGAAACAGGAAGATGAAGGGATACGAGGGAAACGGCATTCAAAGAATCCGGAAAAAACCGCGGGGGTTTACAAACAAAAATCGGCGAGGCGTCCGGGGGACGTTCAATCCTATTGCCCCATGAGTTCGATGATTTTTTTTCGGCGGTAGGAGAAAATCCGCTCGAGGTCCTGCCGCACGAAGGGATGCGCCACCACGTCGCCGGGAACGCCGAAAGGCACCCGGTAAATTGCCCGGTCGCGGATCACCGTTCCCCCCTCTTTTTCAAAAAAGTCGTGGGTGTGGCGCCAGTAGGCATAAGGCCCGCGCGTTTGCACGTCGGTGAAAAACCTTCCCTTCTCAAACTCGGTAATGGTGGACTGCCAGTACACCGGGAATCCGTGAAGCGACAAGCGGTAATCCAGCACCGTTCCCTTTTGCAGACTCTCGGTGGAAACGCCGGTAATCTTAAAATGAAGAAAGGCCGGGGTGAGAATCTCCAGGTTGCGGGCATCGGAGAAAAACGCAAACACGCTATCCAGGGGACGGGGAACCCATTGTTCCGTCAGGAGGAGGTGGTTTTCATGGGAACAGACTTCGCGCAGGGCCGATTCCAGGTCGGGATACCGGAACGCATATCCCCC
>PCWF01000112.1:3942-14315 GCA_002796165.1 Nitrospinae bacterium CG11_big_fil_rev_8_21_14_0_20_56_8
AGACGCAGGACGGAAGCCGGGGCGGGAAGAAACGCGGGTTTGCGAAGCTCGCGGGCCAGACATCGGGTAAACTCGGCATTGGTCACCGGTTGAGGGGCCACGGCATTGACACCTCCTTCGACGGTTGGGTGTTCTAAAGCGTGGACGATGAGCCCGGCGAGATCGTCACGATGGATCCAGCTCATCCATTGCGTTCCGTTGCCCAGCGGTCCGCCCAGCCCGGCCCGGAACGGGGGAAGGATGCGGGCCATGGCGCCTCCATGGTCGCCCAGAACCAGTCCGATGCGAAGGACGACGGTCCGTACCCCGGCCTCGGCGGCGCCGAAAGCCTCCTTCTCCCATTCGCGGCATACCTCCGCCAGGAAACCTTCTCCGGATGGGGAAGTCTCGGTAAACTCCGCGCGGGGGTCCATCCCGTAATAACCGATGGCCGAAGCGCAGAGGAAAACCGCCGGCCGCGGGCTCGCTTGACGCATCGCGTGGACCAGGCGGCGGGTGGACTCGATGCGCGAACGGCGGATTTTATCTTTCCGCGGCGGGGTCCAGCGGCCTTCGGCCACGGATTCTCCCGCAAGATGGACCACCGCCTCGATTCCTTCAAACGCCTTCAGGGGTGGATCCCCGGCGAGTGGATTCCATGAAATCACGGAACAGTGCAGGGGAAGGCGAACCCAGGCCTGGTCGACATCCCGGGAAAGCACAACCGGCTCATGGCCCTTCTCGCGCAAGAGAAGCAGTAGCCGATGTCCGACAAACCCGGTGGCTCCCGTGACTAAAACTTTCATGAATCCTCTGGAGCTGATTGACAATCTATAGGGTTAAAGTATAAACCTGAATTCAGGACAAGTGAATCGCACAAGCTCTTTTTTATCCGAACGTCAACTCTATCAAAAAGGAAGAACAATGGCTTATCAAAACTCGCCCACGATCGTCAGCGAAACCCCGGGAACCAAGCATTATTGCACCTGCGGGGAATCGGCCAACAAGCCCTACTGCGACGGATCCCATTCCAGACTGAATACCGGGAAATCGCCCAAGATGTATGAAGTCACGGATTCGCGGCGGGTCGCCATCTGCGATTGCGGGCACACCGGGAAATCACCCTTCTGCGATGGAACGCACTCCACGCTTTGAACCGGTTGCTTCCCCGCGTCATTCCCCACACGAATCCTCCAGCCAACCCCTGGAGAATCATTCATGGAGCCGGGCACCTGGCAACGGGTGACTCCGGCTTATTTTTTGGCGATTCCCGGGCAAAACCTCCCTCCAAAAAATTCTACGGAATACTTCGACCCCTACCCCCGGCCCTATGAAAAAGAGGTTTGCCTCGGTTTTTCATCGGCATTCGGGAGAAGATCCCAGGATCAGGCCAATTCAGGCATAGAATCCGGTTAGTCAATTGTGACACAAATGTGACTCAATCTTCGTTGATTCGAGACATCGTTTTCCTATTCTGTTCATCAAATGAATAAAACGGACTGGAATGCGGAGGACGGACCCAAGAACCCACCGCATGAACTTCAAGCCGGGAAGTCTCCGGACGAATTCAAGGAACGGGAGGTGTGTCATGTTTCATCCGGTTAAAATTTTAAAACCCGACGGAACTTTGTCAAAAATCATCAACAGCAACCAACTGAGCAAGATGTATTGGGATACGTTCAAGAATGAGGAAGGCCGGGTTTCTCTGGTCAACACCGGGCGGAGCCGGGTTCCCCGCTGGGTGAAGGAACGGCTGGATCGCGAATATCCGTCCCCATCCGAGTCCAATCCGTCGTTGCGGTAACCGGGACCGGGAGGGTAAGGAGCTTGCCATCGGCCTCCTTATCTTCCCAGTAAATCCTCGTAAACCTTCAACATCGCCTCGGCGTTGCGCGTCTGGGTAAATGTCTCGGCCAGCTCCCGGGCCCCGAGCGACAGGGTTCCGCGATTTTCCTCTTTTAACGCAAAATTGATGCAGGCCGCGATTTCTTCGGAACACGTGGGATCTTCGATCACCATTCCGTCGACCTTCGGCGAAACAATTTCCGCCGCGCCGCAATACCGGCTGGTCACGATGGGCAGACCCGCCGCCAGGGCTTCGAGATTGGCGTTTCCGAAAGGCTCATACAACGAAGGCAGAACGAAAAGGTCCGCCGCGGCATAGTAGTCTTCGATGTTATCCACAGGGGCAAGAGGAATGATCCGGGAACGTTCCCGGGAGGGAAGGGGCTGAAGATATTTTCCCCAATTGCCCCGGCCCATGAGCACCAGCCGCCAGTTTTCGGATTCCAGACCGGATAGGGATTCAAGCAGGTAACGGGTGCCTTTGCGCTCGAACCCCGAACCGACGTGGAGAATCACCCGGTCTCCAGGCGGGATTCCCAGACGCTCCCGGACGGCTTTCCCCACCGTCTCCTTTTTCCCGGGGTGAAACCGCTCCAGGTCGACCCCGTTGTAAACCACCACCACTTTCCCCTGAGGAACGCGGTAGAGATCCTCGATATCCTTCTTGACCATTTGGGAAATCGCAATGATCTTGCGCGCGCCTTTTCCCTCGAACATGCGGCGTTCCAAGGCGAGAATGAGACGGTGGAAGGGATTGAGCCACATCAGCCCCCGTTTGAGGGGAGAGTAGCTTCGCGACCGAATCTCCAGCCAGCGTTTGTGGCACCCGTCTCCCGCCCGAAAGACATCCTGCCAGAAGGTCCGCTCGTGGCTCTGAACGATATCGAATCGCTCCCGCGCCACCGCCCGGTTGGCGAACCAGGCAAACGAGAGCGTCCGAATGAACGCGTTGATCTTCCAGGCGGGCACGGAATGCACCCGGATCCGGTCATCTTTCCGGGGGGCCCATTGGTGGGCGAAGATATGAATTTCATGTCCCTTCCGGGCCATGCAGTCGGTGTACTGGAACACGAAGCTTTCCGCCCCGCCATAATTCACGTATTTTTGCCGGATCACCGCGATCTTCATTTTATTTCCGGAGAAACGCCGGCCTCCCCCTTGCCCAGGGGTCGATGGAGCACCGCATCATAAACCGCGATCGTTTGGTCGATCATCTTCCCGATGGACATTTCCTTTCTGCAATAGTCGAATGCGTTTTCCGCCAACCGTTCCGCCAATCCGGGGTCGTCCAGCAGACGCACGATTCCCTGCGCGAGAGATTCTCCGCTCCGGGGTTCCACGAGCACGCCCCGTTCCCCTTCTCCCAGCAATTCCGGTGTGGAACCGATTCGCGTGGCCACCATGGGGGTCTTCATGGCAAACGACTGGGGGATGACCTGGGGCGTCCCCTCCCCCGCGATGGAGGCGAGAACGATGACATTGCAGGCGGCCATGAGTTCGGGCACGTCTTCCCGGTGACCGAGAAGCGTGATCTTGTCTTCGAGTCCCTTGGCCTGGGCCTTCCGCTTCACTTCTTCAAATCCGGGGCCGGTGCCGGCGCACACGAACCGGGCGTCGGGAAACCGTTGCAGAACCCGCGGCACGGCTTCGAGCAGGTAATCGTGTCCCTTCCATCCCCGCACCACGCCGATCTTGCCGATGAGGGGAACGTCGGGACCGATCCCCAACTCCTTTCGCACGGAAGCGCCCGAAACCCCCGGATGAAAACGGTTGAGGTCCACTCCCGCCGAAATGGAGACCACTTTTCCGGGATCGACCCCCCGTACCCGGGTGATAACTTCGGAGATGCTCTTCCCGCTGGTGATGATGCGGTCGGGAAACCGGGAATAGATCAGGTTGTTGGGGAAAAAATCCCGCACCGGCAGGGAAACGTGACGGCTCCTCACGAGGGGAATCCCTTTCATCCGTCCGGCAAGGGAAAACACCCAACTGTCCACCGAACTGTGGGTGTGCACCAGATCGGGGCAAATTTTGCCCAGCAACCCGAAGGCCCGGCCGATCGTCAGGGGGCAAAAGGAACGGGTCATGCACAACGGATAGACGGCGAAATGGGAATGCGCGACCTGCGAACACCGCCCCATCAGCGGAGTTCCCGGCTGACAGACGACGGATACGCGGAATCCCCGGTCGAGCAGATGCATGGATTCCTGAAAAATCCGGATCTCCTGCCCCCCCCAACCGGTCGCAGACTCGGAATGTAGGATGTGGGGGAGGGTCAAGGCAGGGCTCGCGGGTCGGATGAATGACGGTTGAATGTGGTCGGCAAATAATCTAGCATATCCCCTCAAAGGTGTCGATACCGGACCCCCGATGGCCCCGGCCGGTTCTCGCACCACTCCCGGTTTTCCCGCCCGAAACCTCCCGAATCTCCAGGTGCTTTCTCCCGGACTTTTCTGGAAATGGGCTTTTCTCCCGGCCATATCGTTTATGATCCCGAGCATCCCAAAGGACTTCCAATGGATTCCCTGTGAAAACTGCGGATCGGATTCGTTCGACCGCGTGGTTTCCCGGGACCCGTCCGCCGTGGTACGATGCAAATCATGCGGACTGGAATTTATCAATCCGCTTCCGGAAGAGGACTATCTGGCCTCGCTGTACCAGTCTGAGATGCAGGGCAAAAACGATACCGGCCCCTACTTCAAGGAGTATATCGAGGATCGAAGCCGGAATGCGCGGTCGTATGAAAAAATTTATTTCAAGCGCATGGAGTTGATCGAGGGATTCGTCCCCGCCAAGGGAGCGTTGCTCGATCTCGGCTGTGGGGCGGGGTTCTTCCTGGACTTTGCGAAAAAACGCGGCTGGGAAGCGCACGGACTCGACATTCTTCCGGAATACATCGATCTCGCGCGCAACCAGTTAGGGCTCGATAACGTGCATTGCTCGCGGCTGGAAGAAATGGACTTCCCCGAAAACCGGTTCCGCGTGGTCACGCTCTGGGACCTGATCGAACATTTGCGCCACCCGCTGGATTATCTACGCCGGATCAACCGCATTATGGAAGCGGACGGCAAACTGGTGATCTGGACCCCCAACACCCGGAACGCGGCCTATCTCAGGGACCGATGGACGGGATATGGCCCGCGCCAGCATCTCTATTTTTTCAGCCGGGACACGCTGGGACCCCTGTTGCAAAAAGCCGGGTTCCAGCCCGCATACTGGCAAACGACCAAAACCAAGAAGGGCATGTTTATTCCCCAGGATTCGCTGACGTTTCAAAAAATCGTCAAGCCCGCCAGCCGGTGGGGACGAATCGTTTTCTCCATGAAGCGCGACCTGAACAATTTTATCAATCCCATGACGTATCTCAGCCCGGTGATGGACGAGCTGGGATTTGGATTCAATCTGCTTGTCGTGGCGGTGAAATCCCGTCCCCTCTCACCCGATGCTTGCAACTCCTGATGGATCTCTGACCGCGGTGATCGCGGTGGAGAACGACGGCCGTCGTCTTTCCTCCTGCCTCCACTCCGTTCGCTGGGTTCCGCGCATCGTGCTGATTTTTTCCGACGCGCAGGAGGCGGAACGGCACCAGTCCCGGTTTCCCGGTCACGTTGTCGTTTGCCGCGAAGCCGGTACTCCGCTGGCCCACCCCTGGAGCGCGGGAATGAAACATGTCCATACGTCCTTTGGCCTCCTGCTCCGGTCCAACGAGGTAGTGACGGGAAAACTCAGAAGGACTCTTCTTGAATGTATCGGCGTCCCTTGTGCCGGTCCGGCACGGTTTGCCCTTCCCCGGACCACGGTGTTTCTCAAAAAGCGCCTCAAGTACCCGCTGATCGGGTCCGGCACGCTCCCGTCCTGCCTGGCTCACATTCCGGAAGGAAGCGATGCGGGGAGCGTCCCGCGTTTTCCTGAAACACCGTTCGCGTTTGAGGGGGAACTGATCCATTACGCAGAGGAGACGATTGAAGATTGCATGCGCCGCGTCACCGAGTTGGCCGGGAACCACGCGGAACGACTTCACCGGGAGCGCCCGTCTCTTGCGTGGCCTACCCTCGCACGAAGGTCCTTCAGCGCGGGATTTCGATCGTTCTTTAAAACGTGGATCGGACAACGGGCTTTCAAGGAAGGATTCGAAGGATGCGTGTTCTGTGCGGTGGAGGTCTTCGCCGCCGCTCTGGGTCCCTTGAAGTATTACGAGCAGTTTGTCCGGTCCGGAAAACCCGGCTCGGTTCACCGGGATACTTTCAAAAACATTCTCGTCATCAAGTTGCGGGATATCGGCGACAACATCCTCTGCACTCCATTGATCTCCAACCTGAAACAAAGCTTTCCGCACGCCTCCCTGTCCGTGCTATCCTGGTCCTACTCCCTCCCGGTGTTTGAAAACCATCCCGCTCTGGATCGTCTGTTCGGCCTGTCCAAGCAACCGGACCCGGGTGAAATCGATCGGCTGTTGTCGGAGTTGAACGGGATCGGATTCGACCTGGTCCTCAACACCCACGGCGGGAAACTGTCGACGGATCTCCTGCAGAAAATCCACACTCGTTTTCGCCTGAACAACCACTACCGGGGCCGAAACAAAAACTACGACCTCATGGTCGAGGAATCGGACTATTACCGATCCTCCATCGAGCGCGATCTGGACTGCCTCCGCGCGCTGGGGCTGAAACCATTCGATACTCGAACCGGAATCTTTCTGCGGGAGGAAGAGATCGCCTGGGCCCGGGAGACGCTGGAAAGAAACGGATTCGATCCGCAAAAAAAAATCGTGCTGATTCACCCCACGGCGGCGGTGGACATCCGGGAATGGCCGATCGAGCGGTTCGGTCTGGTGATCGAAAAACTGGATGGCCGTCCGGAAATTCAATCCCTGGCGATCTGCACCGAGGCGGAATATCCCAAGGTTAAACCCCTGCTCGATTTTTCTCCCGGTCTGAAAATTTTTCACCAGATGACGGTGCGGCAGATGATGGCCCTGATTCACGAATGCCACCTCGTGCTGGACAACGATTCTTCTCCCAGCCATGTTGCCACGGCATTCGGGATCCCCACCATCGTTCTGTTCAGCCAGGCGATCCGCGAAGTATTCCGTCCGTACAGCGAGGAGAGGGACCGCCACTTCGTGTTTTATAAAGATGTGGACTGCCGCGAATGCGAGCTCGTGCATTGCGGTAATCGCGTATGCCTCGACTTCACCGCCGACGAGGTATTCGCCAAGACAATCGAGATGCTGGGCCTTCGGAGTTAAAATGTTCCACAATCTTTGGCAACGCTTTTTCCCGGCGAAACCCCGCCCGGAAATTCCCCAAACCATATTCCTGGGTTTGATCGGGGGGGTGGGAGACCTGGTCCTGGCGGCTCCCTGCGTCGAAGCGCTGAAGAAAAAATTTCCCGGCGTGAAAATCACCTTCGGGGTCGGGGATACGATCTTCTACCAGACGCTCCAGGGAAACCCGTTCATCGACAAAATCGAGACCCCGTTTTTTTTCAATGTCTGGAAAAACCGCCAGCGTCAGAAAATGGAGCGGGAGAAAAGCCGGGATCACGATTGGGTCCTTCTTCTCGACAACGCGAACCGGGAGTGGTGGAAGGAAGGGAAACACCTCATCGACATTTACCAGGAGAAATGCGGGGTCGTCCTGGAACGGCGCCGTCCGGTCATCTACCTTGACGGGAAGGACGAGGCGGAAGGACAAGCCTTTCTCGATAAAATGGGAATCGAACCGGGGGATACCCTGATCGTCCTGTCCCCGGAGGTCCGCTCCAAGCGGGAAATGAAGGAATGGCCGCACCGGAACTTCCAGGAACTCATTCGCCGCATCCGCAATAATTTCAAGGTTAAAATCATCACGTTCGTTTCCAGGGACAGCGACCGGGAATACGATGGTACAATATGTATCAAAGGATTTCCCATGCGCCCTTCCGCCGCGGTCATCCGCAAAGCCGATCTTTATCTTGGACTGGATAACGGCCTGACCCACATCGCGGCGGGATTCGACGTAAACATGATCTCCATCCACATCGGATTCCCCGTGGAGTGCAGTCAGCCGATCTCCCCGTATGCGGTGGTCATCGCGCACGAACCGTTCTGCCCTCCCGATTCCATCACCGTGGATGAAGTGTACGAAAAAGTGAAGGAAGCTCTGACGCGTCATGTTTAATCTCCGGCACCGTATCAATCGTCTCAAAATCAAAATGGCCTATCGGCTGGGCATGTCCCGGATTACTTCCATGCCCAAGATGATCTCCATCGACCCCACCAATCATTGTAATCTCAAATGTCCTTTGTGCCCCACCGGCCTGGGCGACAAGACGGTGGACCGGGGATTGATGAGTCTCGACCGGTTCAAGTCGGTCATCAACCGGTTGGGAACCTGGCTCCAGTCGGTCAACATGTACAGTTGGGGCGAACCCCTGCTCAACAAATCCCTGGTCGATATGATCCGTTACTCGGCGGCGGAACATGGCATCCGGACCATCACCAGCGTCCACCTCAACAACATCACCGACGAGCAGATCGAGGGAATCGCCACCTCCGGCCTGGACAAGCTGATCGTATCGGTGGACGGGGCCACGCAGGAGGTCTACCAGCAATACCGGGTGGGAGGAAACATCGAAACCGTTTTCGACAACATGCGCAAACTGGTTGCCGCCAAAAAGAAGCACGGTTCGGACTTACGCATCGTATGGAATTTTCTGGTCATGAAACCCAACGAGCACGAGATGGAAATGGCCCGGCAGAAGGCCGCCGAGATCGGGGTGGAGATCTCCTTCAGCATCATGCGCACCAATCTCAAGGACGATATCATCGGCAAGGTGGAAGACAACATCGAAAAAGACGCCAAGTGGATTCCCGAATCCCCGCAGTACAACCCCTACAACCTGGAAAACAAGACCCGGAAAAATCCGATCACGTTCTGCAAGCGGCCCTGGCAGGAGACGTTCATCAACTGGAACGGAGACGTCTTCCCCTGCGGATGCGTGGTGACCGAAAAGCAATACAGCATGGGAAACATTTTCGATCAATCGTTCGAGGAAGTCTGGAACGGGGATAAATATGTCGCGGCGAGAAAGGAAATCCTCGGCCAACCGAACGGGATCAAGACGATTTGCCATATCTGCAAGGCAAACGGATACTACACGCCATGATTCTTTCCGGAAAATCCGGATAAATTCCATCGGAAAAAATGAAACGGATCCTCGTGGTCAGCACAACGGGTATGGGCGACAGCCTCTGGGGCACCCCCGCCCTTCGTTCCCTGAAGAAATCATTCCCCGGAGTGCGGATCGATCTCCTCGCGCTTCCCGCGTGGAAATCCCTGTTTTTTGAGAACCCCCACATCGATCGGTTACTTGAATATCGCCCGCAATGGTACCGGCAACTCGCCCTCGCCGCCCGGCTGGCGGGGCACCGCTACGACCACACGCTGATCTTTCACGCCAACAAGGACTTCCGCCGCATGCTGGGATGGCTGAGATGCGGCACCCTCTGGGCTCACCAGAATTTCGACTGGATCCCTCCCGACCAAAAAACTTCTTTTCCCGATAAGGTGCACGGCATCGAGCGTCGGCTGGTCCTGATCGAAAAAATCGGAGCCCGGCGCGACGGACCGGATATGGAAATATATTTTTCACCGGAGGAGGAAAAGCAAACCGCGGCGTTCCTTCAGGAAAATGGATTCGCTCCCCGGGAATTCGTTTACGTCAATCTGGGAGCCTCGCTTCCGCACAAGCGATGGCACGCAGACCGGTTTGAGGTATTGTGCCGGAAATTTCTGGAGGAGACCCCGTTCGGGGTGGCGCTGGGAGGAGGGCCGGAAGAAAGGGATCGGATGCACTCCCTGTGCGCGCGCCTGCACTCTCCTCGGGCGGTGAGTGTTCAAGGGCGTTCGGTGAGACTCAACGCATGCCTGATCGGAAAAGCGCGGATGATGGTGACCACCGACACGGGACCGATGCATATCGCCTTCGCATTAAAAGTCCCGACCGTGGCCCTGTTCGGCCCCACCGATCCGCGTGACTCGGGTCCGTTTGAAGTGGACGACCGCCTGTGCACGATCATTCACGCGCAACGAAACGGCGTCCCCCTGTCGATGGATATCAGCGGGCAAATCGACTATTTCGAACCCATCGAAGCGGACGAGGTCTGGGTCCGGGCGCGAGCCCTGCTCGACTCATCGACCGGTCTCCAGAGGTAGGTCCTCCCTCCCTCCGGCCTTCCCGGCGAGGATGCGGTCGATTCCCTCCAGAACATCCTCCACTCTGATGCGCCGCTTGCATTCGGCGTCACCTTTGTAACATTCGGGTTTCCGGGTCGTTCCATTGCAGGGACTGCATTCCAGGTTTTTGTAGAGGACCTGGTCCCTCTCTCCAAGCGGTTTCCACACTCGCGGATTGACCACGCCGAACAGGGCCACGACGGGGGTCCCCAGCGACGAGGCCAGGTGCATGTAGCCGCCGTTGTGGCACACGGCAAACCGGGCTCCCCGGGTGATGAAGGCCAGCTCCTGGAGACTCGTCACCAAAAAGGCGACCGCCTCATTCGGACC
>PCWF01000112.1:14355-15003 GCA_002796165.1 Nitrospinae bacterium CG11_big_fil_rev_8_21_14_0_20_56_8
GGCCCGCAGGTCAGCACCGCCTGGATCCCGTATTGCTTGGGGAGGCGTCTCACCAGTTCGGCGAATTTTTCGTATTGCCATTGATCGTATATTTTCCGGGTGCCGCAATGAACCACCCCGTAATCGACGCCGGGCGATAAGCCTTTCTCGGCCAGCAGAGCCCGCGCAGACCGTTCGCTTTCGGGAGACAAGTGAATGGCGGGCGCGGCGCGGTCCATCCCGATCCCCATCGCGCGGATCAGCGCGGCCTGGTAGTCGAGCGGATATTGCGGATGGAGATGGGAGAAATCCACTTTGGCGTTATACAGGAAGGATCGCCGGGCAAACCTGTTTCCCACCCGGAACCGCGCCCGGCTCAGGAAACACATCACCGCGCCGCGAGTGCCCTCGTGCATGTCGATGACCACGTCGTACCGGGCCAGGAACAATTTGAGATAAAACTCCGCCTGCTGAAAGAAGGATCCCTTTTTGAACACCAGGACTTCGTCCACATCGGGATGGCTTCGCACCAGGTCATACGATGCAGGTTCGACCAGCACGGTGAGGTGACCCCGGGGAAAAGCTCGTTTCAATGGTGTGTAAACCGAGGTGTTATAAACCACGTCGCCGATCGAGCGAAGCTTGATCACCAGAATCCGCGCATTGGCG
>PCWF01000112.1:15020-20116 GCA_002796165.1 Nitrospinae bacterium CG11_big_fil_rev_8_21_14_0_20_56_8
ACTGCCGTTCGGGTTCATGGGTTAATTTCTGCGCGCCGCCGCCCGCTCAATCACTTCCATCAAGCGGGTTTCGAGTATGCGGATATCATACAACTCGCGGCATCGTTCGCGTGCTTGTTGCGCCTTGCGGCGGGCTTCTTCGGGATGTTTAAACACGTGGTCCAGGGCCTGCGCCAGCTGGGAAACGTTTCCCGGGTCCACGAGATACCCGCAGTCATCCAGGACTTCCGGAATATCGGACACGCGTGTCGAGACGGTGGGTTTGGCCATGGCCATAGCGTCGAAAATTTTGGCCGGCATCTGCCCCACCGTGTCGCTGGTTTCCCGTTGCGGGATGACCAGTACATCCGCGGCGGCCAGGTATTCCGGCAACTGGGCAAACGGCACTTTGGGAAATACGCGGATCCTCGCGGCCACGCCGGGCCAGCGGGACCGGACCCGCTCCTCCGGCTCATCGCTCCCCACCACCACGGCCCAAAGTTCGGGATCCTTCAGGTGCTCCAGCGCGGCGAACAGGTCGTCCACCCCTTTGTGGGCGCGCGGGGTCCCCAGAAACATGACCACTTTTTTCCCGGTCAACCCCAGTTTGTTTTTCACCGCTCCCGCATCATACCGTGCCGGATCGAGCGCCCCGGTGTCCCGGCAATGATGGATCAGCGTTCCTGAAAACCGCGATTGCAAAAACCGGTTGCTGACGATCACTTCGTCGGCATATCCAATGAGGCGTTCCATCAGCCAAGTATAGGGCATGCCATTCGGATTGGAAATGTTCAAAAACCGGCCCAGTCGGTTCATGAACCCGGAATGAAGAAAAAAACCCAGCTCCCAGTCGTCCACATCCACAACGAGGGGTTTTCCGGTTTTCCATTTTTTCAGAAGACCCACTCCGAAACTGGTCGGCCTCAATTTGCAGGCCACCAGCACATCCCCCTCGATCGCGTCCACGAGGCGCGGCAGGGTGCGGGCAAAGGCCGGGTATCGTTTCCACGGAAAGGTTTTAACGGGCAACTCAATATCCCGAAGGGGTTCCCAAAGCGCGGTTCCCCGCAAGGGCCCGATCAGTTCCACGGGATAGTGCCGGGCGGCGGCCCGGGCCAGAAGTGCGGCCCGGCCGAGGGAGTTGTCCGACATATCGAAGCATAAAAAGGAAATCTTCAAGCGGTCCTCGATCAGGGCGGGTTGATCTCCAGCCGCCGGGGGAGAATGCGAAGCTCCCGGATGTCGGTATACAGCGGCCAGCCCGAAGTGGGAACCAGCGCCACGGGCCGGTCCACCCAGCGGCGATAAAAAATCCTGGGGATCCGGAAGGGACCTATCTCCAGCGTGTCCGCAACAGGAAGAATTTCCCGGCCCGGCGCAAACTGGATTCCCAGCACCACCCGCGCGTTCACGTCCACCGGTCCGGATAGATAATGGGCAGTCAACTCCAGCCGGTCGCCCCGGCCGGTCAACTGCGCCGTCCCTTTCCCCTTCATCGCCCGAAAGGCCAACTCCTCCAGGTCTTCAAACCAGATGGTTCCCCGGGGAACCAGGCGGTCGAGCGCCATCAGGATCAGTTTCCCATTCACGAACAGGTCATAGGGATTGATCTGGATATTCTCGAATACCACTTCAAACCCGCGGACGCGGACCTTGTTGACCACCACCCAATCCGCGGAAATCCTGATTTGCCGGTACCGTCCGGAGTAAAGGTCCTCGGGGTTTTCTCCGGGAACGATGGAGACGGTGAGGTTCTGGCTGTCGGAGATCCCGAAAATCGGATAATGCCGAAGCGCTTCGATAAACTTGAGGCCCACCCGGCCCAGGTTGTCGATCCCCTCCAATTCTTTTGCGGGTTGAACGTTTCGTTTCAACACCAGCCCGACGGTATCGTCCGGCAGGGGATAGGATTTGAACAGGGAAAAGGTCTGCTGAAGGGCCGGATCGTAAAGCAGACGCTCTTTCTTGGAGTTGATGTTGGCGGCGATAAAGGCGGGCCCCACTCCCTCGTTCTTGGTAATGAAGTAATCGGTCATTTCCCCCAGGTTGCGTTTGACGCTTTTCACTTCGATGGGAAGATTTCTCGCCTCGGCGCTGTTCCGGAACAGCCCGCGCTGAAAATAGCGGTGATTGGTGAGCGTGCGGACCGTGACCCATTGACCGGGCTTGACCCGGGCATCCGCCAAGATGTCGTCCAATATTCGATCAATGGGCCAGACGTCCGGAAACGGAGGGTACCAGTATCCCAGCACCCAACCCGTTCCCTGGACCAAGGGATTGGAACTCGTGGCCGTGGTTTTAGGGAAAAACCCCGTGAATAAAAATGTAACGACGCCAACCCCCACGAGGGCCCGAATCGCAAACCGGCGGATGGCGGCCCGCCGGATCCACTCGATCGCCGCCGCCGATAAAACCGCCATGGCCGGCAGGACGGGCATGATGTAGCGCGTATCTTTATTGATGATAAGGGTAAGAATCAGATACGGCACCACAATCCAACTTACCAGAAGAAGATTCCGCACGCGCCCCTTGAACGTCGCCAGCCCAAGCCCGGCAAGGAAGGGAATCACCAGCAGAACCCCGGTGTACAGCCTCATCACCTGTGGATAAAACCACCATCGCGCAAACCCGGCAACCGGGTCTCCTTCCCGGATTCCCGACAGGTTGGATTTCATTCCCCCGGTGGTGAGACTGACCAGGTTGTGGGCATACCAGGGGAAACAGATCATCAGGCAGACGCAGGTGAGCATGAGCAGGTTGAATATCTTGCGAGGCGAAATGCCGATGCGGGGAACCGAGCCGACCAGAAGGCCAATGAGGACCATCTCGATTCCCAGGGCCAGGATTCTTCCATCATTCAGAAGGTACAGGAGGAAGGGAATTCCCAGCGTGGCCAGAATCATTCCTGCATAAAACAGGGCCTGGAGGGGCCATCGGGAACGGGGCGATTCGTTTCCGGCGAACAATCCCACCAACACCACGGGCAACAGGAAGAACAGAAACGTCCACTTGACTATCATCCCCAGGGCAAAAGCCAGACTGAAGCCCAGGGACCATCGGGTCGATTCCAGGTTTTCGGATTTGAAATAAAAGTAATACGCCGCGGCCACAGCCGCCGTCAGCAGGGGGTCGATCAGAGCCTGGCGGGAGGCAAACACCAACACGGGATAGCAGGGGATAAAAAATGCGGCGATCAACCCGGCCCGGCGGCCCATGAGGGTACTGCCGATTCCATAGGTGAAACCCACGATGGCGATCAGCACCAGGGTGTTCACGATGACGGCGGCATCGGGAGAAAAATCGAACAGGACGATGAAGGGCACCAGGACGAGGTGGAACAGGGGCGGATAAAACGGTTCCACGTTCAACACATTCTCCCACCATCGATCGCCGGTGTTCATCGCATTCCAGTATTTGAACGCGATATGCATGTGCGCGCTCATATCCCAGGGGGGCGGGGTTTTGTCCAGTAACATCCAGATAACATTCGCGCCGAAAATCCAGATGATCAAACCGGTCAGCAAAAGCACATGACTGCTGAACCGACCCGGGGGCGGTTCGTCAGGTGCGGTCACCGGGCTCTCACCCGAACCGAAAAGGGGGTTAAGCGGCATGCGATCTGAGGTCTGCGGCTTCATGAATTGCAATGCGGGAAAGGCCCCGGAAGGAAGTCGATTCGCCCGGATTTGAAAGGGTCAATCCGGTTTGATGGTTCGTGGCCGAAATATCGGTCCGAAGGCTGATTATAAAGCATGGACTCAATTTTTGCATCATCATACCAAGGTTCGCGTGTATAATGCCATTCGCCATTCTCAAGGCGCCTCTGATACTTCGTGATTGTTTGATTCCCCCGCCCGCCGGCCTGGTTTTCTAAAAGGGCCGGCTTTGAGCTTCGGATCATTTGTAGAGGTTCCCTGAGTTATCCGCCGGGGTCATGGAATCGCAATCCCCGGTCCTCCATTTCCATCCGGGCGATGCAAAGCGAAATTCCTACCCATCCGTTCAACCCCAGGGAGCATCTCTGGATCATCCTCTGGACCCTCGTTTGCCTTTTGGCGTTTTCCTATCGCCTGGGAGAGATCCCCCCCTACCACCCGGATGAAAATTTTTACGTGGAATCGGGCCGGAACATGGTGGAGGGAGGGGACTACATCACGCCGGTGTATCACGAAGAAAATCGGTTTGCCAAGCCCATCCTTTTTTACTGGCTGGTTTCCGCGGCTTACACGTTGGGGGGAATCGGCCTGGTATCGGCGCGAATGGTTTCAGCCCTGGCCGGCGCTCTCTCCGTCTGGATCACCTGGATGATCGCCCGGCGGTTGTTTGGTCCGCGACCCGCACTTCTGGCGGCCCTGATCCTTCCGGGATGTTACCTGCACTTCCAGATTTCCCGCTGGGCGATCACGGACATGACGCTGACCCTGTTCATCCTGGGGGCGCTGTTGTTTTTCATCCGCGGCTACCAGGACGAGAAGGATGGGCGATGGGATTTTTATATTTTTCATTTCTTCCTGGCCCTGGGTTTCATGATCAAGGGTCCCCCCGCTCTTCTCATCCCCCTCCTGACCGTGGGGTCGTATTGCGCCGTGATCCGGGACTGGGGCGTCCTGAGGCGGATGCGGATTGTCCCCGGGGTGCTCATCATCCTCGGGCTCAACGTTCCCTGGTTTGCAACCATGTTCCTGCTTCACGGGGACGAGTTCACCCGCCACATTCTGGGAGCGGAAATCCGGGATCGTGTCGTCCACAATGTTCCGTTCAGTTTCTATTACGTGGGGGTTTTGTTTCGCTATTACCTGCCCTGGTCCCTGTTTTTCATCGCGGCGTTGCTGGTGTATTCGGGGATGGTTCCATTTCCCGGAGCCCGAATTGCGGAAAGTGCGGGCCACCCTTCCCCATTGGGAAAACGGATCCGCGAAGCGTGGCGCAACCTTAAGGCGGGGGAGGGCCGCCCCCTGTTGTTCTGTTTTCTGTGGATTATCATCACTCTTCTGTTGTTCACGATCTTCCGAATCCAGCATAGCCGTTACATGCTTTCCGCCTCGGCCCCGCTGGCGATGGTGCTCGGCCGGTTTTTCGTCACCTGGGCGGAACACCCCAACCCATACCGGACCTGG
>PCWF01000126.1 GCA_002796165.1 Nitrospinae bacterium CG11_big_fil_rev_8_21_14_0_20_56_8
CGCATTTCATGACAACCCGAGCCCTTTTTAACTGTCATCCCGAGCCTTTTTTAACTGTCATCCTGAGCCATTTTAAATGTCATCCTGAGCTTGTCGAAGGATCTGGCCTGAGCGAAGGATCTGGCGGGAACATAATGGGGGCATGCTTCATCCTGGATCGAGGCAAGATTCTCAGCATGACACCCGAAAGAGTTTTCCATTAACTCCCCTCCTTACCAAGGAGGGGTTGGGGGAGGTTAAGAGAACCCCCCCCTCCCCGCCTCCCCTGGTCACGGGGAGGAGTATTAACCCGGATAATGCGCGAGCCATGAGTCATCATCCGGATTCCACTTCAGCCGGAATGACCCGGGCGGTGCCATCGCAAGCCGCCCCTTCGATTCCTCTGGGCAGGGGCTCCGGCGACGTGGCGATCCATCCACTCGCCGCTACCGGGCGCAGGGCCGCCGGGCCGGAACGGGGATAATGGCTATGGGCGAGCGGGATAGGCCTGGGGAGTTCGACCCGCCTGTTCCGGGGCCTCGCCGGTCCGCCCGTTCTGTCAATACTGGATTGCTTCGCCGGCTTTCTGCCTCCTCGCAATGACGGATCCGTTTGGTAAAGATCGGAACAGGAGTCAGGGTGTTGGGGGCGGCCGGTCAGGGTTTGGACGGGTGGGATTTTCTTTGCCGCAGGACCTCGTAGAAAATCACCGCGGCGGCGGCGGAAGCGTTCAGGGAGTCGATGGTTCCCGCCATGGGAATTGAGACCATGAAATCGCACAATTTCTTCAGGCCGGGGCGGATCCCCCGTTCCTCTCCCCCGATCACCAGCGCGCACGGAAAGGGAAAATGAAACCCGTGGCAGGAATGTTCCGCGTTGCGGTCGAGGCCCACGATCCAGAATTGGTCCTGCTTGAGGTTTTCCATCGCGCGGGCCAGGTTGGTCACGCAGGCGACGGGCAGGCGCTCGAGGGCTCCGGCGGAACATTTCGCCACCGTCTCCCCCAAGGGGGCCGCGCGGTGCTTCGTGACCACCACCCCCTGAAGGCCCAACCCTTCGGCGGAGCGGATGATGGCTCCCACGTTATGCGGGTCTTGAAGCTCGTCGAGCAGGACCAGCACGGGGTGGGATGAAGCCCGCCGGGCTTCGGCAACCAGTTGCGGCAGATCGAGTGTTTCCTTGACGGAAACGTAACCCACCACGCCCTGGTGGGAGAATGACCGGTATTTCTGGTCAAAAACGGAGCGGGGCAGGAGTTCCACCCGGACATTCCGGGTTCGGGCCAGGTCCAAAAGGGCGCGGAATTTGGGCCCCGATTTTTCCTTTGCGATGACAATCTTGTAAAACCGGCGCTGGCCGGTTTTTAAAGCTTCCAGAACGGGATGGATCCCGAACAGGCATTGGGGATGGGTTTCATTCATACGATGACGCTGGGTCCTTTCCCTTCCGGGATCGTTGAAATTTCCATAACTTCATGATATAGATAGTGTTACATTGCCTGTTGTTTGCTTTTCGGGCGGTAACCCATTGAAAATAACATATTTCCCTCGAGTTGTTTCCGTCAATTTTTCCTGCCGGCGGAATTTCGGGCGCCGTTTTAACCAGGGTATTTCAAAAACTTTCAATTTGTCCGGAATCTCTCTATATATCGAGGGGTGGATTCAAGGCAGATTTTGAAGATTTCCCCAGTTGGAGGTTCTCCCGAAGATGGCTGATCGGTAAATCATTCATGGCGCTTTCAAAACGGAAAAAACGATTCCTTTATATCCTGGGCGGAATCGTGCTCATAGTTTCGGCTCTCCTGGCCGCCGCGTACAACCAGTTTGCGGATGTGGAGCGCCTGAAATCCCTGGCGGTCCTTAGACTGGAAGAAATGACGGGACGCAAAGTTTCCGTCGGGGTGGCGGAACTGGAGTTTTTTCAGGGAATCAGCGTTCGCCTGCACAACGTGTCGGTAGGGGGGCGGTATGGGGGCAGTCCGGAATTCACCGCCCGAAGCGTTTGGGTGGTGGTCAAGCCCCTGCCCCTGCTGGACAAGCGGATCGAAATCCAGAAGGTTATCGTCCAGGGGTCGTCGTTTGTCCTGATTCGCAATTCCTCCGGCGAATTCAATTTTGCGGATTTAAAAACCTGGATCTCCCGTCCCCATGAAAGCAACCTGTTTAATGTTTTGCAGGTGGGTTTCATGCACCAGATGAGCGTGCGCGAGGGGTCGATCCAGTTTTTCGACTATTACCAGTTGCCCGAGGGAGCCGAGCCCCTTCATCTGTCCGTCGAAAATATCAATCTTTCCGTCCACAAGAAATTTCTCAATACCCCTTTCCGCTTTTTTTTGAGTGCCGAAGTGCCCAACCTGGGCGGGCCGACCTTTCTCAATTTGTCCGGAACGGTGGACGACCTTCCCCAAAACGGGAGCCGAAAAGATATTACCTTCCACGGAAAAGTAAAAATCCAGGAGCTTAATGTCTCCCGTTTCGGACCGTACCTGAAGCCGGTGGCGGCGGCGTTGCGGGAAAACACGTGGCTTTCCATGGAGTCCACCTTTTCCGGTTCGCTCGATGGCCGGTTGGAGTCGGAGGGGAAAGTTCATTATTCCGAAAGGGAAGTCGCAGGCGAGGCGGCCTTGCGGGCCCCGGAATCCATTTTCCGCGGGATCCTCAACTACCATGTGCTCTTCGATCGGGATACGCTCGAATTCAAGGATCTTGAATTGCACTCGGGTGCCTTCCAGTCCAGGGGACAGGGTAAATTGTCGGGGCTTTTTTCCGGCAATCCGCGCGTATCCCTCGCGGTCGAGACCGGCGAGTTTCTCATCGACCAGAGCGAAACCTATCCTCCCCTGGCGTTGTTTCCGGCTGAGCTCCACAAGCGGATCCAAAGCCGGTTTCAGGGAGGGACGGTGGAGATCAAATCGTTGAAATTCGACGGAACCCTGAAAGAATTGGAAAACCTTTCGACGCGGGAAAACCAGAATCTGCTTTCCGCCGATCTTGCGTTGCGTCAGGTGAACTGGCGGTCGCCGTTGCCCGATTTTCAGAAGGTGACCGGCACGTTGAAAATGGATCAAGGCAACAGCACCTTTCACATCCATAAAGCGAACTACGAGGGACTGCCCCTTTCCGATATCAATGGAACCATCCAGAGCCTCCTCTTCGAACCCTTCGCGGACCTTGAGGTGGAGAACCGGGTGGACATGGCTGAGTTCAAGGCGTTTCTCACCCGCATCCTGGGTGACGATCCTTTTGTCCGCGTGCTGAAAAAATTCCACAAGATCAAGGGAACCGGACTGGTGACGTTCGCCCTCCGGGGTCCGTTAATGGAGGGGGATGAGATTGCGCTTTCCGGACACATGACCCTGGATGATGTTTCGGTGGAACATGGCGGATTTCGTACCCGCCTCGAGAAAATCAGCGGGAAAGTGGAATACCAGGATCCCCCGTTGTCGCATAAGCAAAACAAGGGTGCGGTTTCCTATCTCAAGTTCGACGACTTCTCGGGCCGATTCGGCCATAGCGGGTTCTCCAACCTGAACGGAAAACTGGTGATCGAGAAGGATCGGCCTCACCAGGAATTGGCGGTGGTGTATTCCCTGTCAGCGGAGGATTTTCCCGATATCCTCCGCGTGGCTTCCTCCGATCCGAAAGTGAAGGACTTTGTCAGCCGTCTCGCGTTCAGTAGCGGAAGAGTGGAGGTGGCTTACAATTCCAAGGGGGACGGGCAAGGCACCGGTCAGGAAGAGAGCTGGGGAAGGGTGAACCTCAAGGATGTTTCCGTTCGCTACGATAGCCGGTTTCAACCCTTGTTGAACGTGACCGGAACCTTGAATTTCGATAAAAAAAGGACTTTTCTCAGTAAGGTCCATGGCTGGCTGGGCGATTCCCCGTTCGACCTGGAAGGGGAGGTCGTGTGGTCGGGGAAATCCGAGCCCGACTATCACCTGTCGGTGTCGCTTCCCCAAATGGTTCAGGAAAATCTGCAGGATGTCCCTTTTCTGGAACGCATCCGATTTTCCGGTCCCGCCGCCCTGACCCTGAAGCTGGATGGAAATCCGAAGTCCTTGCGGTTCGAAAACCGCATCGATCTTACCCATGCATCGTATCAATACGGAACGCTGTACAAGAAAAACTCCAGTCTTCCAAATCGGGTATTTGTGAAGGGATCCTTTGCCCAGGATGAGCGGATCGATATCGAAAAATTCGTGTACGAATTGGAAGGGGAGAAGGTGGAAGGCCATGGCCGGATCGTCAACCTTAACGATCCGGCGTTCAACATGAATCTGCGGGCAAAGGATTTCAAAGTGACCCAGGTGGGCCGGTTCATCGAACCGTTGCAGTCCGCTCAGGGCGGCACCATGGATTTCTCTTTCAAGGGAAAAGGCAAAATCGATCAGTTTGAAAAGGCCGATTTTACGGGTACCGTTCAGTTTAAAAACCTCGTTCTCAAGCCCGCAGGATTAGCCAACGAGATCAACATCGACGCCCGGGTCGATTGTGAAAACCATGTGTTAAAAATCCGCAAAGCCTCCCTGGTTGCCGAAAACACCCGCGTGGATTTTCTGGGCGAATTCCAGAAAGACCCGTCTCCCCTGCTCAATCTGGAAGTTTCCGGAGACGACCTTGTTCTATCCGAGCTGATTCCTTCAGGGGAGCAAGAGGGTCTCCATTCGATTTTGGACACCCCCTCCTGGTTATCGGGTGGCAAAGTGATTCTTTCCCTGAATCTCAATCGCCTGGATTACAAAAGCCTCACGCTGAAAAATATTTTGGGGAAAGTTTGGCTTCACGGCAAAGTTCTGGAAATTCCTGAAATGAAACTGGGAAAGCAAAAGCCCATTTTAGTCCGGGCCATCTTCAATGCGCAGAACCCGGAAGCGACCCTGATACAAGCCAAAGTCCAGGGACAACAGATCGAGAGCGCGCACATCATGGGAATGTTTGAGGAAGTCTTCCACGACGGTCTCACCGGAAAGGTGGAAAATCTTTTGCTGGACGTAAGGGGGCGGGGCAAGGGATGGGACGGATTTCTTCAGTCCATTACCGGCAATATCTCGTTTCACCTTAAAGACGGCACATGGAATAAAATGGAATTGGCCCGGGGGGGACGCCGGTTGATCGGCAAGCAAGTCGAAGAGCCTCCGGCCACGGCAAAAAAGCCCGATTCCCCCGGGGAAGTGGCGCCGTTGGAAAAGGAAGAATCCGAGCCTTATGAGCGCATCTCCGCGGACTTCACCCTCGCGGCGGGAATTGCAGAGACGGAAAATTTCATCGTTGCGACCCCGCAAAGAAAAATTTCGATCGTGGGGAAATTCGATTTGGGCCGGCAGGAAATGGACACGGTCCTGGGGGTCGCGCCCCTGCCGGGGCTCGACAAGTTTTTAACGAAGATCCCGGTGGTCGGAAAAATCATCACCGCCGGGGATGAGGAAAGCCTGGTCAAAACATACTATTCGGTTAAAGGACCGTTCCATGAACCCGAGGTTTCTCCCATTCCCTTTGTTTCCCTCGGGAAAAAAGTGATGGGCATTTTCCAGGGTATCCTGCAAACCCCACAGGAAATATTCACTCTGCCTCAGGAAAAAGTCACCAACTGACTTTTTCCACTGAGGTCCTGGCCCGAAACGCCCGGGAACGCTCTCCCCCTTCGGTCCCGATTCCTGGGACTGAAAATTAAATAACTTTGATTTTTGAGATCTGCAACTCGTCGGGGTTCCGGCCCAGGTGGTTGGCCAGGGCTCCCGTGATGGCCGCGAGGTGTTCGGCTTCTTCCGAACCGGTGGCCGCGCGTTGTGTGGCGGGCCGGGCGGGAGATGGAGTGGAGGAGGCCAGCGGGGTTTTGTGGGGCAGAAGGTAGACCAGAAGCTTGATCGTGAAGATCAGGATTATGACGACCAGGAAGATGATGCTGAGCAACAGGACGGAGAGAATAACCGCTTGTAACGCATTCTCCATGATGATGGACCTCCCCAGGAAAAACCCCTGCCCCCAGGAAAAGGTCACCTTTTAAACCCGTAGACCAATCTTTTCCAGACAACAGAGAGGTGAAAAATCTTCAACCCGCGATCCGGTCCAAACAACCGGAGGGCTAAACGGGTTTAACGCTCGAAATATGGATCTGGTCCGGGTTTTTGCCCAGGTGCGCCGACAAGGCCCCGGTGATCGCCGCGATGTGCTCGCCCACCGCGCTCCCGCCGGGAGCACCGGCTCCCCCTCCGGGGGTGGATCGGGCCGGGGAAAAAGCGGGCGGGGCCGCCGGAGCCTGGTAGGGCATAAAATGAACCAGAATCTTGATGGTGCAAATCAGTACCGACAGTACCAGGAAAATTACCCCCATCGACAAAATTGAAACGATGACAGCATTCCCGAAGATTTTCATAAATTTAGGACACCTCTAATATTTCATGAATTTGCCGACCGCCCATTTGCCGGCCCTTGCTTCTCAAGGGCCAGCTCATGGCTAACCACAATTTTTAGAGGTTCCCTTTATTTTAAAGACCTCAGCAATTGGGAAATTTAACGTTTCGGCGATTTTCCCGCCTTCCATTTTAACGGCGACGATAACAGATACCGGCTATTTTCAGGTAGCCCTTATTTCGCGGCGATCAGATTAAAGGTTTGATGAATGGCTTCCGCGGCGGCGTTTCCCGTCCCCGCGTCGGGAGGGCTGAACAGTGAGACGAAAACCCCGGCCGCGACGGCGGTACCGATAACGCCTGCCACATTGGGACCCATGGCATGCATCAGCAGGTAGTTTTTACTATCCGCTTCGGCGCCCACCTTTTGCGAAACCCGGGCCGCCATCGGCACCGCCGAAACGCCGGCGGAGCCGATCAGGGGATTGATCTTCCCTCCCGAGAGCTTGCACATGAGGCGACCGAACAGAATTCCTCCCGCGGTGGCCGTGGCAAAAGCGAACAATCCCAGAATGATGATTTTAATCGTTTCCCACCTGAGGAAACTGTCGGCCGACATGGAGGAGCCCACCGCAAGGGCCAGCAGGATCGTCACGATGTTGATGAGGTGGGTCTCCGACGTCTCGTGCAGGCGTTTGGTGACGCCCGATTCGCGGAACAGGTTCCCCAGCATCAGCATCCCGATCAGCGGGGTCACCCCGGGGAGCATCAGGCAACACACAATGGTCACCACAATGGGGAACAGGACCTTGACCTCCTTGGAAATCGGCTTGAGCTGTTCCATGCGGATTTTTCGTTCATGTTCCGGCGTCAGCCATTTCATGATCGGCGGCTGAATCAGGGGAACGAGCGACATATACGAGTAGGCCGCCACCGCAATGGGGCCGAGCAGATGCGGCGCGAGTTTGGTCGCGAGGAAAATCGATGTCGGGCCGTCAGCCCCGCCGATAATGCCGATCGCGCCGGCCTCCGGGAGAGTGAATCCCAACAACACGGCGCCGATCAGAGTCGTGTATACGCCGAACTGCGCCGCGGCGCCGAGCAGGAGCGTGATGGGGTTGGCCAGCATGGGGCCGAAATCGGTCAGCGCCCCCACCCCGAGAAATATGAGCGGCGGAAGAATCTCGTGTTTGACTCCAAAATAGAAAAAGTATAGCAGGCCATCCGGATCGCTGTTCCCCATCATTCCGAGAGGGATGTTGGCCAGCAGACACCCGAAACCGATGGGTAACAAAAGAAGAGGCTCGAATTGTTTCCAGATTGCGAGATAAAGAAGACCGCAGGCGACGGCCATCATGACCACCTCGCCCCCCGTCAGGACGGAGAAGCCCGTCGATTTTAGAATCTGGACCGCGGCTTGACTGAAGCTGAATTCCATAGAGGTTCGCTCTTTGTGGGAGGGTTTAGTCCAGGGAGAGTAAGGGGTCGCCGGTACTGACGTTGACCCCCTCCTTGACCATGATGGCGGAAACGGTCCCGGAAGAATGGACCCGCACCTCCGTCTCCATTTTCATGGCTTCCATGATAATCACCGCGTCTCCCTCATTCACGGGGTCGCCCACTTTGCATTTAATGGCGAAGATGGAACCGGGAAGGGGAGCCGTGAGGGTCTCCCGGGCTCCGGCCGCCGCTACCGGGGCGGGCGCGGGAGACGGTACCGAGCCGGTGGCCGCCGGGGCCGTTGCGACGGCGCCTGCAGGAATGACCTCCACCGCGTAAGTTTTTCCATTGACACGCACCGTGTACGTTGCCGCCTGACCGGGGGTAGCAGGCGCCGTTGGCGCGGTGAGCGCCGCAGTTGAAGCCGCGGGTTTGGCGGCGGCGGGAGCGCTCTCCGCTTTAACCTTGGGTTCCTCCACCGGGGCCAGGCCGTCACGCCGGGCGAAAAAATTAATCGCCACCTTGGGAAACAGCGCGTAGGACAGGAAGTCTTCATCCGACTTGGCCTGGTCGCCGCATTCCTTGACCACCTTTTCCCATTCCGGTTCCAGAAGATCCGCCGGACGGCAGTCGATCACCTTCTGGTTTTCCGACACCTTGGCCAGCAACTCCTCGTCGATGGGGGCGGGAAGTTTTCCGTATTTCCCCATGACGCATTCCCGCGTTTCCTTGGTGACGATCTTATAACGCTCGCCGGTCAGGACATTCAACGTGGCCTGGGACCCCACGATCTGACTCGTGGGCGTCACCAGCGGGGGATACCCCATATCCTTGCGCACCCGGGGAACCTCCTTCAGCACTTCTTCGAGGCGGTCCAGCGCGTTTTGCTCCCGCAACTGGTTTTCCATGTTGCTGATCATGCCGCCGGGAATCTGGGACTCGAGGATTTTTACGTCCACGCCCCGGAAATCACTTTCAAATTCCGCATAATTCTTTTTGACCTCCCGGAAATAGTCCGCGATCTCCTCCAGCAGATGCAGATCGAGTCCCGTGTCCCGCGAGGTGCCCTTCAGACCCGCCACTACGCACTCGGTGGCGTATTGGCTGGTTCCCATGGAAAGGCTCGAAATGGCCGTATCGATGATGTCCACTCCCTCATCGATGGCTTTCTGGAGGTTCATCCCCACCAGTCCCGTGGTCGCATGGGTGTGAAGGTGGACGGGCAATTTGACGTTATTCTTGACCTCCCGGACCAGCTCCCCGGTGATCTGCGGGGTCAGCAGTCCCGCCATATCCTTGATGCAAATGATATCCGATCCCATGTCCTCCAGTTGCCGGGCCATTTTGATATACAACGGAACATCGTGGACGGGGCTCACCGTGTAGCTGATGGTGCCCTCCACGATTTTTCCGCATTTCTTGGCCGTATTCAGGGCGGTCTTGATATTGCGGAAATCGTTCAACGCGTCGAAAATTCGAAAAATATCGATTCCAACATCGACCGACTTTTTGACGAATCGTTCGACGATATCGTCCGCGTAGTGCCGGTACCCGACCAGGTTCTGTCCGCGCAGAAGCATTTGGAACGGGGTCCGGGGCATGGCGATCTTGAGCTTGCGTGAGCGTTCCCACGGGTCTTCATTGAGAAAACGAAGACAGGAGTCAAACGTCGCTCCTCCCCACATCTCAAGGGAGAAATAACCCACCCGGTCGAGTTTGGAGGCGATCGGAAGCATGTCTTCCGTTCGCATGCGGGTGGCCAGAAGCGATTGGTGGGCGTCCCTTAATATGGTATCGGTAATTTTAAGCGGATGAGTCGCAGTGGTCATTACCTGGAGTCCTCTTTTATAAAAAGGGCAGAGCTCTCAATTACTGGGACCCTGCCGGTTTACAGATTTGCCCGCAATTGCATTTCTGGCTCCAGCGGGGATCCGTCAGCTCTGTATTATATAGTGCTCGAATTCTATAATTGAACCATCACCAAATTCAGATGACGTCTGGATATCTGTTTCGGGAGAAAATTCGATTCCCGGCATGACCGGCCCGGGTCCTTGTTGGATCTGGGGAGAACGAAGAAGAAAGAGACAGGCATTTTCGCTCACAAGGTGAGCCCCCAAGACACACCTCCCCCCTGCCGTGAATGTTGAAATATTAAAGTATCGGTATTTTAAAATCAATTCTTATTTCCCGTCCTCATTCTCCGGATCTGGGGGAAAAACAAAAGGATGGTGCCGTGAATCTCCCGTCTTTCCATAAGCATATAAAAATCAGGAGTCCCCTCCCCGGAGGGGGGATATCCGTAAAATCTCATGGTCCCCACCCGGCCCAATCCCGGACCCATGTGATACAGCGTTGCGATGAAGGCCGACGTTCCGAGGTGAAAACCACAGCCGTCATTAAGCCGGTGAAAATGGAAAGGGTTCGATTTCGCAGAGATGCCCCGGGAAGGCAAGGGGGATAAAACAGACGTTTGCGCCGGGGGGGAGATCAAGTCCGATAACACAATGCGCCAGAGGTCACCATGGGGAATCGGGCGCTGAAACGGATCAAAAGGAAAGGAGAATTTTTTTGCGCCCAAACAGTTTTTCGATTTTCTCGATCGCCTTGGGAAGGGCAATGATAATCACCGAATCCCCCTCTTCGAAAACCGGGTCGGTGGAGGGGATCAACATTTCCCCCTTGCGGATGACCGCGCCCAGCTTGGCGTCATCGGGGAATTTCAACTTGGAAAAAGGTTTCTGGGCAATATGAGATCCCGACTCCACCACCACTTCCATCACCTCGGCCTGTTCGATCATGCGGAAGACCGAGATGACCCGTCCCTTGCGCAAATGCTTGAGGATGGAGCTGACCGTGATCAGCCGCGGATTGATGGTGATGTCCATCCCGATCGAGTCGAGGATAGGCAGATATTCCGGGTCGTTGGTGATCACCAGCCCCTTTTTGGCCCCATGTTTCTTCGCCAGCAACGCGGCCAGGATGTTGTTCTCGTCATCGTCGGAGAGCGACATGAAGAAATCCACATCGCTCATGTTGATGTCGTTGAACAGGTCCATATCGGTCCCGCTTCCATTGTGCACGACCGTGCGGGAGAGCACCTCCGCCGCCTCGGTGGCCCGTTCCCGTGAAGGCTCGATGATGGAGAGATCCCGAATCTTGTTTTCCAGCCGTTTGGCGAGGTTGATGGAAATCTGATTCGCTCCGAACAGGACGATTTTCTGCACCTCATCGACCTTCTTGTTGAGCATGGGCAGGAGAAACGGAAGGAATTCCTTGTCCAGCAGAGTATAAATGCTGTCGCCCGGCCGGATCTCGTCCTCGGGTTTGGGAAGAATCACCACCCCTTCCCGCACGATGGCGAGGAAAGAGATGGCGTCCAGCTCCGAGATTCCGCTAAGGTCGCCGATTTTTTTTCCCGCCAGGGGGGCATTGTCCGGGACGTCGAACTCCCGCAGGAGCACATCGCCCTCGGCGAATTCCGCAACGCTGACCGCTCCCGGCGTTCCCAGGATCTTGACGATGGTGTCGATGATGATCTGGCCCGGGTTGATCGCCTGATCGATGTAAACGTCCGAGGCTTTGAGGACCTGGCCGTTCCCGGTGAATTCCATCGTCCGCAACCGGGCGAAGCGTTTTCCGACGTTGAACTTGGCGGCGAGGATGCAGACGAGAATGTTGATCTCGTCCTTGTCCGTCACGGCGATGACCATCTCCATTTTCTGAATTCCCGCCCGCAGGAGGACGCTGGGAAGACAGGCATTGCCGTTGATAGCCATAACGTCGAGGGTTTCGGTGATGCGGCGGGTTTTGGAGGCGTCCTCGTCGACGATGGCGATGTCGTGACCTTCCTTGGACAACTCCTGAGCCAGATTGTTGCCCACAACCCCCGCTCCCACGATCAGAATTCTCATGACACTTTCCTCACCCCAGGCAGGGGATTCCTCTCAATTGGGGACCGCCGGGTATTCGGGAGCACCGAGTTACTTGGGACTGTTGAGAAATTGCAGAAACTCGGAATTATCGGAAAAAAACACGGTCGTGTCATTTTTAAGCGAGGCCTTGTAGGCATCCATGGATCGAATAAAGGAATAGAACTTCAGGTCCCGCGTGATGGCCTCGGCATAAACCTTGATAGCTTCCGCGTCCCCTTCGCCCCGTACGATCTGTTCCTGCTTGTAGGCATCGGCGATCAGGATGGTTTTTTCCTTCTCCGTTTCCGCCCGGATCTTGGTGGCCTCTTCCTTCCCTTCCGAGCGATATTCCTTGGCGATCCGGTCCCGTTCCGTCCGCATTCGATTGAAGATGGAGTTCGCGATTTCAGGAGGCAGGTCGGTCCGCTTGATCCGCACTTCCACCACCTCGATGCCGTATTCCCTGGCCTTGGGATTGGCTTCCTTGGTCACCTTCTCCATGATGACTTCGCGTGTTTCCGAAACGATGTCCTGCAGTTCGTGCGTGCCGATCTCCACCCTAAGTTCCGAGTATAAAATGTCATCCAGCCGGGAGCGGGCGTTTTCCGGGTCCCGCAGGGTTTGAAGGAACTTCAGCGGATCCACGATGCGCCACATCGAAAAATTGTCGATCAACAGCGTTTTCTTGTCGCGCGTGATCACCTCCGCCGGGGAGGAGTCGTTCACCAGCAATTGATTGGGAAAATATTTTACCTGTTGAAGGAAGGGAATCTTAAAGTACAGGCCGGGGGCGGTGATGATTTCCTTGGGTCTTTGCAACTCCAGGACCACCGCACTCTGCGTCATGTGTACCGTGAACACCGAGAGGTAGATCAGCACCAGGAGGACGACACCGCTGACGAGCCAGGCATTACTTTTCATGGTCACCGTTTGCTCCCGCTCTCGACCGGCAATTGCATCGAGCCCAGGGGAAGAAGGGGCACGACGCCCGGGTTTTTGCTCGACATCACGAATTTGTGGAGGTGAGGAAGAATCTCCTCCATGGTTTCCAGGTAAATGCGCTTGCGGGTGATTTCGGGAGCTTTCTTGTACTCCTCCCATTGAGCCAGAAACCGGTTGGCGTCACCCTGTGCCCTTTTGACCGTTTGTTCGCGGTAGGCCTCCGCTTCACGGACGATTTGCGCGGCCTGCCCGCGCGCTTCCGGGATCACGGCGTTGCGGTAACCCTGCGCCTCGTTGATCATCCGCTCCTTGTCTTCACGGGCGCTGACCACGTCCTTGAACGCCCCCGCCACCTGCTCCGGCGGGTGCACGTCCTGCAATTGAACCGTGATCACCTGGATACCCGATTGGTAGCGATCCATCAGGGCCTGAATTTTTTCCTGCGCCAAAACCTGGATCTCCGCCTTCCCCGTGGTGAGTGCCTCGTCGATCTTTTTGCTACCGACGATGCCCCGGATGATGGTTTCCGCCGCGTTGCGCATCAGGCGATGCGGTTGACGCACGTTAAACAGATAGGCCACCGCGTCGCTGATGCGATACTGGACGACGAGGTTGATGTCCACGATGTTCTGGTCCCCCGTGAGCATGAGCGATTCGGCGGGGACCCGTTGGCTGGGGCCGCCCTCCAGGACGCGGAAACCGATCTCGGCACGTTGCACTTTGCGCACCTTGGGCGTTTCCACATGCTCCACCGGGGAGGGAAATTTGAAATGAATTCCAGGCGGAGTGGAATGGACGTATTTCCCGAATCGCGTCACCACGCCCTCCTCGTCCGGTTCCACGAAATAAAAAACGCTGGGCAGGATCCAGACCACGAGCAGGATCAGGATCACCAGGACAAACATGGAGGGCTTGAACTGGGGGAATTTGATCTGTGGAAGGTCAAAGGGAGGCCGCCCACCGGGGCCTCCGCCTCCGCCTGTCGGGCCTTTGAAACGTTCATCCGGTGTTTTGTGGTCGTGCAGGTCGTCCCAGGCCATAGGTATCAATCGGTTTTGGTTTGAAATCGCGCTACGCTAACAAATGGACTGCCCATTGTCAACCAAGGCGGTCAGGATAAAAAAAATTGTGCCTTCTACTTTTTCTGGAGTTGGGCGGTTTCCTGAAGTGCCGCTTCCGCCTCTTCCTTTGAAAGGCCTTTAAGTTGAAAACTGAGGAAATAGGAATGGTCGATCAGAGATTCACCATCCATGAACCCCTCCGCGGCATCGGTTTCGTACAGGTACTCATAGATGGGATTTTCTGTGGAGGTAAACAGAAGCTCAAGGTCTTTGTACTCGGTGGTTTTTCCGAGAATCACTTTGATCGTGGAGGGTTCGATTGAAAATTTTCCCTTGATCGAGTTGAACGCTTCCTCCCGGGACTTGCCTCCGGCCATTTCTTCTTTTGCGGCTTTCTCGATGGCATCATTACGCTTGTAAAAGACGAAGTGAACGTAGCGCGGGGCTTTGCCCGCCAGGAAGTCCAGATTGTGGAAATAAAGTTGAGCCCAGTCATCAAAATCCACTTCCCGTGCAGGACCCGCGAACAGGGAAAGGTCTTCCGCCTTGTCCGGCTCTTCGCGAACCAGCTTATTGTAGGACATCGAAAACCGTTCCAGGCAATCATAAAGCACCGCGGCATAAAACGCGTTGAACTGATACCAATGACTGGTGGCGTTATGTGCATTGATAAGCTTGCGGAGCATCGTCATGAGATTGTCCGCGTCCTTGACATGCGGGGCGGAGACGGGAAACATATTCCGGACATATTCCTCCACCTTGGAAGCGTCCAGCGGGTGATCGGCGATGTTTTCCTGAAGGCCCGTCTTGGCCCGGTCCAGCGCGTGGTACACCAGCCGTTCATGCCGGAGGGACCGCTGATATTCCATGTACTCTTTCAATTTCCCGTCCTTGGATTCTTCCGGGTGAACCGGCGCGGGGTGTGAAATATCTTTTGCAAACGCAAGCATGGTGGCTCCCGATTGAGTAAGGATGGGTTCATTTTGAACCGATCATGTTTTGATTTCAAGATAATTTAATCTCCGGGAGGAGTCCCGCCCCGCGAATCATTCGGCTTGAAATCTGCCCGGTCCGGTATTAGCCTGAACGGGATATTGGATTCCAACCGTTCCATTCCATCATCGGAGATCCCGCCTATGACCCAGAAATGGTTGTGTCGAATTATGTTCTGCGTGGGTTTGTTCTCAACGGCTTTTTCCCCCCATACCCCCCTGGCCCAGGAGGCCTCGCCCGAAGGCGGAGGCGCCGTCAGCCCGGCCCCGGCGGACCGTGAAGGCGGAGACCAGGTCCGCGAACCGTTTCGCCGCCGCGGCGAGGGCATGAACGAAACCCTCCGTGAAAAGCGGCAGGAACGCCGACAGCAATTCCAGGAACGCCGCGAAGAGGCCATCGACCGCCGCCAGGAAAATCAGGAGCAGATGCGCGAACAGGGTGAGGCCGCACGGACCCGTAAGGGAGAAATCCGCGATGAAATGCGCGAAAAACGGCAAGAGGAAAAAGGGGAAAGACAGGAGTTCCGCGAAAAGAGACGGCAAGAATTCCGTGAGCGGCGCGAAGCCCTGAAAGAACAGCGTCAGGAACGGCGCGAAGAGTTTAAAGAAAATCGTGGTGAGGCAAGAGAACAGCGTCAGGATCGCCGCGAGGAGTTTAAAGAAAATCGGGGTGAGGCAAGGGAACAGCGTCAGGAACGGCGTGAAGAGTTTAAAGAAAATCGGGGTGAGGCAAGAGAACAGCGTCAGGATCGCCGCGAGGAGTTTCGTGAAAACCGGCAGGAAAAAAGAGGTGAGGCGCGTAGCAATATGAAAGAGCAACGGCAAAACCGGGCCAACTCAGGAGGCAACAAAGGCCGCGGTCGCCGTTAAACGGCGAGTGGGTGCTGGGTTCCATCCTTTGTTTCCTGAGCTTTTCTGAAAATGTCATCCTGAGCCTTTTTTAACTGTCATCCTGAGCCTTTGGCGAAGGATCTGGCCGGAACATAATTGGGGCATGCTTCATGCTGGATCGGGGCAAGATTCTTCGGCGCAGATGCGCCTCAGAATGACAAGTTGGCGTTTTTCATAACAACCCGGGCT
>PCWF01000193.1 GCA_002796165.1 Nitrospinae bacterium CG11_big_fil_rev_8_21_14_0_20_56_8
CGCCGTGCGCACAATGTACCCTTCTCCCGGGTTGCCGATTCCGGAAATGAGATTCCGCAGGCGTTCTTTTTCTTTTTCGTCCTCGATCCGCCGCGAAACGCTGATGTGATTGACGGTCGGCATGTATACGAGATAGCGGCCGGGAAGGGTGATGTAGGTGGTGATCCGCGGTCCTTTCGAACCCAACGGATTTTTGGCGACCTGCACCATGATGTCCTGCCCCTCGGTCAGGATGTCCTGAATGGGAATATCGTGGTGCGGAGGGCGCATCGGTTTGTCCGCGGACTCCTCGTCTCCTCCCCCGGTGTTGTTGAGGGGGACACCCATTTCATCCCCGGCTTCGAGATCGAGCATTTCCAGCACATCGATGTCGCCCACGTATAAAAATCCCGCCTTTTCAAGTCCGATGTCGACAAAGGCCACCTGCATGCCGGGAAGGATTTTCGTCACGGTGCCATTGTACACGTTGCCCACGATGCCCTTGCTCGCTTTGTGTTCGATGAACAACTCCACGAGCTGGTTGTTCTCCATCAGGGCGACCCGAATTTCCCGAGGATTGGAATTGATGATGATTTCGGATGGCATGATTTGAATCCGGATATTGGGTTCAGGGAATCCCGGCCCCGATTTCCATCATGGAAACGGGCCAACCCATAGGTAATTGAACATTATATCACGTTCGCGCCGGACCGCTTTTGGAAAAACAATGGGGATTTTCCTCTCCTGAAAAGCGCGCGCGTCAATGCACCGTGCGGCGCATTTCGATATTGAGGAGCAGGCCGATGGCGAAGTAATTGGTGATCAGCGAGGAGCCTCCATAACTCAGGAAAGGCAGAGGAATCCCGGTGATGGGAAAGATGCCGATGGTCATCCCGATGTTGAAAATGATGTAGAACGCCAGGGATCCCGTAACGCCGAACGCCAGAAACAGCCCAAACCGGTCCGCCGCGCGGTAGGTGGTGTTCAGTCCTTTGAGGAGGATGATGAGATAAAGAGTCAACAATGCCACCACGCCGATGAATCCCGCCTCCTCCGCGAAGACAGAAAAAATGAAGTCGGTGTGTTTTTCCGGAAGAAAGTTGAGCCGGCTCTGGGTCCCCGCCAGAAGTCCCTTGCCCCAAAAACCCCCCGACCCGATCGCGATTTTCGACTGGATGGAGTGATACCCCGCCCCCAGCGGATCCATTTCGGGATTGATGAGGGTGAGGACCCGGGTCTTCTGGTAATCCTTGAGCAAGAACCAGGACACCGGGGCCATGAGCATTCCCGCCCCCAGCAGTTTGAAGAGTGTCCGGGGGTCCATCTCGATCGCCGTCAGGTAGATCAGGAAAATGAAGAAGATCATAATCGCCGTGCCCAGGTCGGGCTGAATGGCGATCAGGAAGCCCAGGGTTCCCGTGAGAAGCGCGGGGATCAGAAGATCCTTCAGGTGGTACTGACCGGACATTTTTCCCGCTTCAAAATACTTTGCCAGGGTGATGATCAGAGAAAACTTGGCCAACTCCGAGACCTGCACCGTGAGCGGCCCCAGGTGGATCCAGCGTTTGGCCCCCGATGCCACCACGCCATACAGGAGCACATAGACTAGAGCGAGCAGGGTGATTCCGTAGATCAGGTAAGCATAGCGGCTGAGCAGGCGGTAATCGATAGCTATGGCAATCAGCATGACCACCAGGCCATAACCGATCCAGTAAATCTGTTTGATGTAAAGGTTGCGGAAAAACAACTCCGGGCGGCCATGGTTGGCGCTGTAAATGAAAATGACGCCTAATATGGAAATGGCGAGGGTGATGAAAAACAGCCACCAACTGAAGTTTGTTATGAGTCGACGATCGATCATCCTGAGCCCAGGCGTGGAAATTCAGTAGACAGCGGTGTTGAAAGGAAAAAATTGCAACTTTGATTCATAAATGTCCCGGAATTCATTCCAAACGGGATGTTTCATATTTTGCTGGTTGTAATATAACATATTTAGTTTCAAGGAGTTAATGGATTGAATAGTTTCTAATCGTTTCCTCAAACTCCTTGAAAATCCAGACTGTTAGACGCATATTTGACGTCATTTCCCACAATTTTTCCACAGGGCTTGTGAAAAAGTACCGACCCCTCATAGGAGGGTGGGGAAACCCGCTACTGTATTGAAAATGAAAAGGACAAGCCCGGCGGCCCTTGGATTTTGAGGGGGTGGAGGGGGCCTCCTCTTCCGCCCCGCGGTATTATTGAGGATTCCTGTTAGCAAATTGTTTGACCTGGGAAATACGTCCTGAAACGGGTGTCGTTCCGGGTGTCAAAAGCCCGATGGGTGCCCCACCCCCTTGATACTTGCAGGGGAACGCGGAGGATACTGCATGAAGCTGAATGAAATAGGCCCCTCATGGGTTTATTCCCGTCAAAAAATTGTTTTCCTGCCAATTCCGCTACCCTCCTTGTGAGTATCCCTTTTTCCCTTCGTCCCGAGCGCTGTGGATAACTTATATTTGTCAAGATTTGTATTTCGAGAAGGCGGTTCCTTTGTTGGACCGTAAATATTCTTATATAAAATAAGGAGTTAGAGAATCGTTGAAAATTATTGAGGTTATTTCAGACCTCCCCAGGCGGGGGGGCCCCGAAAAATCGTTGAATTGTCTCACAGGTTTTCCACAGGGGAAAGGTTGCGTTTCCTTATGGTTTTAAAACGGTTTTCCGCTTTTGCCTTCGGAACAGGGAAAAAACATGTCCTGTTCCCGTCCGTAAATCGTTTAAGTGGGGTTCCGGGTTGATACCGATTGAAGCCACCGGTCCAGGTCTGGGGGCAAAGGGACCTCGAACGACAGGGGTTTTCCCGTTTGCGGATGGATGAATTCCAGACGGTAAGCATGCAGGGCCTGGCGTTCCAGTTTAGGGCATTGAGGATCCGGTTTTCCCCCGTAAAGGGTATCGCCCAGAATCGGGTGTTGAATGGACGCGAGGTGAACCCGAAGCTGGTGGGTGCGTCCCGTTTTGGGGAATAAGCGAAGATAGGTGAAGAATGAACCGCGTTGCAGAACTTCGTAATCCGTTTCGGCTTCCCGCCCGCCCTGGTGTTGCGTGGACATTTTTTTCCGGTGCACTTTGTGGCGGCCGATGGGGGTGGCGATGGTTCCCCGGTCCGGCGAGACGCGCCCCCGCACGAACGCCAAGTAAACTTTTTTCACGGTGCGGTCCTTGAACTGCCGGGCCAGCCCGTTCAATGCGGCCAGGTTTTTGGCGACCACCAGAAGGCCCGACGTGTCCCGGTCCAACCGGTGGACGATGCCCGGCCGTTCCACCCCGCCGATTCCCTGCAGGTCCTTGCAATGGTTGAGCAGGGCGTTGACTAAAGTTCCGCCAGAGTGCCCCGGCGCCGGGTGAACCACCATGCCGGGGGATTTATTCAAAACCAGCAGGCATTCGTCCTCATAAAGAATATCCAGCGGAATGTCTTCCGATTCCACCTTGGAGGCGACGGGCGCGGGGATGGACAACTCCACCCGGTCCCCCGCCTTGAGCTTGTAATGAGCCTTGGAGAGATGACCGTTGACCTGCACACAGCCCTGCTCGATCCATTTTTTGATTTGCGACCGGGTAAGGTCCTTTTGCACTTCAGCGAGAAATAT
Source organism: Nitrospinae bacterium CG11_big_fil_rev_8_21_14_0_20_56_8 (assembly GCA_002796165.1). Lineage (GTDB taxonomy): Bacteria > Nitrospinota > Nitrospinia > Nitrospinales > VA-1 > 21-14-0-20-56-8. The sequence continues at coordinate 3,615 of PCWF01000193.1, forward strand.
GTCGAGACGCCTGTTCTGAAACTCGGCTTCGACCGGGTAGAGGGAGGTATTCATTCCATTTCTATTTTTCCTTGAGCCGGGGCATCAGTTCCACCAGGTTGCAGGGCTTGTGCGTGCTGTCGAGCTGGTGGACGAGAATCATGTCCCATGCGTCCTTGCAGGCGCCCGTGGAGCCGGGCAGAGCGAACAGGAACGTGCCGTTCGTCACCCCGGCGGTGGCGCGGGATTGCAGGGTGGAGGTTTTGATATTCTGGTAGCTGAGCGATCGGAACAACTCGCCGAATCCGGGGATGGATTTTTCGTACAGCGCCTCGAAGGCTTCGGGGGTGACGTCGCGTCCCGTCACGCCGGTGCCGCCGGTGGAAATCACCACATCCACGTCCGTCCGGTCGATCCACTCCTTCAGCGCCGCCTGGATCAGGGGGATCTCGTCTTTCACGATCCGTTTTTCCACCACGCGGTGCCCGGCTTTCCGGGCGCGTTCGACCAGGGTTTGGCCCGACTTGTCGTCGGCGTCCGTCCGCGTGTCCGAAACGGTCATGATGGCGATGTTTACACACTTTTTGTTTGCTACGTCGTTCATGGAGCTTTCTCCAAGCGGAAATTGAGTGGAATCAACGAGGGATTAACGCTAAATTAAGGAAACCAATCGAACGAGTATACAACCAAATCTTCGGGGGTTCAATATTGCCGACCGCAATCGTTACCGGCGGTGCGCTGAGACTGGGGCGCGCCCTGGCCCTGCACCTGGCGCGCGGGGGATGGAACATCGCTCTACATTACAACACGTCCCGGGAACCGGCGGAGGCGGTGCTCGCCGAGGTCCGGGCGTTGGGCGGCAAGGCCGAGGCCTTCGCTTGCGACTTTTCCGCCCTGGACCAGTCCGAAGGCCTGATCGAGAACGTCCTCCGCGTATTTCCGGACGTAGAACTCCTGGTCAATTCCGCCTCGGTCTTCATTCTCGAAAATGTGGAAGCCACCCGCACCGAGACGCTCGTCGACTCGTTTCAAATCAATCTGCTCACGCCGTTTTTGCTGATGCGCGAATACAAGCGCCGGGTCAACCGGGGTTTGATCGTTAACATCGTCGATGAACGGGTGCTGAGGAATATCCCCGCCTTCGCGGCTTATTCCGTGACCAAGGTGGGCTTGCACCATCTGACCCATCTGGCGGCGTTGGAGTGGGGGAGCACCATTCGGGTCAACGCCATTGCGCCGGGGCTCATTCTTCCGCCCCCCTGGGATTCCGAAGAGTATCTTGAAAAACATAAACACCAGATTCCTACCCGCACCCACGGCTCTCCAGGCGATATCGTTCGCGGCCTCCAGTACCTGATCGACAGCCCGTTCGTCAATGGCGAAACCCTGTTCATCGACGGCGGCGAATCCAAAAAGTAGGGGACCTCTGAAATCGACCGCCGGCCCGGTGGGGCCTATGAATATCCAGGGTCAACGCGTGAGCGAAGGGCAAATCCGTGGAGCAGTCAAGGCGTTCGGGAAACCCCCGGCGAGGGGTTGACAAGCCCACTCGATTGTGTGACGTTAAAGGATGGGAGGGGAAGGGTTCAAGTACGCCTCGATAAACACCGTTTAATCCTGATCCTGTGATTATCCCTTTTGGGCCGCCTTTCAGGGTGGCCATTTTTTTTGCACGAAATTCAGGAAATTGCTTTGAGTGGACAAGAGTCCGTATTCCCCAGTTGGAGAGGGGAACCCGGATTTTTGCTCGAAACCCGGACAAGGCTCCAAAATTTTTTAAAATCAGAAAGGAATCGCCATGATCGCCAAGAATAAAGTCGTCAGCCTGAGTTATTGTCTCACCAACGGGGGTGGGGAGGAACTCGACCGGGCGGACAGGGAAAATCCGTTTGATTACCTGCACGGTTCCGGCCAAATCGTTCCGGGACTGGAACGGGCGCTGGAAGGAATGGGTGTGGGAGATTCGAAAGATGTGACCCTGGCCCCGAAGGATGGTTACGGGGAGTTGAATCCCGCATTGAAATTAAAGGTGGGCCGGTCCAACTTTCCCAAGGATATGGATATCGCCCCCGGCATGCAGTTCAGCGCCGATGTGGGATCGGGAGAAACGCATGTGTTCACGGTGGACCGGGTGGAAGAAGAGGAAATCTATATCGATGGCAACCATCCTCTGGCGGGGGAAACCCTGAATTTTTCGGTCACCGTCCTGGATGTGCGCGAGGCCACTCAGGAAGAAATCTCCCACGGCCACTCGCATGGTGAAGGCGGGCATCACCATTGACCGTCAACGCGCCCGCCCGCGCCGGAACTTTTTTGCGCTTTTCGCCCTTTGCATCTTCGCGGTTTAAATCCGGTTACCGCAAAGGCGCAAAGGACGCGATGGCAGGGGCGCAGGATAAATTCTCCGAGGCTATCCGGTCCGCTGAAAAACTCTTCGAGGCGTCATTCTGAGCCGCATTGCGGCGAAGAATCTTGTTCCAACCCCTTGCCCAGCTTGAATTTACTGATCCGGCTAGATTCTTCGGTCCTTTGGACCTCAGAATGACAAGAAGCAAAAGATGTTTCGCCCCTACAATACCCCGTTCCTTGCATAGCCACCCCCATCCGCCGGGGAAAAATGTTTGGCGTTTCCTGGTGTCGTCACGCTTTTCGCCCTTTGCGTCTTCGCGGTTCGAACCCGGTTACCCGCAAAGGCGCAAAGGACGCGAAAAGGGCGGTTGGGTTTTATCGGCGTTCATCTGTGTTCATCGGTGGTTTGACTCCCGAGGTCATTCCCGCCAGAATCGGGGGGTGAACAGGATCAGCACGGTGAACAATTCCAACCGGCCCACCAGCATCCCGAAAGCCAGGAGCCATTTGGCCGCGTCCGGGAGCGAGGCGAAATTACCCGCCGGGCCGATGATCGGCCCCAGGCCCGGTCCCACGTTGGAGATGGCGGTCACCGCCCCGCTGGCGGAGGTGATGAAGTCCAGTCCCAACAGCGACAACCCCAGCGCGAGGAAACAGAAGGAAAACAGGTAAAAGGAAAAGAAGGTCAGCACCGACTGAACCGTCTCGTCGCTGATGGGTTGCTGGTTCAGCTTGGGGACCAGCACGGCGCGGGGATGGAGCAGGCGGCTCATCTGGATCCGGATCAGAGTGAACATGACCTTTAGGCGGAAAATCTTGATCCCTCCCGCTGTCGATCCCGCACACCCTCCCATAAAAGTGAAAATAAAAAATCCCATGATCGAAATGGAGCCCCACTCGTTATAGTCGGTGGTCGCGTAGCCCGTGGTGGTGACGATGGAGACGATGTTGAACGCCGAGTGCCGGATGGCCTCCCCAAAAGACACTTCATGGGCCATACACAACCACACCGCAAAGAAGATGATCGTGCAGGCCAGAAAACTCAGGAACAGGCGCACCTGTTCGTCTTTGAGCAGGAGCGCCCGCTCGCCCATCAATGCGCGAATGTAAAGGATGAAGGGCAGGGAGCCCATCACCATGAAAAACGTGCAGATCCATTCCAGGGTTGGATTGGCAAAAAAGGCGAATGATTTGTCCTTGGAAGCATATCCCCCGGTGGACAGGGTGGTCATCGAGTGAATCACCGCGTCGAACGTGGTCATCCCCGCCAGTTTATAGGCCAGGGCGCACAGGCCGGTGAGCACCAGGTACACCAGCGCGATCCAGGCCGCCATGGTCTTGAACCGCGAGAGCGGTTTTTCCGACCGGTCCGACGATTCGCTGTAAAACAGGCGCATTCCTCCGATCCCCAGGTTGGGCATGATGACGATGGTGATCACGATAATCCCCACCCCCCCGATCCATTGAAGGAGAGCCCGCCAGACCAGAATTCCCGGAGGCATCCGGTCCAGACCGGTGAGGACGGTGGAACCGGTTGTGGTCAGGCCTGAAATGGATTCGAAGAATGCGTCGGTGACGTCCAGGTTCAGGCTGGAAAAGAACAGGGGGAACGCCGAATACAGGCTGATCAGAATCCAGGTCAGGGTGGTCAGCAAAAACGAATCGCGGGTGGAGAGCGGTTTTTCAAACCCGAGGTTGTTGACATAGAGGATGAAACCCGACAGCGCCGTCGCGATACTGGACATCATGAACGTTTTCCAGTCCGGGTTGTCGTATCCCCAATCCACCGCGGCGGGGATCAGCATGCCCACGCTCAGCACGAGCAAAAGCAAACCCAGAATGTATCCAAGGAATCGGTAGTTGATCATTTAAAGGAAAGAGTTGTGGGCGAGGCGTTTGATCGTTAATTTTTTCCCTGGGTGTAGGCGGCGGGATCGTCGCATCCCGCTTCCCGGAACCCCTTGAGTCGAAGCAGGCAACTGTCGCATTGACCGCAGGCCTTCCCCTCGGGGGAGGGATCGTAACAACTGTGTGTCCGGGCATATTCTACCCCGAGTTTCATCCCTTTTTGAATAATTTCCGACTTTGTCAAATTAATCAATGGGGTATGAATCCGAAATCCACCGTTTTCTTCCACGCCGCTCCGCGTGGCGAGGTTCGCTAAATGTTGAAACGCCTCGATGAACTCCGGGCGGCAGTCGGGGTAACCGCTGTAATCGATTGCATTGACCCCGATGAACAGGTCCCGCGCGCCCACCACTTCTCCATAAGCCAGCGCGAAGGAGAGAAAGATCGTATTGCGCGCCGGGACGTAAGTGATCGGGATGCCGGTGGCGATTTCCTTCTCCGTCCGTCCATGCGGGACGGGAATGGAAGAAGTGAGTGCCGATCCCCCGAAGGCCCGCAGGTCGATATGAACGATTTTATGTTCCACGGCCCCGAGGATGCGCGCGACCTCCGCCGCGTAGTCCAGTTCAACGCGGTGCCGTTGCCCGTAATCGAAGCTCAGGGCATAGCATTGAAATCCTTCACGTTTTGCGATGGCCAGCACGGTGGTGGAGTCCACGCCGCCGCTCAATAAGACGATGGCTTTTCGTGTCATATTAGGTCCTCGATGAATCTTGACATTTCAAGGGCTTATTATATACTAAACAATTTTCGGAAGCCCTTTAAACCCAAGTCCCCCCCGTTCCTTTAACAATTCCCTTTTTTGGGGCGAAGGAAGGCACCTGACCGCTTCCTGGGGGGGCAATCTTCGCGTGAACGCAGATGTTTGAAAGTCTTTCAACCCGGCTGGACGCCATCTACAAAAAACTCCGCGGCCGAGGTGTGCTCAAGGAGCCCGACGTTGACGAGGCTCTGCGCGAAATTCGCATCGCGTTGATCGAGGCCGATGTCAGCCTCCCTGTGGTCAAGACATTTTTAGCCGCCATCCGGGAAAAGGCGGTGGGGCAGGAAGTTCTCCGAAGCCTGACTCCGGGCCACCAGATGGTCAAGATCGTTTCCGAGGAATTGACCGCTTTGCTGGGAGAGGATTTCAAGGAGATCCAGTTTGCCCCGCAACCGCCGACGATCATTCTCATGGCCGGACTGCAGGGCTCCGGGAAAACCACCACGGTCGGCAAGCTGGCCCGGCGGTTCAAACAAAAAGGCAAGACCTGTCTCCTGGTTCCCGCCGACGTGTACCGTCCCGCGGCCATCGAGCAGTTGAATATTTTAGGAAAAGACCTGGGGATCGATGTCTACCAGGCGGGTGAGGAAAAAGATCCCGTGGTCATCTGCCAGAAGGCGGTTCAGGAGGCCCGGCGCAAACTCTGCCAGGTGGTGATCCTGGACACGGCGGGGCGGCACCAGATCGACGAGGCCCTGATGACCGAATTGCGCGCCATCAAGCAGACGGTTTCTCCGCACGAGATCCTGTTCGTGGCCGACGCGATGATGGGCCAGCAGGCCGCCACGATCGCGCAGGCGTTCAACGAGGCGGTGGGGATCGACGGCGTCGTGCTCACCAAGCTCGACGGCGATGCGCGGGGCGGTGCGGCCCTGTCCATCAAGTCCGTCACCGGCAAACCGATCCGCTTCATCGGCCTTGGCGAAAAGCTGGATGCCCTGGAGCCCTTTCATCCCGATCGGCTGGTATCCAAGATCCTCGGCATGGGCGACGTGCTTACCCTCGTCGAGAAAGCCCGGCAGACCTATGAGCTGGAAGAACAGGAGGAGCTGGAAAAGAAAATCCGGAAAAACCAGTTCACCCTCGAAGATTTCCGCGACCAGCTCAAGCAGGTGCAGAAGATGGGTTCCATCCAGCAGTTGATGTCGATGATCCCCGGCATGAGCCAGGTCAAGGGATTGAAAGTGGATGAGGGCGCTTTCAGCCGCATCGAAGCGATGATCAATTCCATGACCCGCGAGGAACGCGCCAAACACCAGATTATCAACGCCAGCAGAAAACGCCGGATCGCGGAGGGAAGCGGGACCCGGGTGAACGATATCAACAAACTGCTCAAGCAGTTTGCGCAGATGCAGAAAATGATGAAGAAATTTTCCTCCGGCAAAATGCGAGGATTAAATCTTGGACAAATGTTTGGTGGGCGCGGGGGAGGATTTTCCCCCTTTTAAAGTCCTCCGGGAATCCTGTGCCGTCCATTTCGGGATTCCGCGCAGTTAAACCCTAAAATTTAAGGAGAGAAGACATTGGCAGTTGTGATTCGATTAACCCGACGCGGGGCGAAAAAGAAACCCTTTTACCGGATCGTCGCGACCGATTCCCGGTCTCCCCGGGATGGCCGGTTCCTTGAAGTGCTGGGCACTTACGATCCGCTCAAAGATAAGGATGAAGAACGGATTAAGGTGGACGTGGAGAAAGCGAGTTCCTGGCTCAAGAAAGGAGCCAAGGCGTCGCGCACCGTGGGGACCCTATTCAAAAAAGCCGGTGTGGCTCTTTGACATTATCGCCCAGGGTAGGAGGGGTTGAGCCTTGAACTGGCTCCCCGTCGGCAAAGTCACACGGACCCACGGGTTGAAAGGGGAGTTGAAATTCCGTCCCTTTGTCACCGATCCCGGGATCATTCAAAACCTGGGGAGAGTTCGGCTCGCGGGAGAAGATGCTCCCGAGGAAGGCCGGGAATGCCACGTCCAGGGAGTCCGGGGCCATTTTTCCCGGATCATTATCAAGTTCCGCGAATGCCAGTCGGTGGACGAGGCTCAAACGCTCGCGGGCCTCACCGTGTATGCCGAGGCGGGGGATTTCCCCCCATTGCCGCCCGGCGAGTATTACTGGTTTGAGGTTGAGGGGCTCGACGTCTTCGACGAAGACGGCGTGGCGTATGGGAAGGTGGAAGAGATCATGGAGACCGGGAGCAACGATGTTTACGTGGTCCGGGATGGCCGGCGCGAAATTCTCCTTCCCATGATCGAGTCGGTGGTCAAAACCGTGGACCTTGAAGCCGGCAAACTGATTTTCCGGAAGGTTGAGGGATTGCTCGATGGCGATTAGGTTTGACGTCATCACTATTTTCCCGGGGATGTTCGAATCCCCGATGAGCGAGACCCTGCTCAAGCGGGCCCGGGACGCGGGTCTGCTGGAAGTGCGGACCCACAACCTTCGGGACTATACGCTGAGCAAGCACAAGAACGTGGATGATACCCCTTACGGTGGGGGGGTCGGCATGGTGATGAACGTCGAACCCATCGTTCGCGCCATCGAGGCGGTCAAGCAGGACCGGCCCGGCGCGCGGGTCGTACTGATGTCCCCCTGCGGGAACCGGTTCGACCACGCCCACGCCCGCGAACTGGCGCGGAACGAAAACATCGTTCTCGTCTGCGGGCGGTATGAGGGAGTCGACGACCGGGTGCGGCATTTCATCGACGAGGAAATTTCTATCGGCGATTATATCCTCTCCGGGGGGGAGTTGCCGGCGATGGTGGTGATCGAAGCGGTGTCGCGGTTCGTGCCGGGGGTTCTGGGAGACCACGAGTCGCTGGCCGAAGAATCCTTCGCTTCGCATATTCTGGAGTATCCGCAATACACCCGCCCGCGGGAATTTCGCGGGTACCCGGTGCCCGAGGTGCTGGTTTCGGGCGATCACAAGAAGATCAAAGCCTGGCAAAGGCAGGAAGCTCTGAAATTAACGGCCCGGTTGCGGCCCGATCTGCTGAAACACAGCGAATTGTCGGAGCAGGACCGCAAAATTTTGAAACAGATCGACGTTGGCTGAAACTCCGAAATTCAAACTGCACCTGGCGCTGGTCCATTTCCCCGTCTACAACAAGGCCCGGGAGATCGTCGCTTCATCGGTCACCACGCTGGACGTTCATGATATCGCCCGCATCTGCAGGACCTTTGCGGTAGAGAGCTTTTACGTGGTGACCCCCCTGCGGGCCCAGCAGGAGTTGGTGAACCGGCTCGTTCAACATTGGGTGACCGGGTACGGGGCCGAATACAACCCCACCCGCAAGGAGGCGTTGTTGAGCACCCGCGTGATTGGCCGGCTGGATGAAGTCGTCGAGGACATCCGCCGGCGGTTCGGGGAAGCCCCCAAAACGGTGGTGCCCGATGCCAAACCGTTTCCTCAGAGTCTTCCGTATGAAGCCATGCGGGGGGAGATTAAAAAGGGAGGACAGTTCCTCTTCCTTTTTGGAACCGGATGGGGATTGGAGAAAAACCTCATCCACGAAGCCGATTATGTCTTGAGTCCCATCGACGGGTTGTCGGGATTCAATCATTTGCCGGTTCGCGCCGCCATTGCCATTATTCTGGACCGGCTGTTGACCGAACAGGGAAAGTAAACGACGCGTCGTAACGTCCGCCCCGCATACCGCTGGGAATGTGGATGGGCGGAACACTCCGTCAGGAAATGACCGGGAATGAAACGTTCCCGGATTGAACCGTTTTAATAAATGTCACGCTAATCAAGATTGAAATGAAGGGAGATGACTATGAACCTGATTGACCAGTTGGAAATTGAGGGAATGAAGCAGGAGGTTCCCGACGTTCGTGTCGGCGATACCGTGCGGGTGCATATGCGGATCGTCGAAGGAGAAAAGGAAAGAATCCAGGTGATCGAAGGCGTTGTGATCCGGATCCATGGGGGGGGCATCCGAAAAACCCTCACGGTGCGCAAGGTTTCCTTTGGGGTGGGTGTGGAACGCATTTTCCCCCTGCATTCCCCGAGGGTGGAAAAGGTCGAGGTCGTCAAGCACGCCAAGGTTCGCCAGGCCCGGTTGTATTACCTGAGAGAATTGAGAGGCAAAGCCGCACGATTGAAGGAATTGAAACCGGTTAAATCCGCCGAGGGCCGAAAGAAAAATCCCCGGAAAAAACAGCAGTCGGCCTGACCGGACCCGCGACCCAAAAAATCAGCCCCCGGCGCCCGAAGGCGCCGGGGGCTTTTTTATCCCTCCTGTCAGAGCCGTAACAGGAAGGATGGGAGGATCAGTGCCCGAATCGCCGGTTCATTGCTCATCCGTACCCAATTTGGCGACATCCGGTGTCACAGTGTCTTCCCGAACCCGATCCATCGTGTCCTGGCGCAGATCCCGTTTCACTTCCTTCTCCTGGTCTATCGCCGTTTGTTCCGTCGCTTCCCTGGCCTTGGTTTGACTTTCATCCTCATTGGCCATTACCCATCCGGGCGCGACGAACAGGCTTCCTGCCAGTACCATTGCCGAAACCGTTCCCAGTTTTTTGGTCAACATGGCGTTTTTCTCCTCTCGGTGATGGCGATTGTTTTCTACTCGAACAAAAGCAAGACGTGTGCCAGCCGTGGGCCTGCTTGCAAAGATTTGTTCCGGGAAAAAAGTCGGGAGACGTTCGATTTGAAAATCCGGTCATTAGCCTTATCCCGATAAAGATAGTTATTATTTCGGAGGAAAGGCCGCAAGGAGAGGAGTGTCGATTCTTTCACCCAATTTATAAATAAATATACAGACCAAGCGAAAAATTGTTACATTTAGACGATATTTTTTGAGGAAGAAAGATGCTCGTTTATTCTCCGGCGAATCTCTAAAAATTTCGGATAGCCCCTTGCGATCCCTTTATTTGAAAGGCGAGTGAGGGGCAAATTGAAAGATCATGAATAATTGGCAGGATGCTGAAAACTCTTTCGGGTGTCATTCTGAGCCGCAAGGCGGCGAAGAATCTTGCCCGAAACCCTTGGCCAGCTTGAATTTACCCATCCGGACAGATCCTTCGCGGAGTTTATCCTCAGCTTGCCGAAGGACTCGGGATGACATTTTTGTAGCTTTTCAGCACCCTCTTGGATATGCCCTGCAACGGTTCGACCATGCTTCAGTTTGAAGAGCGCGCCCGCCATCGCGGGTTTCGACATATCGCCGGTATCGATGAAGCCGGGCGGGGTCCCTTGGCCGGTCCGGTCGTTGCCGCCGCGGTCATCCTTCCCGAAGGGGCGATCCTTCCCGGTGTGGACGATTCCAAAAAACTCTCTGCGCGCCAGCGCGATTCCTGCTTTGAGGCAATTCATCAATCCGCCGCCGCCTTCGGCATCGGCATCGTTGACGTGGATGTCATCGACTCGATCAACATTCTCCAGGCGGCGCGGCTGGCGATGAGACGCGCCGTGGGACAACTCCCGCAAGCACCCGATCTGCTCCTCATTGACGGAAACCAGCGCATTGAATTTCCCGGGGAACAATGGACGATCGTGAAGGGCGACCAACTCAGTCTTTCGGTCGCCGCCGCTTCGATCCTGGCGAAAGTCACCCGCGACCGGTTAATGGACGGGTACCATCAACGCTATCCCCAGTACGGATTCGACCGGCATAAAGGGTACGGGACCCGGCTCCACCGCGATCGCATTCGGGACCATGGCCCGTGTCCCATCCACCGCCGCACCTTCCGGGGGGTGAGGGAATTTATTGGGAACCCCGCCGGAAATGTGTCAGGCTGAACCCCATAGGACCCGGTTTTCCGATTTTTTTAGCGAAGTCCCCTGATCCCATGCTTTCCTCACTTCAAAAACGATGGCGATTGGCCGACCCCCCGCAGGAGACGGTGGACCGCCTGGTCCGCGAGTTGAACGTGACCCCCACCCTGGCGCGTCTGTTGATCAACCGCAGGGTCGAGACCGCCGACGATGCGCGGTTTTTCCTGGAGAACGACCTGTCCCGTCTGCATGACCCGTTTTTGATGAAAGGCATGGATGCCGCCGCCGAGCGTGTCCTGCGCGCCATCGAGAACCGCGAAAAGATCACCGCCTTCTGCGATTACGATGTGGATGGAGTGACCTCCGCCGCGTTCCTGATCCACTTCTTCCGCGATCTCGGCGTGGAGATCGACGACTATCTCCCCGAGCGGTTGCGGGAAGGATATGGGTTGAACGCGCAGGCCATCCATGAAATTCATTCCCGGGGAACGCGGCTCATCATCACCGCCGATTGCGGCATCACCGCCGTCGAGGAGGTGCGGACCGCGCGGGCTCTGGGGGTGGACGTCATCATTTCCGACCACCACCAAGTGGGGCCGCAGGGCTTGCCCGAGGCCGTGGCGGTGCTCAACCCGCATCGTTCCGACTGCACCTATCCGTACCGTTTTTTGAGCGGCGTGGGAATCGCGTTGAAACTGGCGCAGGCCGTGCGCTCCCGCCTGCTGGCCGCCGGATGGGACCGCGAACGGCTTCCCAATTTGAAACGGCATCTCGACCTGTTTGCGCTCGGCACGATCGCCGACGTGGCTCCCCTGACCGGCGAAAACCATCTGCTCTCCGCCCTCGGCCTGGAGGTCATGACCGTTTCCGCCAAGCCCGGGTTGATCGCGCTCAAGGAAGTCGCGGGAGTGACGGGCGCGGTCACCGCCCGTTCCGTAGGATTCGGCTTGGGCCCGCGACTCAATGCCGCGGGCCGGTTGGGTAAAGCCGACGCCGGGCTCCACCTCCTGATTTCCCCCGATCTGCGCGAGGCGATGGAGCTGGCCGCCGTACTGGACCGGACGAATCAGGAACGGAAAGACGTTCAGGAGCGGGTACTTGAGGAGGCCGAGTACCTCATGGAACGCGAAGTGAATCTGGAAAAAGATCGTGTGATCGTCCTCGCTTCGGAGAATTTTCATCCCGGGGTGGTGGGGATCGCCGCGTCCCGCCTGGTGGAAAAATATTTCCGCCCCACCGTTCTGATCGCCCTGGAAGGCGAGGTGGGCAAAGGCTCGGGGCGCAGTATTCCCCGGTTCAATCTGCACAAGGCCTTTATCGAATGCGCCTCCCACCTCGTTCAGTTTGGCGGGCACGCCTACGCGGCGGGCCTCACGATCCGGAAAGACTGCGTGCCCCATTTCCGCGATGCGATGAACCGGGTGGGGGAGCGGATCCTGCAACCCGAGGATCTCATTCCCGAAATGAAAATC
>PCWF01000242.1:0-6056 GCA_002796165.1 Nitrospinae bacterium CG11_big_fil_rev_8_21_14_0_20_56_8
CGGCCATCGGGAAAAACACCTGGCGGGGGAAAACACTGCGTCCGTCATAGTCGGGGTCCAGCATCCACAGGGCGATTTTATCACTACTGCCGGACTCAACCGCTCCGGTTTTGGTGTTGTAATAGTCAAAACCCTGAACCGAGACTTGATACTTGCCCTTGTCGTCCCCCTTCCTGATCTTTTCAATGACCACATCCGGCTGGCCGATCAGCCAGAAACTCTCGTTGCTGGAGCGTTTTTTCTTCAAGTCCCCGGTCAACAGGTCCGCGTTCATCTGCGCTTTCAGCAGGGTCACGCCCGGCCATTGCGTTTCGTCGATGTCCTTGGCCGCCTCCGGATCGAACTGGAAGGCGGCGAACACGATCATTTTGGGCCTGGGAACCAGGGTCTGGGCCTCCTCGATGGCCAAAGCCACCTGCCGTTGTTCCAGGGGCGCGTGTTCCGGGCCGAAGGAAATGGCGACTCGTTGGGGGCCACCGTACAAAACCTCGCTTTCCTTAACCGTGTCCCTGCCCAGGTCATTGGGCCGCGTTTCCGCGTCCGCGTGGAGCCACCGGGTCCCGGCCAGGGGTTCCACGCGGGAAAACAAAATCATCTGGCCGTTCTTGCAACGAATGCCGGTCTTGAACAATTCGTCCCGCCAATCTCCCTGCCGCCGCGTTTCGCCGGTACGCGATACCGACCCATCGGCGGGCTGTTCATTTCCTTCTTCAATTTCATCCAGGGCCTTCACCGCCGGGGAAGGCACGGCCTCGACGGTGAAGGGGCCGGTGACGCGGGTTCTGGATTTGTCCACAAACGGCTGGTCGTACAGGGTTTCCTGCTCGGCGTATTTGGCGATGGCCGCGTCGATTTGCTTTTGCGTCATGCCTTCACGGATTTCCGGATTGTTGGCGATGGATTTCAGCGTGACGTGCGGAACGGTTCCGTATCTGAACCCGCTCGACACGCCTTCCTCCGGGTGTGCCAGTTCGTAATAGCCGAATGCCGTCGTCATGAGCCGTTGTTTGGCGAGGGTCACCGCCACGCGCGACGTGTCGCAGGTGATCCACCGCCGTCCCCATTTCTCGGCCACGTAGGCCGTGGTTCCGGAACCGCAGGTCGGATCGAACACCAGATCGCCCGGATCGGTGGTCATCAGGAGACAACGCTCAATGACCTTGGGGAGAGTTTGAACGACATAGCGCTTGTCCGCCGTATAACCAGCTATACCCGTGTCTGTCCAAACATTGGATAGCGGAAATACAGGGAAGTCATCTAAAAAACGAAGATATCGAAGTGTATTACCTACGAGAAAAATTCTACCGGCTTTAGATAAACGCTCCATCCCATCTATGGTCGTTTTCCAGTGCAGTCCTTTGGGCGGATTAAAGATTTTTCCTGCGAATACGAATTCTTGGGGAGTATTTGACGCGCCTTGCGACGTCAGCTGATCTGACGTCGCAAGGCGCGTCAAATCATGCCTGTACTCGCTAGATATAAGAAATTCAGAAATCGGCTTATAAGCCGTTGCCCCCTCGTTGCCCACATGTTTCAATTGAAGTGGTTGACGGTACTTGATTTGCTTTATGTCACGGCCATACCAAACAAGGTAATCAGCCACTGAGGAGAGCGTTGCTCCTGAGAAACCAGTTGTCTTTGAAAAAACAATAATTCCAACGAAGTTTCCCACCCCAAAAACCTCATCCATTAAACAACGGACAAGATGTAAATTTTCATCCGAAATCTGCACGAAACAACTTCCGCTTTCGTGTAGGAGTTCGCGGGCCAGCAGGAGCCGGTCGCGGAGATAGGTCAGGTAGGAGTGGATACCGAGTTCCCAGGTGTCGCGGAAGGCCTTGATCATTTCCGGTTCCTGGTTCAGGTCCTCGTCCTTGCCGTCCTTCACGTCGCGCTTGTTAACGAAGGGCTGGAAATTGGAACCGTAGCGGATGCCATAGGGCGGGTCGATATAGACCATCTGCACCTGGCCCGCCATGCCTTCCTTTTCCAACAGGCTGTTCATCACCAGAAGGCTGTCCCCGGCGATCAGGCGGTTGGACCAGTTGTGCTTGTGTTTGTAAAACTCGATGGCCTCGCGGATCGGCGGATTTTCTGCCGGGTCGGCAAACAGGGAGAGTTGCGGGTCACTGCCGTTGCGTTTCTTCACCGCCTCGATGATGCTGGCGGGGTCGATCCGTTCGTGAACGTGCAGGGAAACGGTGGGTACTTCAAAAGACGTGTGCTCGGCTTTTCCCGCCCAGACCAACTGCGGGTCCAGGTGCGGATCGTAGGCGTAGGTTTTCCTTTCGGTGTCCCGGTCCGTCTCCGGCGTGACCAGCCCGGCTGGCGGATTGTTCAGCCGGTCCTTGTCCTTGTGGGTGTAGTTTTCAATTTTCCGCTTGCCGTTCTTTTTTGCTCTGGCCATCTCCGCGCCTCGGGTGAATATTCTTTGTCCGATATTACAGGCATTTCGGTTTTTCGCAAGCCCCGGCCCGATTATTTTCATGTTTCGCTACTCGCCGTAGGGGCGCAAGGCCAAACTCCCAAGGCTATTGTTACCTATCCATCGCCATCGTCCCGTTCCGGCCTTAAGGCCCTGCGCCCAGTAGGCGGCGAAGCATCTTGTCCCGATTCAGTATGGACCACACCCCTTGATCGTTCCAGCCAGATCCTTCGCCGAAGGCTCAGGATGACAATAATAAAGGCTTGGGATGACATTTTGAAAGGGCTCGGGTTGTCATGAAAAGCGCCAACGTGTCATCCCGAGTCTGCCCGCGCCCCTTCTGCAATGGCGGCCTGGATGATAATTATGCAAAGGGCTCTTCGCAAACCGGCTGAATTTTCCCTCTCAACCCAACACATCAAAGGATTTATTGACACGCTCTTCTATTCGGTTGAAAATAAACGTGGAATTCTTCCTCCCTGCCAGAAATATTCCCGAAGGGTCCCGCGCCCCGTGGCGATGCGGGTTGCAGGGGGTCTCCCGGTCCGTATGGGGTTAACGCATGAACGTGTGTCTCATTGAACCCTCCAAATTCGTTTCCCTGACCAATCCGGTTTCCACGATCAGCATGCCGCCCCTCGGGTTATCGTATATTGCGGCGGCTTTGCGCGAGGCGGGTCACCAGGTTTCCGTGGTGGACGGCCCCGGCTCGGCGCCCCGGCAGTATTTCGAATTTCGCGGAATGCGCCTGCGAGGGTTGACCAACGAGAAGATCGTTCAAAAAATTCCTCCCGAAACTCAGGCGATCGGTCTCGGGTGCATGTTCACCTCGCATTGGATTTACGTGCGGGAGTTGATCGGCGATATCCGCCGCCGGTTTCCCGCCGCCTTCATCCTGATGGGCGGAGAGCACGTGACCGGGTTTCCCGAGTTTTCCCTCGACCGGGCTCCCCTCGATGCGGTGGTCATGGGGGAAGGGGAAGAGACGGTGGTGGAGCTTCTGGACGCGATTGGATCCCGCCGCCCCCTGTCCGGCATCGCCGGGGTCGCCTACCGCGATGCCGATTCGCAGGTTCAGGTTAACCCGAGACGCGAACGCATCCGCGACATCGATTCCATCGCGCCCCCCGCCTGGGACCTGTTCGATATCGAAAAGTATAACGAAGTGAACCAGCCGCACGGAGCCTCGCAGGGTAAATTCATGCCCATGCTGGCGACTCGAGGATGCCCGTTCTCCTGCACGTTCTGCACCAGCCCCAACATGTGGACCACCCGATGGATCGCCCGCGACCCCAGGCGGGTGGTGGATGAAATGGTCCTTTACCGCGACTGCTATGGGGTGACCGATTTCCAGTTCGAGGACCTCACCGCCATCGTCCGTAAAAGCTGGATCCGGAATTTCTGCGACGAGATCATTGCGCGCGGATTGAAAATCACCTTCCAGCTTCCCTCGGGGACCCGAAGCGAAGGGATTGATTTTGAAATCGCGCAAAAGCTGAAGGCCGCGGGATGCCACGAGTTTGCCTTCGCTCCCGAGTCCGGGGACCCGCGCGTTCTGAAGGCCATCAAGAAAAAAGTGGATCTGGATGAGCTGTTCAAGTCCGCCCGGTTTGCCATGCAGGCCGGCATCCGGGTGGGTTGTTTCTTCATCATCGGGTTCCCCGAGGACGACTGCAAAAGCGTCCTCCGGACCTACGCCTGCATCGTCAAATGCGGTCTGGCCGGGTTCACCAACGTCAACCTCAACGCCTACTCGCCGCAACCCAACACCGAGTCGTTCCGCAAACTCAAAGAGACGGGGGTGATCACCGAACTCACCGACGAGTACCTGATGAGCCTGTTCACGTTCCAGGACTTTGGCGCATGCAAGACCTCCTATAACCCGCGCTTTTCCAATTGGGAATTGTCCGCCCTGGTCTGGCTGGGCGTGTTCCTGTTTTACGGGGTCTATTTTGTTTCCCGGCCTTACCGGATCGTTTACCTGTTCAAGGACCTGTTTTCCAGCTCCTCGGAAAACAAGACCAACAAAATGGCCAAGTCTCTTCTCAAGGACACTTATTCCCTGATACGGACCAAAATCCTGAAGCGGGTCAAACCGGTATAATGTAATGGATCCTGTTCAGGCCAAGCCTTGGCGGGATCCTCGATCGCTCTTTTCCTTTGCGGATACTCCTTGGCGGAAAATTTAAAAGTACAGGAACGGGCAAGAAACCGGTACTGGCGCGAAGTGGACCACTTTCTTCCCGAGCGCCTGAAATGGCGCGCGGAAATGGTCCGCCATTGCTTTCACCTGTTTCCGGAAGATCGCATCCTGGAAGTGGGGTGCGGCGTCGGGGAGTGGACGCGCGTTCTCTCGGCCCTCAACGGCGACCGGAATCCCATCTGCGCCGCGACGTTCGATCCCGAGTCTTACGGCACACTCAACGGCCCCGGACTTCCCGGTAACATCGAGCCCGTACTCCTGGAGGATTTTCCCGGCAGTCTGGAAGGGCGTCAGTTCGATTTCATCGTCGGCTGGGACCTGCTGTTCAATATGAATGGGGGGCGATTCCTGTCGAAAGCCCGGCGCCTGCTCAAACCCGGCGGGCAGATTTTGCTGTTCGATCCCAATCCCTGGAATCCCTGGTACAACGCGCGGCATTTTCTGGGCAAATTCCTGCCCTTCCTCAAGCGGGAAAACGAAGGCATTGCGATCAACCGCATCGAGTTGTATTCGACCCTGTCCGAGATCGGGTTCATCCACATCAAGATTTTCCCCTACGATTTCGTGTTTCCCCCTGTTCCGCGATTTCTGCTTCGAGTGATGCAGAATCTGAGCCTGGTCCTGGAAAACTTTCCTTACGTCCGCAATTTCGCCGGTTCCCTTTACATCTGGGCGCAACGGCCCGCGGCGGACGGGTGGAAACGCCCCATGTCCAACCTGGCGCGGCACGAAGCCTTCCACGGCAAGGTTTCCGTCGTCGTTCCCTGCAGAAACGAGGCGGCGAACATCCCGACCCTGGTCGAAAACCTGCGCACCTGCTTCAACCCGTACCTGCACGAGATAATTCTGGTGGACGATAACAGCCAGGACGAGACCGCCGCGGTGGGCGAGCGGTTGGCGGGCGAGGATCCCCGCATCCGCGTGGTGCGCCGCGCCATGCCCAACGGCGTCGGGCGGGCGTTGCGGGACGGGTTCGCGGCCGCCACCGGCGAGTACTTGCTCACCATGGACTGCGATTTCCAGCACATCGTTCCCGAGATGACCGGCCTGTTCGACGGACTGGCGCGGGGGAACGACGTGGTGATCGGGAGCCGGTTCTCCCGCAACAGCGTCCTGCTGAACTACGCGTTCACCAAGATCCTCGCCAACCGCGGATTCCACATCCTCGCCAATCTTCTGCTCGGCATCCCGTTTCGCGATGCGACCAACAATTTGAAACTGATGAAGATCGAGGTGGCGCGAAAACTGGAAATCGAGTTTAACGACTTCGCCGCCAACGCCGAGACGGGGCTCAAGCCGATCCTGATGGGGTATAAAGTGGAGGAGGTGCCGATTTCCTGGATCGACCGGTCGCTGGACATGGGCCTGTCCAAGTTCAACCTGTTCAAGACCGGCCCCAATTATGCGAAACTCCTGTCGCGCCTCGTC
>PCWF01000242.1:6064-15766 GCA_002796165.1 Nitrospinae bacterium CG11_big_fil_rev_8_21_14_0_20_56_8
ATGGGTCGCCCGCCGCTACCAGGCGTAGGGGCTTAAGGCCGGAAGGGTACGAATGCACCCGGACGGGCAGGGTAGCCTTGCAAGGTTCATCTTCTGCCCCGCCTCCCTCTCCCGGGGGAGAGGGTTGGGGTGAGGGTGAAAGGCCCCCCGGACTGCCCCTCCTGCTTGAGACAGGACAGACAGGTGCGGAAGAAATGGGCGGTCGGCAAAATCGCGGGTCATTGGCAGGTTGCTGAAAAGGCAGGTTGCTGAAAAACTCTTTGAGGGGTCATTCTGAGCCGCATTTCGGCGAAGAATCTTGTTCCAACCCCTTGCCCAGCTTGGTTTATCAAGTCGAGTCAGATCCTTCGCGGAGTTTATCCTGAGCCTGCCGAAGAACTCAGGATGACATTTGGTGAGTTTTCCAGCAACCTGTTAGAAAACCTCCTTTGCAGTACCTTTTCGAGAACCGGACAGATTCGAGTTTGAAAGTAATGTGGTAATTTTGAACATCGTATTGCCAATCCGAACCAAATCCATAAAAAATAATTTTCCCTTGTTTGAGGCAAGTATCCACTATGAGTCGGCCAAGGTGGCAGTTTCGGCTTATGACCAAGGGGGAAATGAATTCTGATCCCATCGAAGGAGAATTTTTTTCTACCGAACATCTGGATAGTCTTGCAGATGGCCTGGTCCGGGAATCTATTCAGAACTCCCTTGATGCCGGAATCCCGGGTCAAACGGTGCGGGTGGTTTTTCGGTTGTTCTCGGGACATCCGGATAACAATGGTGTAGTGGTTCAGTATCTGGAAGGGCTTCGGCCCCATTTAACCGCCGAACAAAATGGACTGATTCAGCCCCCCACTCCAGAAGAACCGGATAGTTTTTTAATCATCGAAGATTACGGAACTCGCGGCCTGGAAGGCGATCCAACCCAGGATGACGATCGGCAAACTCAGGACGGGGAGACAAAGAATGATTTCTTTTACTTCTGGCGCAATATCGGGCGATCCGGAAAAAGTGCAACAGACCGGGGCCGGTGGGGATTAGGCAAAACCGTCTTTCAGGTAACCTCGCGGATCAATTCCTTTTTCGGGATGACGGTTAGAAACAGCGATGGAAAGCGTTTCCTGATGGGACAGTCTGTTTTGAAAACCCATTGGGTCGACGAAAAGAAGCATTCTCCCTACGGTTGGTTCGGAAATTTTGATGAAAATTTTGCTTTGCCGATCCTGGACTCAGGCTATCTGGATAAATTCTCAATCGATTGGAGATTACAACGGCCGGAGGGCAAATCGGGCCTTTCGGTGGTGATCCCCTATCCGGATCCATCGGTGGAAATAAAGACGATCCTCTCCTCTGTTTTGCTTCATTATTTTTTTCCCGTTTTGTCAAAAACTCTGGTGGTCGAACTTTATAAGGACGGGAAAAAACTCCGCATCGATGACCAAAAGATTGAAGAATTATTGAAGTATGTCGATTTTTCAAAATCACGCTTGAACCGTGACAATTTCGAGAGGCTGTTCAGCTTTACGCGTTGGGCGCATAGTCTTTCATCCGAAAGATTTATTCCGTTGAATGCTCCACCCGAGGATGTCGCTCCCAAATGGGATGATTCGTGTTTCGATCCAGAAAAATTGTCCGGATTGCGAGAGCGTTTCGAAAACAAGGAACGGTTGGCGCTACGGGTCCCCTTATTCATCAAGCCCAGGGGGCGAGATCCGCAGAGAACCTTCTTCGACGTATTTATCGAGCGGGATGACAGTCTGGACAAAGCCGAAGATCATTTTATCCGTGAGGGAATCACCATGGCGGGGATCAGTACGCTGAAGCAGAAAGGGGTCCGGGCGGTGGTTTCCGTCAGTGACAAAGCCCTGTCGGCACTCTTGGGAGATTCGGAAAATCCGGCACATACGGAATGGCAGGAACGCTCCCCGAAATTCAAGGACCGGTACACGCATGGAGTGTCATGCCTGCGGTTTGTAAAAAACAGTCCGCGCGAGATAGTGCGTATCTTGAGCCAAACCGATCTCAAGAAGGATAGAAAATTGCTGGAAGATTTCTTTTCCGTGGAGCAGGCAATCCCGGAAGGTCGAATGGGGTCTTCGGATGGGAGCGAGGATAAACCGGGAGGAAGTCCCCAAATTCCTCCCGACCTGATTGGCGAAACCCGGGAGTGGCGTCTGCTCAAGAGGCAGGGAGGATTCAGAATCACCCGGAATCCTATGGCCAGTTTCCATCCTAAAACCGTGAGCATTGCCGTGGCGTATGAAATCCGGGGCCACAATCCGTTCAGGAAGTACAACCGGTTGGATTTCGAATTTGGCAAAGCGCCCATCAAAGTGAAAGGGCGCGGGGTGAAACTCCTGCCTATCGGACCAGACAGGAACCGGCTCAGTATTGAATTGGAGAGCCCCGATTTTTCCGTTGAAGTGACGGGTTTCGATCTCAACCGTGACCTGAGAGTCGAGGTGGATACCGTCGATTCGGGGAGTCAGGGGAATGATTAGAAAACTCAATTTTACGGGCCGGAAGAAAATTCCCCGGAACCAGGTGTCCGTCACCTTGATGGATCCGGATAAACATCCCTGTTCCTTCGATGTTCAATTGGATCTGTCGGGATTGAACCTCCCCCCGGACGGATTGGTTTATGTGGAGGCGTATAAACGGACCTCGTATATGCGGTTCCCGTTTGGAAAGGTGAACCAGCTCCAGATTCCCGCCCCCCGCCTGCTGGACAAAATCGAAGCCGGCGTTATTCCCCTGTTCCGCGTCAAGGTGGTCGAAGCGGCCCGGCCGCATGGGCGGATCGTCGCCCTGGCGGAAAAAATTATTCCGAAAGGCGCCGACCGGGATTCGAAGGAGAAAATTACCCTGGTGCATGTGGAGTTTTCGGAAAATCTGGGAGACCAAATCTGGCGATTGGATCTAACCGGAGATTGGCCATCGCTTCAAGTCAACAACCGGATCGAGGGCATCAGGGAAATCGCGCGGTCCGATCCGGCGTTCATTTCCCTGGTGTACCCGGAAATGGTCCGTCAAATCCTGAACCACATCATTTTCAAATCGGGGGAATCGGATCCCGACGCCGATGGGGATGATTGGCCGGGATTGTGGATCCGATTTGCCAGTTCCCTGCCGGGAGTTGGCTCGCCTCCCGGGAGCCCGGATGGGGATGATAAAAAAATAGAATGGATTGAAGAAGCCGTCGGGGCTTTCTGCGAAAAGCATGGTTTCCTCGATCAGTATAAAAAACTGTTAGGCAACGGGCAAAGCGAGTGATGTGTAATATCCGGAAATTCAACTCCCGGGGAATCGAGGAATTCCAGAAGTACCTGGCAGGTTTGCGGGAGGATTCGGCGTTTCTCCCGCCCCATGAACTTTTGACTTATCCGAATTTTACCGAAGAAATGGATGGGGCGTCACGGCTCGAACCGGTTATTTTCCAAAACAAACTACACATGGTCGAATTCTTGTCGAGAGTCCTGAGGGGAATGGATACATCGGTATCTAAGGAAAACAAAGGATTTTGGGGCTGGCTGTCCTTATATTTTTTCGATCAGGTTTGCCCGGAGAGCATTGAGGGCGAACGCAAGCCCGGAAAGGATTACCGCCATATTCCGGAACAGGGATATCGCTTCCGGCACCGGCACCTTTTGGCGGGACCGTTTCATACCTTCAAAATGCACGGTCATACGGCACGTTTGCTTCTGGACGGTCCGGTCGATCAAGAAAGCCAAATCCATCACCAACTTGCGACACGGCAGGGATTCATTACCAATTTTGGGGTGATCGAGGCGGCGGATGAACTTTATTTCGACCGGGCGAACGACCGGCCGAAAAGGGGAGTGTTATCCACAATCAAACCGGGGTCGTTATTTCGTTTCATCGATGTGGTCCAGCAGTTGGATTTGACCTACGACCTTTATAGTTTGGAGGGGAGGGATATTATTTCCCTCCTGCCGGAGGAATTCGATTCCTGGAAGGCCCAATAGTAAAATGGTGGTTTCCCCCGACCACGGAAAACCTGGAGGATTACAGCGCCGGAAAGGGGATTTCCACCACCATCACGGGCGATTGTTTCGGGTCGGCGTAGGCAGACAGGATGAGGACGTTCTTGGCATCGTCCCCGCGCAAGACAATCTGTTTGCCGAGGCTGTCATCCGGTGTGTCGGCCACGAAGGCCACCGTTTCCGGCCGCTTGGGAGCCATGACGTCGATTTTCTGCTTGAGCGGGACGTTCGGATTGATATCGGTGGGCTTGATCCCCGGCCACTCCGCCTTTCCGAAATCGGACAGGAGCCACTCGACAAATTTGGAGGGGGTCTTCGCTGAATTCATCATGAAGGTGGATTCCTGGATAAATCCCTTGCCCGTCATGTAGCGGATGAAGGCGATGCCCTGGTCGAGGTCTGATGACGGAGCGCACCCCTGCCCGCAGGACAGGGCCAGGAAAAAAACGAGGCTCCAAAAGACGCCACGAGGGTTCACTACCCGGGTCCCCCGCTGAAAGACCAATGCAGTCATGATTGGCACCTGAAGTTGGAAGTGGATAGGAAATAATTTACTTCAATCCCGCCGTTTGGGCCAGAGATTTATTCTTCGGGCTTGATGTTGTAGGTCTTGTAGAGTTCCCGGAGCCGCTTCCGGGCTTTGGCTTCCCCCGCCCCGTCATTTTTCTTTCCAAACAATTCCTGGGCCTTGCGCGCGCACAGGACCGCATTTTGTCCCTGGTTGAGGCCGTTGTAGGCGGTCGAAAGGTTGAAAAACATCTGGGCGTTGGTGGGGTCCGTCTGCAAGACTTTTTTATATTCGACAATCGCATTCCGGTAAACTTTTTCCATACTGAGCCTCCTCCTCCCGGGGATTTAACCGGCTGAGCGGTTGTTCCCCCCGCCGTTTTCTTCAGGTTCGCTGAGACTGATGATGGTATCCCCCGGTTGCGGCTCCTCCCTGACCTCGGCCGGATTGAACCAGATTTTTCCCTTCTGCGTCACGATCATGAGCGGCGCGGAAGCGTTGGCGTGCTTGGCCTTGAAATCGCCGAAGGTGAACTCCCCGGTGAGCCGGGTCTTTTGGAAACGCATTCCCCGGTGGTGATCCACAAGCAGGGTTTCGTAAAGCCATTCGTCTCCGAAGGCGGTGTGTCCGCGGCTGGAGCTCCGCAGTTCCTTGTCGCCCTCCTCGCTCTTTTTATGGAGGGGCAGTTGGTAAATTCGGTCCCTGCCGAAACGATGGATGAAGGTGTTGCACACGAGGGCGTTGTAGGCGTCGTTTTCGGTCGCGGCGAGGAGGTACCCCATCTCGATCAAATCCAGGTTCTGTTCGCTGGTGTCGGAGAGGATCTCGCCGAAATGTATGGGAATGGACTGGAGCCGCGCCTGTTTCAACTTGTGCCAGGTGCTGTCCACCATGAGGACATTGAGCCCCATCTCGCGGAGCTTGCGTGCCAACTCGATGCTCCAGGAGGAAGCCCCGACGATCATGATCCCGTCCTTGCTCTTCTTCGCCAATCCGAGCTTCACCGCCAGCCAGGAAAAGGAAAAGCCGTGCAGGATGACGGTGGCGAAAATGAGGGAAAACACCATGGGGGTCAGGATCAAACCGTCTTCATACCCCAGCTCGATCATACGTGGTCCGAAGAGGCCCGCGACCGAGGCGGCCACCACCCCGCGGGGGGCGATCCAACCCACCAGCAGGCGTTCTTTCCAGCCGAGATCGGTGCCGAGGGTGGCGATCCAGATGGCCAGGGGCCGGACCACGAACAGCATGGCGAGAAGGAACAGCCAGCACCGCCAGTCGAGCGTCGCCAACTGGCCGGGGTTGAGGCTTGCCGTCAGGATGATGAAGACCGTGGACAGCAACAGGATGGAAATATGTTCCTTGAACTGCCTCAGCTCATGGATGATCACCAGCCCGATGTTCCCCATGGTGATGCCGAAAATGGTTACCGCCAGCAGGCCGATCTCGTCCAGCGCCATGTTGGCGCAACCATAGACCAGGAGCACCATGCACAGCACGATGGGCAGTTTGAGAAATTCCGGGACCATGTGCTTCTCAAACGCCTTTTTCAGCAGGTACCCCGCGCCCAGGCCGAGCGCGACCGAGACTCCCACCCCGCGCGCCAGGACGAAGATGATGCCGCCGAGGGAGGCCTGGCTCTGCCAGAACGCGAAATACTCGAACACCAGGACCGCGAGGAGGACCCCGAGAGGATCGTTGAGAATGCCCTCCCACTTGAACAGCGAGGTGATGCGGGCGGGAACCACCGTGTTCCGGATCAGCGGCATGATGACCGTCGGCCCCGTCACCACCACGATGGAGGATAACAGGACGGCGGTGGGAAACGACAGGCCCGCGATGTAGTAGGCGGCGAGCGTTCCCAGAATCCACGACAACGGCAGGCCCATCCCGATCAGGCGTTTCACCGTTTTACCCGAGGTCTTCAACTCGTGGAGCTTCAGGTTGAGCCCGCCCTCAAACAGAATGATGGCCACCGCGAGCTTGATCAGCACCTGGACCAGTTCCCCGAAGTCGCGGACCGGATCGATCCACCCCAGAACGGGACCCGTCAGAATCCCCCCGACCGAAAGCAGGATGATGGCGGGAATGCTGAGGCGCCACGCGATCCATTGGATCCCGATCCCCAGGATGACTACATAGATGAATTTTTGCAGTACCAGGGTTTGATCCATGCGGTCCTTATCATCAGGGAATGAGTGACTTCGCCGGGGAAACGGGTTTATACGCCGTTTTCAGGTCATGAAAATGTTCCCCCCGCCCGACCCCATGCTCGTCGGATTATAGTGCAAATTGGGACGGGGAAAATCAACCGTTTTGATTTTCCAGTTTTTCGAGGGTGGCGGTGAGTTGATCCCACTCGTGAATCAGGTTCGTTTCTTCTTTGACGAGACCGGTCTGGCGGATGAGCGTTTCATGGAGCCGGGTCTTATGATCCTCCTGGTAGAGGATCGGGTCGGCCAGCGCCAGTTCCACCTGCGCCTTGTCGGCCATGACCCGTTCGAGCCGCTCTTCGGTCCGGCGCAATCGGTCCTGAAGCGGTTTGATTTTGCGATACCGCTCGTTGCGTTCCTCCGCCTCGCGGCGTTTCCGCTCCCGGTCGAGCCGGGCGGGGTTACCGGCATTGTCTTTGACCACCGATGCGGAGGGCGCCGCCTGTTCCGCCTCCTTCGCCTTGGCCCATTCGTAGTCGGAGTAGTTTCCGACATATTCGCGCACGGTTCCCCCCCGCACTTCCCACACCCGGTTGATGATGCCGTCGAGAAAAAACCGGTCGTGCGAAATCAGCGCGAGCGAGCCTTCGAAATCGGCCAGCGCGGCCGCCAGGAATTCGCAGGTGCGGATGTCGAGATGGTTGGTGGGTTCGTCGAGCAACAGAAACGTGGCTGGGTTCGCCAGGATGCGGGCCAGGGCGAGACGCGACCGCTCGCCGCCCGAGAGCACCGAAACCCGTTTTTCCACGTCATCGCCAGAAAAGAGGAACGCCCCGAGAATATTCTGCCTCTGCGTCCGTAAAAGATGAGGCGCGGCTTTTTCCAGCGATTCCAGAACGGTTAGCGAGGGGTCGAGCACGTCGGCGTGGTGCTGGGCGTAGTAGGCGCGGGTGACATTGGCGCCCAGTTCGATGTCGCCGCCGTCGTGCGGCAGGATGCCCGCCATGAGTTTGAGAAGCGTCGATTTGCCCGCTCCGTTCTCTCCCACCAGAGCCACTTTCCAGCCGCGTTCCAGGTGGGTGGAAAATTTTTCATAGACCTTGAGCGGTCCGTAATTCTTGTCCACATCCGTCAGACGTATGGCGATGCGCCCCGTTCGCGCCGGTTGGGGAAAGCGGAAATGAACCGACTTGGTCCGCGTCGCCGTTTCCACCCGTTCCATCTTGTCGAGGAGCTTGATCCGGCTTTGCACCTGGGTCGCTTTGGTGTTCTTCGCGCGAAACCGTTCCACAAACCGTTCGATCTCGGCAATGCGCCGCATCTGGTTGGCCGCCTGGGCTTCCAGTTGCGCTTCCCGCTCGGCCTTTTGCCTCTCGAATGCGTCGTAATTTCCGGTGTAGACCGTCAACCTCCCCCGGTCGAGCTCGACGATGCGCTCCACGAGACCGTTGAGGAACCGCCGGTCGTGCGAGATGAGGAGGATGGCTCCTTCGTAAGCTTTCAGGAATCCTTCCAGCCACACCACCGACTGAAGGTCGAGGTGGTTGGTGGGTTCGTCGAGAAGCAGGAGGTCCGGCTTTTGAAGCAGGAGCCGGGCCAGCTCCACGCGCATCCGCCAACCCCCGGAAAACTTCGCGAGGGGTTGATCGGCCTGGTCGGTTCGGAAGCCGAGCCCTTGCAGAATGGCACGGCCCTGAGACTCCCGCTGGTAGCCCCCCATGTGCTCGAATTCGTGCTGGAGGTGGCCGTATTTCCGGCTCCACTCTTCGGGGCACCGCTCATGAAATGCGGTGTCCTTTTCCAGCCGGTCCATCTCCAGCTTGATGCGGTGCAATTTTTCGTCTCCCGCCAGCGTCCGTTCCAGGACCGACTCGTCGGCGGTTTCCAGTTCCTGGGCCAGCATGGCGGCCTGGATGCCCTTTTTCATCACCACCTCGCCCGAATCGAGAGACTCTTTCCCCGTGATCACCTTGAACAGGGTGGTTTTTCCCATTCCGTTTTCCCCCACGAGTCCGACCTTCTCGCGGGGCCGGAGGTGGAAGCCGATATCGTTGAACAGGATTTTGCTCCCGAACTGCTTTTTAAGATTATGAAGATAGATCATGGAGAAAAGGTCAGACTCCTTCGCGGAGCTTGGGGTTGAACGCTTCCCGGAGCCCTTCACCGCACAGATTGAACGCGAGGACGACGAACAGAATGGTGAATCCGGGAATGAACGTGAGCCACGGAGCGTCGAAAATGAATTGTTTGCCGTCGGCGAGGATGTTTCCCCACGTGGCATCGGGGGGTTGCACCCCGAAACCGAGGAAGCTGAGGCTCGACTCGGTGAGGATGGCGGAGGCCACGCCGATGGTGGCGGAGACGAGAACCGGCGCGATGGCGTTGGGCACCATGTGGATGAAGATGATCCTCCATTCGGGAATCGCCTGGCTTCGCGCGGCCTGGACGAAATCCTGGTCTCTCAGCGACAGAAACTCCGCGCGCACGAACCGGGTGGTGCCCATCCAGCTCGTCAGGCCGATCACGATCATGATGTTGTAGATGTTGGGCGGCAACAGCGCGACGACGGTGAGGATCAGGAAAAAGGTCGGGAAACAGAGCATGATGTCCACAAACCGCATGATGAGGGTATCCACGGTGAGAAAGAGAATTTTCCGCGGTCCATAGTAACCGGCCAGACCGCCGAAAAAAACCCCGACAAGAATCGAAATGCCCACGGCGATGAATCCGACCGTCAGCGACACCGAGGTTCCCTCCAGCATGCGGGCGAAGACGTCGCGCCCCAACTCGTCGGTTCCCAACAGATAAATGCCGGCAATCGGCGCGTCTTCCCGTGACACCATCTCGGCATTGTAAGGCGACAGGGGAGGCAGGAATTTTTCCGACAACCGCACGGTGACCGGATCGAACACCACGATCGCGTGCGTCAGAAACTTGCCCAGGATCGCAAGGCCAAGCAGGGCCACCAGGAACCCGAAACTCGCGTAGGCCATGCGGTTTCTTTTGAACAGGCTCCAGCGTTCCTGGAACAAGCCCTGCGAAGGCTTGA
>PCWF01000242.1:15793-17058 GCA_002796165.1 Nitrospinae bacterium CG11_big_fil_rev_8_21_14_0_20_56_8
CAGCGTTCCCAGCAGGACCAGGATCGCCGAGATAAAATTCAGCGTGAGAATGACGGGGAAGTCCCGCGCCAGGATGGCCTCGTAACCCAATCGGCCCATTCCCGGCCACGCGAAGATGGTTTCAAAAATCACCGATCCCCCGATGAGGCCGGGGATGATGAGCCCGAACATCGTGATGAAGGGAAGAAGCGCGTTGCGGAGTCCGTGCCGGTAAATCACCGTGTTCTCGTCGAGCCCTTTGGCCCGCGCGGTGCGGATGAAGTCTTGGTTGATGACCTCCAGCATTTGCGAACGAACGTACCGGGAGAGAATCGCCACCCCCGCGATGGCGGACATGAGGGCGGGAATGGTGAGGTGCCATAGCCGATCCATCGACCGGAACAACAGCGCCGCGTCTTCGAGACCGAAAGTCCGCATGCCGATCACGGGAACGTCGAAGGTCTTCACCATGAAAATGATGCAGATGTAAGACAGGAAAAATCCGGGAATCGAGATCAACGCGTACGAGAAAAATGTGGAGGACCGGTCGAAGAAGGACCCCCGGTGCACCGCCGCCTGGATGCCGACCGGAAACGCCAGGAACCAGGTGATCAGCGTCCCCACCAGGAACAACGGGAGCGAGTTGAGAAACCGGTCCCAGATCTTCTCCAGGACGGGCATGTTGTCCTTGAAGGAGCGCAAATCTCCCGTGAACAGGTCGCGGATCCAGTAAACGTATTGCACGTGGATCGGCTCGTCGAGATGAAAGGCCGCGCGGATCCGCTGAATGTCTTCGGGTTTCATCCTCGGATTCGAAGGATCCACCAGGCTCGGCTCGCCGGGGGCCAGATGCACGATGGCGTGCGAGATGATGGAGATGAACACGAGGAGCAGAATGCGTTGTGCGATGCTTCGAACGATGAACTGGGTCATGGAGATAAAATATCACAGGGCGAATCCGGATTCGAAAGCGAATTTGACCCTGAAAAAGCATTCGGGACAGGCCGGCTACAAACAGGTTGCCGAAGACCTCCTATGCATGTCATTTAAAAAACTCGGGATGGCACTCTATCGGTCATACCGAGGAACCCTTCGGCAGGCTCAGGGCAGGCTCCGTGACGAGGAATCTTGCATCGAATCGGGATGAAGCATGCCTCCTTACGGTTCCAGCCAGATCCTTCGCCAAAGGCTCAGGATGACATTTAAAAAAGGCACGGGATGACGTTCTGCAAGGGCTCGGGTTATCATGAAAAGCGCCAACTTGTCATTCTGAGGCGCATCAGCGC
>PCWF01000259.1:0-18664 GCA_002796165.1 Nitrospinae bacterium CG11_big_fil_rev_8_21_14_0_20_56_8
GAGTTGATCGAAATGGTTGTTCTCCAGGGCTTGCAGGAAACTGATGTGAATTTTGGTGGTGCCGGCGATTTCTTCCAGGGGAACCCCGCGCAATTCACGTTCATGTTTCAGGTACGAGCCGAAATTGTCCACCATGGCGGTTATTTGGAATTGATCAGTTTAAGATATTCTTGCGAAAGCCGGGCCAACTCGGTATCCGGCGCCAATCGGATCACGTCCTTGAGATGCTCGGTTGCCTTGTCCAATTTTTGTTTTTTCATATAGAGCAGGGCCATTTCGTAATGGGCCTGGGTGAAATCCGGGTTCAGATCCACCGCTTTCTTCATGGATTCCATGGCTTTATCAAATTTCTCCCGATCCAGGTAGGCCAACCCCAGATTATACCGGATTCCCGCGTTTTCTCCGATATCAATTGCTTGAAGCCACTTCTGCTCGGCCTCGTCGTACCGTTTCAAATTTTGGTAACAATAGGCCAACCAATTGTAGACCTGGTGGGGAAGCGGGGTTCCGGGGCGGCGCAAGTCTTCCTCGAAGTAATGAGCCGCCTGGGCCCAGTCCGCTTTTCCCATTGCCAACCGGCCCAACATCCTCAGGGCATCCTTGCTATTGGGGTCGATCTTCAGGACATGCCCGAATTCCTTTTCCGCTTTTTCTCCATCGTTGTTGACGAAATAAGTCATCCCCAACGTCAAACGAAACAGAAGGTTGTCCGGATCCAGGCGGACCGCCTCCACCAGGCTGGCCAGCATCCGGCCCCGGTCTTTTTGAACCTCGAAGCGCCGGGCCGCCTCAAACTTTTTAATCGCTTCCAGCTTGTTGTCGGCGTTCGATGCATCCGGGAGAGTGGAACATCCCCATAAGAGCAGGATCAATGCGGTGAGAATAATCCCGATTTTATCCCTCGATTGCCTTAAATCCGTTTCCAGTGTATGGCGCATAACCTTTTCACTTATATTCAGTTATTTCAGTTTTGAGAATAAGGAATTATAACAAATTCTCCACCGGGGCACAACCTTGGATCGGGGAGGCGCGGGGAGGGTGCGCGCAGGAAGGATTCATAAATTGCCGGAGAGAAACTCAAGTTTAAAGTCAAAATGCCGATGTTAAGAAAGATCAGGAGTGCTCCGTGCCCGACAGCCGGAGGATTTACGGGAGCCACCTGGATCCAATGCCTTAAACGAGGAAAAATTTTCGTTATTCCTGATATTTGCGGGAAAGGCCCGGTTTTGCAAGCATAACCCGTTGATTTCGATGAAATCCGCTATTCTTGACCCAGGGAAAAGGGAACCCTTTTCTTGACATATTGTCCCTCATGGCGTAAAATCTGACAGCTTATTAACCCGTCCTCGGAAGGAGGTGGAAAGGAAAAGAAAATCTGGTGGTTGTTCCACATAGTGTGATGAATATCGAACTCAATTAAACTTATATATATACGGGAGAACAGGATTATGAAACTCAATGTAATGAGGCGGGTATTGCTCTCGATCACCGCCGCGGCAATACTGACGCTGACGGCGTCAAGCGCATTTGCCGTCGATCCGCGAAATGTGGTCATTGCCCCTTACTGGCAGGCCGCGGGTAGCGACTACACATTTATCGCCGTCAGCCATCCCTCGCTGACCGGCATGGCTTCCCAGATCGGCGTCAGGGTAACGGCCCTGGATCTTTCGGCGGCGTCTTTCGCCACGGCGGTATCCTTCACGGTAGATGCCGGGTCGACCCAGCGGTTGTTCATCCTGCAGACGGGCGCTTCCATTTCCACGGTTGCCACCTCCGCCCCGACCACCGCGCACAACATGATCGGTTCGTCGGGAACCGGGGGCAACCTGCGCATTACCCCTGTTGCCACGGCGCCCTTGACGACCCAAAGCGCCAACGTGGGAGCGGGTAAACGCGATATCACCCAGCTGTCCTTCTGGGGTGCGATCGTTATCAGTTCGGTCAACGGTTTCGCCGTCGAATTCATCGGCGATACCCACGACTCGACCACGAGAGGTGTTCAGACCTCGCACACCGCCAACTGATGAAGTCGGGGTGTGAGGGTGGACCCCTTCCTGCATGAAAGCGTAGGGGGGGATAAAACCAGCACTTACCGGGGGCCAACCGTTCTGGTTGGCCCCCTTTTTTTCAACTTCGAATCACGTTAGCGCCACATGAAAACCTTCCTCGCAATTTGCTTCCTTCTCTTGGGGGTAGCCGCCTGCGGCCCCGCCGAACCCAAAATCAATATCGAACAGTCGGAGGCCCACTACCGCCTGGGCGTGGAATTTGCCCAGTACCAACTGTTCAAGAACGCCCTTGAAGAACTGGACCTGGCCATCAAGTTCAACCCCGGCAACGCAAAAATTTACCGGAAAAAGGGATTGATCCATTTCGGCATGCAGGATTATGACCGGGCCCGGGAGCTGTTTGAAAAAACTCTCACCCTGGATCCTAACGACACCCAGGCTTACGTCAACCTGGGGATGGTGAACTACTCGCAGGGAAAGAAGGAGGAGGCGCGGAAGGAATGGGAAAAAGCCATTGCCCTGATCCCCGGCGACAACGATTCCAAGCCCCTCAACAATATCGGGAACCTGCTGAAAGAGGAAAAGAAGTACCCCGAAGCCATGGAGTATTACCAGAAAGCCCTGCAACAGGAACCGGGAAACTCCACCTACCTCGACAACCTGGGCGACACCTTCCGCCTGCTGGGCCAGCTCGACCGCGCGGAGGAGACCCTGAAAGAATCCCTCAAGTTCAACGCCCAGGGCATGATGACCCATTTCAACCTGGGGATGGTCTACAAAGACCGGAACCAGCCCGGCCAGGCGTTGAAGTCGTTCGAGGATTCCCTTAAAATCAACCCCCTGTATGCCGGAGCGTATTACCGGATCGCCGAGATCCAGTTGAGCAAAAACGACAAAGCGGCCGCGAGCGCCGCTATCAAAAAAGCCCTGGAAACCGAACCCGAAAACAAGGATTACCAGGAACTCCTTTCCCGCATCGGAACCTCCTGATTCCGTCCCGCAATACGTTATGACCCCATCGCACCCGGAACCGGAAGATAACCTGGCCTCCACTTCGCCCCCGCTCGGCAAGGAGGAGATTGCGGTTATCCTTCAGCAGCATCGGCTGTGGCTCGACTCGGGGGAAAGAGACGGACGGCGGGCGGTTTTGAAAAACGCCAACCTGAAAGGCGCGGTGCTCATCGGCGCGATACTCCGGCGCGCCGACCTCGAAGGGGCCAACCTGTATGGCGCTTACCTGAAAAAAGCCGACCTGGAAGAGGCCAATCTGCGCCATGCCAATCTGCGCGGCGCCAACGTGCGCTGGGCCAATTTCAGGAACGCCGACCTGGAAAGCGCAAACCTGGTGCGGGGAGATTTCCGCGAAACCGTGCTCGACGGGGCCAACCTGAAAGGGGCCAACCTGAAAATGGCCGAAGGGCTCAAACGGGAATGGCTCGACCGGGCTCATACCGATCCCTCAACCCGCCTTCCCGATCCGTTGTCTTAGCTATTTTCCGTAATCCAATTTCAATTCCAAAGGTTTAGGGCCAATAGCGGGGCATGCAGTCCCGGTATGACGCACGGTCGAGTTACTTCATAAAGGGAGCCAATCGTATCAACCTTTATTTGACAATTCGGCAAACCCGATTTATATTAACCCCATCCGATTGCCCCAAATTCATTCCCTCCGAGAAGGAGTCGCCTTGGATGATCGACAGAAATTCAATATTCTGATCATCGATCCGGATCCGCAGAATTGCCTGTTGATCCAGGAATTCATTTTAACCGCGGACCATGAGGGAAACTTGCAATTCTATCATTCCTCAGAACTTGAAATTGCGATCGAGTTTTATAAAAATCTCCGGTTCGACCTCATCATCATCGATCCGAAAATTTCGAAGCGGGACGGCATGTCCTTTATCAAAACGGTCCGTGATTTCCGGCCCAAAACCAAAATTATCGCTTTAGGCACTTGTTCCACCAACCCCTGTCCTCCCGAATGCCAAAAGCAATGCATGGAATACGGAGCGAGCACCGCTTTGGATAAAGCCCTGGACTATGATAAGCTCCCCGGCCTGGTGCGGGAAATGTATCGATTGCTTTCCTTTGAGAGCGACTACAATCCATCCAATAAAGCGGTTAAGAGAAACCTGATCGCCCGGCTGGAGAGCATGGAATCGGGAACAAAACACCTGCAAACCCCGGTTTTCATTTTAAAGGGTCATTGAAGCGTTCATCTTTTCCTTATAAGGCGGGGAAAAGAATCCGCCTCCAACCTCTTCCCGTTTCGCGCTTCCTCCCTCTTTCCCTTCCCCCTTGTATTGCCCCGGGCCTAATCTCAATTTGTGAAAATTTGTTTTCCCGCGTATGTAAAATTGCACATTTTTCAAAGTGTTATATTCGATTGCCCTAAGTCTTATAATGAGACAATGTTTTCTTTTAGCGTCAAATATTTTTCACACTTTTAAATATTGTGTAATTTTTTAATAGTTTATTTGGTTTTAAAGTGAGACAGGGGAGAATTGGGAAACGGATGTTCTAATTTTTAACATGATTGGCATGGGAATTGCTAGTTTTGACACATAGGATCCAATCCGGCGGCCATCGGGTTGAGTCCTCAGTTCGAAACAATGGAGTGCGCGTCATGGAAAATATCAATAGCATCCTGGGAAATTTCGGAGGAGCGGCATTCAGTATTCCCCTGGGGCAGATGGTTCTGGCTTTCGGTCTCTGCCTGATGTGCCTGCTCTGGGGCCGTCACAAGTGGGGACTGCTTGTGTCCTACTTCTTCATTTTTTACTGGGGATTCATCGCGAATCGCCTGTACTGGGTGGATCTTCTGGGCGGCAGTACGTTCGGCCTGTTCTTTTTCGTCTTCTGCGGCCTGGGGCTGATCCTCATGGGCGTATTGAGCGTGTTTCAGGAAACCCATTAGCGGGGGGCGCCATCTAACAGGTTGCTGAAAGACTCTTTCGGGTGTCATTCCGAGCCGCTGTGCGGCGAAGAATCTTGCCCGAAACCCTTGCCCGGCTTGAATTTACCAATCCGGCTGGATCCTTCGCGGAGTTTATCCTGAGCTTGCCGAAGGACTCAGGATGACGGGTGCAGGGTGACGGCGGTGGGGTTCCAATTGACTTTTTCAGCATCCGGCTAATGTTGGGTAGGCCGGTCACCCGGCGAACCCGAAAACATTTTCAAGATGGCGGCGCAATGCTTACAAATTACAAGGCCGTGTTTTTTGATGTGGGAGGGACGTTGCTGAGAGCGCATCCCTCCGTTGGCGAGGTGTATACCCGCCACGCGCGGCCTTTCGGTTTCACCGGCGCCGCGGAAGACCTGGACCGCGCCTTCCGCGCGCAATGGGACCGCATGGGCGGCATCGAGTCCCTCGGCACGGGACGCGGACCCGAAGTCGAGCGCCGGTTCTGGCGCGAGCTGGTGGGGGCCGTGTTCGACCGATTCGGCGGCCTGAGCGACCTGGACGCCTACTTCGAAATCATTTACCGGGCGTTCGAGCAGGGCGAGAGTTGGAAGGTGTTCGAAGACGTGGAGGAGTCGGGCATCCTGGAGCATCTCAATTGCCGGAACGTCGTTCTCGGGGTCATTTCCAACTGGGACTCGCGTCTGGAAGCCACCCTCGAAAATACCGGCCTGGCGCGCCATTTCCAGTTTATTCTCGCCTCAACCGTGGTCGGCTCCGCCAAACCCCACACCGAAATCTTCGCCGAAGCCCTGCGCCGGAGCGGGGTGGCCGCATCCGAAGCCTGCCACGTCGGCGACGAGATCCGCACCGACATGGACGGCGCCCGTAACGCCGGGATCGACTCCATCCTCATCGACCGCAACGGCCGCCACGGCAACCTGTTTTCTCCCACCGTCCGCTCCTTCACCGAACTGGTGTGAAGGGCGGCATCTCCGCTGAATGATTGATCCCTCAGCCGAGTTACGCGGTATTTAATAAAACCCTCCCCCAACCGTGTGATGCTGGACCCACTATTCCCATTCCCGTGGAGGAGAGCCTGGGGGAAGCGGGCGGCTTCGTGCGGGGATTTTACACCCGTGAAGCACAATCGTTAGAGAAGAAGAGGGAGGAGGCGTAATTTTTAGATTTCAGGAAGGCTCAATCCTTTGCAAATTTTCCGGGCCAGCCGATCGGGGATTTCGTTGTGGCGGGGGAGGGTTTCCACCTGGCCCGTTTGAGGATTGATCCACAAAGAATGGGAAGCGCCCTCCCGTTTAAGATGGCAACCATTTCTGCGGAGATGTTTGAGAAGCTGGTGCCGCTTCATTCCAGGGTAACGGTGTCCCGGATGGCGTCCTCAGGCAGTCCACGCAACCCGTCCTCGCGGCGGTCCTGGAGGATGAGGGCGATGGCCTCCGTCAGACTGCCGCGGCACTCCTCCACGGTTTTCCCCTGCCCGTTGGCGCCGGGAACTTCGGGGCAGTAAGCAAAATACCATTCCCCTTCCTTTTCGATGATGGCGGTAAATTCATTATGCATGACTATACTCCGCATCAAATTTTCCCATTTTAGTGCATTCCTGTTTCGGGAACAATGCGAAACTAAACGCGACCCGGGCACGCGACGCCCGCTACTGGGCGCAGGGCCGCAGGGACGGAATGGGGATAAGTGCTATGGGCGGGCTGGATAGCCCTGGGGAGTTTGGCCTTGCGCCCCTACGGCGAGTAGCCTCGCAATGACGGCCCTCAATTCCTTTTCGCCCGTAATCTCCACCTACAACCCGCCCCAAAGTTTGAGGTATAATAGGTCTGCCGGTTTTGCCTTCCTGAAAAGGCAAATTATTTAAGGGCAAGTGATTGCGTGATGCACGCCCCCGAGGGTGAACACGATGGCGCCAACGATTGAAGACATAAAACAGAAAATCCTCCCCGTTCTCAAAATCCATCACGTCAAGCGTGCCGGGCTGTTTGGCTCAGTTGCCCGGGGTGACAGTTCGCAAGATAGTGACGTGGACATTCTGGTGGAAATTGAGGACAACCTCAGTCTCCTGGATGTAGTGGGGATAAAGCTTGAGCTTGAAGAAACCCTGGGCCGCAGGGTGGACCTGGTGGAGTACAACGCCATTAAGCCCCTTCTTCGTGAGCGCATTCTTGGGGAAGAGGTTGCTATTCTATGAAACGTGATATCAGGGTGTATCTGGAGGACATTCTGGAAAGCATCGCCAAAATTGAAGCGTACACCGCCGATGTGACCCTTGAACAATTTCGGGAGAACGGCCAGATACAGGATGCTGTCATTCGGCGGCTTGAAATCATTGGCGAGGCCGTAAAGCACATACCAGACAATATCCGGGTTAAGCATCCAGACGTGCCCTGGAAAAATATCGCGGGGATGAGAGATGTTCTTATTCACGGATATTTTGGTGTCAATGTGGAGCGAACCTGGAAAGTGGCAAAGGAAAATCTTCCCCTGGTAAAAAAGGAGATTTTGGCCATGAAGGCAGAGTCAGCCTGAATCTTTCTCAATTCTATTCGTGTCATGACGGGAAAACCGCCGTAAAGCGAACCGAAAATAAATAGGGGAAAAGAATAGGGGTCAAAAAGGAATAGCGAATAGGGAATAGGGGTCAATAGGGGAATAGGGGTCAAGAATAGGGGTCAAGTCTCTGCTTGATATATAAAGTAAGGTAAAGGGGTCCGGTCTTGAATTAAGACTGGTTGTCCCGGTTCAAGGTGCGTTTGCGCAAATTCAAAAAGGGCGATTCCATTTTCACGCTCCCACCCTTTCGAGCAACCCATCCTGAGTACGGCCGGCCGTTGACTTGGCCTCCCCCGGATTCTACCTCATTTATTCAACCGTCGTCTCACAGTATTTGAAACCTTTTGAACTCAGAAGGGTGCCTCTGAAAATCCCTTTTGGCCATGAGCGTGCTCTTGATTTCAAGGGCGCGCGAGTTTCCGGAACAAAAAATCCGGGACAAAAAATATCGAATTATTAGAGGTCCTTTTAAAAAGTTCCGGGTACGGGGGTAGCGGGGAAATTCATTTCCGGATGCGTTCCCGGCACTCATACGTTTCTTCCCCGGTCCAGGTGATGAGCAGATTATCCGGGAACCGCGTTTCACGGTCGATGATGGCCACTTGGATCTGTTCGCAAGACAGGTTTTTTACGTAGTTCAGGTCGGCGCCCCGCAGGTCGGTGCCGGTCAGGTCGTTGCGGGCCAGGTTGGCGCCGCTGAGCACGGCCCCTTTGAGGATGACGCCCCGCAATTTGACTCCGGTCAGGGTCACGCCGCTGAGCAGGGTGCCGGTGAGGTCCGACTCGCTCAGGTCGGTCCGGAAAAACCGGACCCCGGACATATCGGTGCCATCCAGCCGCGCCCTCCGGGCGATCGCCCCGCTCAGGTCCGATCCGCTGAGATTCGCCTGATTGAAATTGGCATGGTGAAGCCGGGTCTCGCTGAGGTTGGCGCGGATGATTTTGGCCTGTTGGAGGTTAGCCGATTTGAGGTCGGCGTGTTGCAGGTTGGCGTGGCTCAGGTCGGCTTCGCGGAAATTGGCTCTCTCAAGCCTGGCCCAGCTGAGGTCCGCCCGAATCAGGATGGCTTGTTGCAGGTTCGTATCGATCAGGGAGGCTTCGTTGAGGCGGGCGCCCGTGAGGTCGGCCCCGCTCAGGCCGGCGTTGTTGAGGCATGCCCGGGTGAGAATGGCCCCGGCCAGTTGGCTACCGGAAAGGATCGCGTCGGTGAGATTGGCCTCATGCAGGTCGGCCTCGCCCAGGTCCGTTCCGCTGAGATCCACATGCCGGAGGATGGCCTGCCCGAAGCGGACCGCCCTCAGGCGGGCTCCCTTGAGGATGCTCCCATGAAGGTCGGCATGGATGAGCCGGGCCCCGGTCAGATTGGCTTCGCCCAAATCGGCATGGACGAGGTTGGCGGCGAACAGGTTGGCCCCTGTCAGGTCGGCTCTTCGAAGATCGGTTCCGCTCAGATCGGCGCGTTTCAATATCGCCAGGCTGAGGTCGGCCTCGTTCAGCCGGGATTCGCTGAGTTTAACCTCGCTGAGATCGGCGCCGGAGAGGTTCGCGTGGGAAAGAAGGGCCTTGCTCAGGTTCGCCCCCTGGAGCTTGGCGCGGCTGAGGTCGGCGTGGCTCAGGTCGGCTTTGCGCAGGACGGTTTTCCGGAGATCGGCTTCGCCGAGCCGGGCTCCTGAAAGTTTGGCTCCGGTCAGGTCGGTCCCGAACAAGTTGGCCTGGCGCAGGTCGCTGGAGGTGAGGTCGGCATCGCTCAGGTCGATCCCGCTGAGATCTTTTGCATGGAAATCGGATCCACGCAAGTGAGCCTTGTCGAACTGGATCTGGAATTTGTCGAAATCGGTTTCCAATCTCCCCCCTTCGCGTCCTCTGCGTCTTTGCGGTGCAATTCCGTTCGGATCCAATGGATCGCAACGCCTTGGGGAAGGGGGCCCGTTTCAGATTTTCAGGCCTTTGATCCCGGCAAGCTTGGCGCGCTGGAACTTGGCCCCGGTGGTCCGGGCGGCGGTCAGGTTGGCGCCGGTCAGGTCGGCCCCGAAGAAGGAAGCCGACTCCAGGTTCGATGAGGACAGGTCGCACTGGGTCAGGTTCGCAAAGGTCATGCTCGACTCGGAGAGAATACTGCGGGACAGGTTTGCCCCCGACAGGTTGGACCGGTTGAGGTTGGCGTGGTTGAGATTGGCGCGCACGAACGTGGCGCGTTGAACGTTGGCCTCGGAAATGTCTGCATGGCTCAGGTCGGCGCCGTCGAAATTGGATTCGATCAGATAGGCCTTGTTGAACTTGGCCTTTTTGAGCGAGGTGTCGCTGAAGTTGATGCGGTGCAGGGTCATCCCGCTGAAATCGAAGCCGGTCATGTCCAGCCCGGAGAAGTCTTTGTCGGCCAGGTGGGGCCGGTCGCCTCGAAGCAATTGTCTCACTTCGGCTAAGGTTATGCTCGCCATGAATTCACCCTTATCCGTGGTTCAATGCGTCGAAGCAATGGATCTCTTTCTCCGGTTCACCCCGCGGCCGGTCAGGGGGGCCAGGCGCTCATAAAAAGAATTACCCCTTCAGGGAGGTGGTTCCACCTTATCAAAAGGTTCTCCGGTTCGACAACCCTTTTTCGCGTTTGCCATGACGGTAATCACGAAATTTCAATATGATCCCGCCGCTCTCGATTCTGCCAGACCTCGAAGGCGAGGTAAAGGTAAAACGGAAGATACTCGAACCAGGGAATCCAGCGGGACCATTCATCCATCCGTTGATACATGAAATAAAATTTCAAGTAATACAGCCCCACCAACCCGGTGAGCAGAATCCACGCCCGCCACGGGAACAGGCAGAGAAACGGAACGATCCAGCACAGGTACCAGGGATTCTGCACCGGACTGAGCAGAAACACCAGCGCCATGAGCACAAACGCCTGGCGCAGGACCCGCTCGGAATCCACCGGTGGGGGAGATCGGAACAAATAAACGGCCAGGGTGGCGCCCAGGATCGACATCACCGTGACTTTCGCGGCGGTGGGAGGAAGGCTGTACTGGCCGAACAGGACCATCTCGGGTTTGAATCCCAGTCCTTTTTCGAAGAACAGGACCAGCAAGGCGAAGATGCTGTCGTTGCTTTCCCAGTAGGTGGCGTAGCTGTTGAGTCCGGCAAAAATTTTCCATCCCTCATCCATGAAGGGGAAATAACCGGCGAGCGCCACGGCCGCAAACAGGCCGGCGAGACCCAGGGGTTTCCCGATGGAATTTCGCCCGGCGCGGCTGGGTTCCCCCTCTCCATCCGGGGACGGGGGCGGCCGCAGGGATTGCTTCAGGATGAGCGGAAGCAGGATGACCGGATAAAGTTTCCCGAGAAAGCTGAGCGCGGCGCTCAGTACCGCGGCGGCGTACTGGTTGACATAGAGGAAATAAACGGTCCCGCAGAGCAGGGCGATGCCGATGATGTCGAGGTGCGTGGAATTGAAGATTTCCTTGATGATCAGGGGGTTCCACAGATAGATCACGGCGAACCGGCGGTCTTTCCCCATTGCGTCCAGAGTAAACACAATGAAGGCCAGCGCGACCATGTCGAAAATAAAAAAAGCGGTCCGCATGGCGAAAATGTTATCGGGAGACACCCGGTGCACCGCGCCAAAGACGAATTGGGCCAGCGGGGGGTAAATGGTGGGCACGTCGGGATGGTTGATGCGGTCGAAATAGACAAGGGCGCGCTGGTTGCTCCAGCGCAGATCGTTGAGACGTTCGAGCTCCTGCGGCCCCGGATCGGGGTATTGGTTGCGGAAGGCGATGGGGTGGCGGATGCGGAACTCGGTGAAATGTTTCACCTCGTCCGGGGAGTATTTGTAGGGGTTGATTCCGCTGGCGAACACCTTGGCGTCCCACAGATACCGGTACACATCGTCTTCCTGGATCTGCTGGGCCGGGAACAGGGCGGCGCGAAACAGGAGACCGTAAACCAGCAGGGTGAGGAACCGGGGTTTTTCGTTTGCTCCGCTTTTAAGGACGATGCGGCAGGCAAGGGCGTACAGCGCGAACAGGGTAAAGTAAAACCCCAAATAGGCCAGAATGGGCCGGTCTGCATATCCCTCCCCCCAGTTGAATTGCAGGGAGATCCCCCAGATCGCAAGATAGGCCAGCAGGCTCAACAGTCCAAGGGAATGGAAGAAGGAGGGGGAACGCATCGGTTCCGGAGACCGGGGATCAGGGGTTTTGGGCGAATGAACTTTGCTTTTCGAGTTCCTTGAGGGTCACGCTTTCCTGCCGGGCCAGCAGTTCGAAAATATCGCGCAGGCGGCGGTGAACGTGCGGGTCATCCCCCTTGATGGAGAGGGCGGACCAGTACCGGTTGACAGCTTCGGAAAACATTTCCTTCTGGCTGTACAGGTCGCCGAGTTTGACATAGAGATCCACCCGGTCGGGATCGAGCACCGAGGCCTGCTCGTAAAGGTTGATCGCTTCCAGCACCCGGTGTTCCCGCTCATGCGCCTCGGCAAGACTCACGAGGTACGCCGGGTCTTCGGGATCCAGCTCCACGGCCCTGGCCAGACTGAGAAGGCCGGGCCGGGCCTCGCCCCGTTTCACCTGCACCCTCCCCAGGCGGTGCCAGCTGGCCGCGTGCTTGCCGTCGATGGCAACGGCTTGTTGGTAATGGTCCTCCGCTTCCTTAAGCTTGTTTTCCTGCTCCAGGTAATCCCCGAGCACGCTGAGGGGATTCGGGTTATACGGGTTTTTTTCCGCGGCGGTGCGAAGCTCCTCCAGGGCGCGGTCCTTTTCCCCCCGCGCGTGATAGATGGCCGCGCGATTGATGCGGCTGTGCGTGTCTTCCGTCACGGCCAGGATCTCTCCATATAATTTTTCCGCTTCCGCATCCTGCGCCATGTCCTGGAAAACGACGGCGAGGTTGTACTTGGCGAAGGTATCGTCAGGCCGCTCGCGCAGGGCCAGCTGGTATTCCTCGATGGCATCGGAATTTTTTCCCTGATCCTGGAACTCGACCCCGCGGTTGAAGTGGCTTGCAACGGGAGGCGGAATGACGATACAACCGGAAAGCAGGCCGGTCAGCCATCCCGCGCACGTCAGGACGAGGGCGGTTTGCCGGCCGGGCCGGAGAACTGGGGGCTGGGGCATGATGGGTCGTCCGCTCATCGTTTCGTGGTTTTATCGAGCCGTTTCATCCGAATCTCCTTCTGCCCCGTGACGGGAGGAACCATCGGATTGTCCGGGGGCGGAGGTTCGTCGGATTTGCGCACGATCTTCCACGGGTTGCGTTTCAGTTCGTCGGTCAGAGACTTCATGTTGACGGAGGTTTCCCTGAGGTTCTTGACCAGTTCCTGGAGATTCCGGCGGTTTTCGGTGAGCATGCCGTTGCTTTGCTGAAGCGTCCGGTCGAGGGAAACGGCGGCGGAGTCGATGTCGGCGCTGATCTTGCGCGAGTCGGTTTCCATGGTGCGGACCAGGCTGGTGACGCCGGGGCGGTTGTCGGCCAGGAGCAGTTCCATCTCGCGCGAGGCGCGGAGCGTCTGGTCGATGATGCTCTCCAGCTTTTGCAGATTGCCGGTGAGCAGGAGGTCTCCCTTTTCGCTGACCGAGGCGGTGTGGAGAATGATCTGGCGGATGTTGTCCCCGTTTTCATCGAGGAGCTTCGACAATTCCCCCGAAACTTTCAGCAGGTTTTTCAGGTTGCTCCGCACGTCGTCGCGGTTCTCGACGACCATCCGGTCCAGGTCCTGGAGGGAGGTGCGGAACAGTTTGAGAGTGTTCATCGACTCGCTGGCCAGCCCGTCCATGATGCCGATGAACCGCTCGGTTTGCGAGACGATGTCGCCCATCATATCGCCCAGTTTGGTGAATTCGAAGGACTCCTGGCCCACCAGCATTTCACCCTCATTGAGGATGGGGGAACTGCCGGTTCCGGACCGGATGTCGATGTAGAGTCCGCCCATGAGACCGGAGGTCTTGATCATGGCGGTGGAATTTTTCCTGAGAATGATGAGGGGATCGATCTCGGCGAGCACGGCCACGCGGTCGCGGCCGGCCGCCTCGCCGGGTTTCATGAGCACGATGTCCACCACGCGGCCCACGTTGAGTCCGGAGTAGCGCACCGGCGCTCCCCGTTCCAGCCCCCCGGTGAAGTTGAAGGCGATCTTCACCTGCCGCAAATCGGAAAACAGGTCCTTGAGGTTGCCCAGGGACAGGATAAACGCCGCCAGCGCGATGAAGCTGAAGAAAATGAACATCCCGGCTTTGACTTCGGACGACTTGTATTCCATGCGCTTACTCGACGCTCATTTCTTTCAGCTCCTCCGCGTAATCCTTCTGCGACTTGCTGAAGGGGATCGGGCCGTCGGGGCTACCGTTGATGAACTGCTGGACGCGGGGATCGTCGCTGTGGCGGATCTCATCCGGAGACCCGGAAGCGATGATCTGTCCCTTGTACAGCATGATTATTTTATCCGAAATTCGCATGGCGCTGGGAATTTCATGCGTGACCACCACCGAGGTGATGCGCATCTTCCGGCTCAGGTCCATGATCAGCTTGTCGATCACCCCGATGGATATGGGGTCCAATCCGGCGGACGGCTCGTCGTAGAACACGATCTTCGGGTCGAGGGCGATGGCGCGTGCGAGGGCGATGCGCTTG
The DNA here is from genome assembly GCA_002796165.1 of Nitrospinae bacterium CG11_big_fil_rev_8_21_14_0_20_56_8. Lineage (GTDB taxonomy): Bacteria > Nitrospinota > Nitrospinia > Nitrospinales > VA-1 > 21-14-0-20-56-8. The sequence goes on from PCWF01000259.1 coordinate 14,113, forward strand.
ATCATGCCGCCCGAGAGCTGGGCGGGTTTCAGGTGTTCCGCCCCGCGCAGGCCGACCATCTCCAGCTTCATCTTCACCATGATGCGGATGGTGCTCTCGTTGAGCCGGGTGTGCTCGCGCAGGGGGAGCGCCACGTTGTCCTCCACGTTCAGCGAGTTGAAGAGGGCCCCGCTCTGGAACATGATTCCGAACTTCTTGCGCACCCGGTTGGCGCCCTCCTCGTCGAGCCCCACCACGTTTTCCCCGTCGATCCGGATCTCGCCCGAATCGGGCCGGTAGGCGCCGATGAGGTGCTTGAGCACCGTGCTCTTGCCGCTCCCCGAACCGCCGAGGATGGAGGTGATCTTGCCGGTCTCGAAATCGGCGTTGAACCGGTCGAGAACGGTCATCCGCTTATCCCCCTCGCCGAAGGATTTGCTCAGGTCGCGCACCTGGATCATGCAGGGAACCGATTCAGTCATGTCACGAAATAGAATAAAGAGGTGAACACCAGGTCGGCGATGATGATGAGGATCATCGACACGACCACGGCGGTGCGGGTGTTCTGGCCGACCTTTTCCGCCCCTCCTTCGATGATGAAGGCCATGTAACTCCCGACCATCACGATGATCACCGCGAACACGCCGCTCTTGATGAGACCCGTAATCACGTCCTGGAGTTTCATCGACTCCAGCGACCGGTCGTAGTAAGCGATCGGATCGATGCCCAGGGTGGTGACCCCGATCAGGAATCCGCCCAGGATTCCCATGACATCGGCCATGACCGTCAGGCACGGAAGCATCACCAGGATGGCAAGAAACCGGGGCGTGATCAGGAACTTGACGGGGTTGAGAGCCATCGTTTCGAGGGCGAGGATCTCGTCCGAAACCTTCATGGTGCCCATCTCCGCGGTGAAGGCCGCGCCCACGCGCCCGGCCATCACCAGGGCCGTCATCAACGGACCCAATTCCCGCGTGATGGATACCCCGACCAGCGCGCCCACATACTCCAGCGCGCCCAGGCGGTCGAGCTGGGCGGCGGTTTGGAAAGCCAGGATGACGCCGATCAGGAAGGCCACCAGGAACACGATGGTGGTCGATTTGACCCCCACCTCCTCCATCTGCGTCCAGACCGGCCGCCACTTGAACGGCTTGCCCCTCAGCGGCTCGATGAAGGTGCAGTACAGGGTGGAGCGGGTGAGATAATAGATTCCGCTGATCTCCCTGAAAAACTCCTCCGCCCGGTTCCAGACGAGGAATCCCCTGCGGCCGATGTTTCCGAAAAACGCTCTCACGGCAGATCCCCATAATCCGCCCGGGTCCTCCACGCGCGGAGGAACGCGGGCTCAAAGGAACAACGGCTTTTTCCCTTTTCGGGACCGCACCCGTAAAATCCCGGACGGGACCATCGCATCATCATGAATCGTCAGGTGTCCTGGGAGAATTCGTCAACGATTCCGTCCGCCGCGCGGACGGGCGAAAAGCAAACGCTATGCCAAAAACAAGGAACTGGCAGGTTGCTGAAAAACTCCAAAAATGTCATCCTGAGTCCTTCGGCAAGCTCAGGATAAACTCCGCGAAGGATCTAGTACTTGGTTGCAAAAGTTCATAGCCAATAGTCATGCTTCGACAAGCTCAGCATGACAACTATTTTGTCGCCCTGAGCCTGTCGAAGGGCTAAATCCTTATGGTTACTTATTTTTGCAACCAAGTACTAGCCTGATTAGTAAATTCAAGCTGGACAAGGGTTTCGGGCAAGATTCTTCGCCGCACTGCGGCTCAGAATGACACCCGAAAGAGTTTTTCAGCAACCTGCTAGAGGGCCTCTTCCCGGGAATCGAAGACCTCGAACACCGACAACAGGCGGGCGATTTCAAAAACATCTTTCACCGTGGGGGTCAGCCCCACCAGGCGAAACTTGTTCTTGCTACTGTGGCTCCATTGCAAACCCTCGACCAGGGTCGCGATGCCCGAACTGTCGATGTAGGGAACTCCGGAAAGGTCCACCACGATGGCCTTGCGGTTTTTTTCGAACAGGGGGGTCAGGAATTCCCGTACCTTGGGGGACGTGCTCATATCGATTTCCCCCTCGATGTGAACCGTCACCACTCCCCCCTGGCCTTCCTCGGACCGCAATTCGATCGACATGAATCTAGGGTTTCCCTTGCCCTTGCTGGGCCGCCGGGGCGGTCTCGTTTTTAAAATGTTTCGTCATCGTCAGGAGGGTTCCCTGTTCCCGCTCGGTGCAGTACGACACCTGGTCCATGATCTCGTGAATGAAATAGGTCCCCAGCCCTCCCGGCTTGACATCGTCCAGACACCGGGGCTTGAACGTGGACGTGTCGCATTGCTTCCCGTAATCCCTGATCTTGACCGTGAACTGATCGTCTTTCAACCAGAAAGAAAGCTCGATGGTCTGGTTGGGGTCGCCCTCGTAACTGTATTTGATGATATTCGAGCAGGCCTCGTCCACGCACAGAACCAGTTTGCGCGCGATTTCGCTGGGCACCTCCTGGCAGGCGAACAACTGCTGTAGCACCTTGCGGCTGAGGGAGAGAAACTTGGCGTCGCTTGGAATGACGAGTTTGATCGGTTGGTTCATATCGGGAAGTCGGGCCAATGTCATTTCATTATAGAAAAAAAAATCTCTGAAAACAGCCAAAAACTCGTTTCCCCAAATTGGGACCGCTGGGGAAAGCGTAATAAATTCAATGATATCATAGAATTCGGAGAATTCCACCCCGAATCCACCGATGCTTCCCTTACCGGACCCCTCACAGCGCCTTGAAGGCGACGCAGGTGAGATCGTCGAACTGGGGCGCGTTTTCCGTGAAGTCGCGGATGGATTGCTCCAGCGCCCGGATCAGGTCTCCCGGCGAGTTCGCGTGTTCGCGGATGAGCCGGGTCAACCCGCCGGTTCCAAACTCCTCATGGCTCCGGTTCTTGGGTTCCGTGACCCCGTCCGTGTACACCACCACCAGGTCTCCGGGATTCAGCGGGATACTCTCCTCCCGGTAGGTCTGATCGGGCATAATGCCCAGAGGGGGGCCGCTCGCCTGCCCCTGCTCCCTTACCGTGCCGTCCGTGCTCCAGATGAGAAGCGGGTGATGCCCGCCGTTGGCCATCCTGAAGGTTTTACTCCTCATGTCCAGGAGGAGATAGAGGATGGTGGTGAACATGCCCCTCTGCGAACGGCGGCACATGATGCGGTTGACTTCGCTCAACACGCGGACCGGCGAGGGGTCGTTCTGCGAAATGTAACGGAAGTCGCTCATCAGCCGCGCCATTTGCAACGCCGCGGGGACCCCCTTGCCCGACACGTCGCCCAGCACGATGCCCATCGTGTGGTCGTCGAAGGGGATGAAATCGTAATAATCTCCGCCGACCACCCGCGCCGGGACCGTTTTGCCCGCGAAGACGAAGCTCACCGATTTGGGCGGCGATGCGGGGAGAAAACTTTCCTGCACCGACTTGGCGAATTCCATGTCTTTTTCCAGGCGCTGGTTTTCCATGAGGATCTGGTGAACGCGCGCGTTCTGGATCGCCAGGGCCGCGCTGTCGCAGAACATCTGGAACAACTCCAGGTCGCTGGACCGGAAGGTCTTTTGCCGGTCCTTCCCGTGGATGACCTGGCAGACGCCGATCACGGCATCCCGGGCCTTGAGCGGCGAACAGAGAAGGGAACCCGTCCGGAATCCCGTTTTCCTGTCATAGTCCGGGTTGAACTGGGGATGCGTGTAGGCGTCCTCGACGAGGACGGCTTTCCCGGATTTGGCCACCGTCCCGGCGATGCCCTGGCCCAGCTTGAGCCGGTTCATGGTCATGATCTTGTCGCCCACTTCGCTGAGGGCGATCTGAAACACCAGTTCTCCCGTCTCCGCGTCCGTCAGCAAGAGCGAGCAAGCATCGGCCTTCATGACTGTTTTGGCGATATTCATGATGGAGTCGAGCAGGTGGGCGAGATTGAGTTCGGAATTGAGGAGAGAGGTGATCTTGTAACAGGTCTCCAGCTGGTGGACCCGCTCCTTCAGCCGCGAGCATTCATTTTCCAGGTTGGCCTCTGTCGTCATACTGAAAGGCGAATCGCAGATCGAATTCGGTTCATGGGCGGTTCTGAAAATGGGGCGGGGCCACGAGCCCGGCCCCTGCAGACGGGGCAAGCCCACAGGCCAAACGGAAGATTCCGAATCATTCGCGATTCCCGGGAAATTCAAAGCAAAAAGGAAAAGTCCGCCTGGATACCCAAAAATAACTTTATCTCGCTCGGTAAGATAGCTAAAATAAAAATTCGGGTCAAGCTTACCGCGGAGGAGGGCCCCCCTTTCCCCATGAATTGAATCAAACATGAGACGTCCCGGTTATAAAGCAAGCGGGTGGGAAGGCGTCGGTTCCGTGCTTTCGCGGTCCGTCAACCCGGTGGAGGACGACGCCGGGGGAAGCGCCGCCCTCCTGGAGTTTCATTGGAACCTGGTGGTCGGGCCCGCGCTGGCCGAAGTCTCCAAAGTCGAGAAACTGGAGTCCGGAGTGTTGCATGTGGGCCTCAGCCAATCCGATTGGCGGGGACCGTTGGAATC
>PCWF01000259.1:18739-19795 GCA_002796165.1 Nitrospinae bacterium CG11_big_fil_rev_8_21_14_0_20_56_8
CACGGGGGGGGTTACTTTCCCCGGTGGACCATTGCCTAACAGTTTAAAATAAGGAACGGTACGGTGAATCAATCCGAATGCCAGATCGGTCAACCCCCCTTGCGGGAGCGGGGCGCTTTTTCATCCAGGTCGGGGTTCCTGCTGGCCCTGGCGGCCGCGGTTCTGCTGGCGGGGTGTGCCGTACCCTCAAAGTCCGGGCAATCGCCCGTCTACTCCTTCGACCCCTTGTTGAACCAGGCCTGGGAAGAAAACACCCGGATGGAAGAGGGCAAATTTTCCCGGGATCCGCGGGCCTATTTCGCTTACCTCCTGGCCTTGAAAGCGGAAGAAAATAACCAGTTCGAAGAGGCCGCCACACACTACCAGACGATCCTCACCTACGATCCTTCCGAGGAGCGGTTCTATAAACAGCGGGCGATTTTTCTGCTTCGGTCCGGTCAGATCGATCCCATCTTACCGCTTTGCGAAGAGGCCCTGAAACAGTTTCCCACCAATCTGGACCTGATCCAGATTTATGCCGACGTCCTGGCCGCCAAAGGGAAGAACCGCGAGGCCCAGGAATATTATGCCAAAGCCATGGCTCTGGATCCCAACTCTCCGCGGCCGCAACTTCTGCAGGGAGTCTTGCTGGAAGAGATGGGTGAATATCCCCGCGCCAGGAATATCTACGAGCGATTGGTCCTGCTCGACCCGGGCAATCCCCTGGCCTACTATTACCTGGCCCGGGCCATGATCCGCATCGACCGGCTGGAAGAAGCCCAGAGGAACCTGACCAAGTCTGTCGCCCTGCGCCCCAATTTTCTGCAGGCCCGGAGCCTGCTCGCCTGGACCCTCGAAAAACTGAACCGGAAGGACGAGGCCCTGAAGGAATACGAGGTGGTGTATAAACTCGACCCCGCAAACAAGGAAGTGCAGGAGCGAATCGCGGCGTTGCACGCGGACCCCCTGTCGCGGCCCAAGGCGAGCCTGGATGAAGTGCTGGTGGTCATGGACGTGCATACCCAGATCGGCGCATTGTATTTCGAACAGGCCATTTTCGACAAGGCCCTGGACGAA
>PCWF01000088.1:0-3507 GCA_002796165.1 Nitrospinae bacterium CG11_big_fil_rev_8_21_14_0_20_56_8
GCATGGCGTACTCGGCGCGCCGGATTTTTCGGTCCGGCAACCATCGGTGATCGGGGAAAGCCTCAAGTCCCCGCACCCCGGAGTCCAGAAAAACACGGATGTCGGCATGCAGGACATGGTTCTGAATGTCCGTCGCATCGGGGGCCTTGGAGATCCAGTCCGCGTAAAAGGTTTTTTCCTCCGGAGGTTGGAAGGAGGTGTCGAAGGTTTTTTTCCGGGCATAGAGTTTGTCGAGCCGCAACTCTTCAACGAACAGGGCGGCGATATCCGCGCGGGAGATCTCATCCACCAGGGCGATTCGTTTGCCGACCAGGGTTCCCGGCTCGGCCCGCACGATTTTCTGCACCGTTTCCCATTCCTGGTTGGCTTCCTTGGTGAAGGTCTTATCCAGATCGATCACTTTCCGGAACATTTCGGCGGCCGCCCGAAACTCGTAAGCCACCTTGTAGGCCACACCCATCCGGTAATGAAGTTCCGCATTGTCCGGCCCGTAGCGCACCGCTTCATTATAGTGATCCCGGGTTTCGATCAACCAATCCAACTTTTGGGCTCGGGCTTCATCGGCTTGCCGCATGATCGTATACAGGCGGATGAAACCGATGGCCGCGATGACCCGGTCCGGGTCCGTTTTCGCGGCGGATCTGGCTTTTTTCATGTGATCGAGAGCGGCGTCGAAATTTTTCCGGTGGGCTTCAACCCATCCAAGCCCGGCGTGGCCGGGGCCGTAATCGCCCCCCTTGACCAATTGGAGCGCCAGGTTGAATTCCCGTTCCGCTTCCTCGATTTTGCCCTGATCGAAAAGCCGGACGCCGCCGTTATAGTGATGCTCCGGCGTGTCCATGAAGGCTTCGGGAGCCCGGGGTTCCGAGGCGCAACCCGAGAACAGTGTGATCACCAGAAGGGTTCCGAACGCTATCAAAAATGTCACGGGATTGAGTTTTCTGTGTTCCTTGAACATTTAGGAATTCCTTCAAAAGAAAGTTTGTTTGTGGCCCTATGAATATCCGCATCCGGATCAGAGGACGATCATGACGCGGGCCTGGTTCAAAAATTTCTGGGTTTGAGCGGCAGAGCGGATTTTTTCCGCATCGGCATTGCTGACGACGATATCGGTCAATCGGTCGCCATCGGTTTTGATTCCTTTGATGATCAACGGGGTATTCGCAATGCGTTCGTTGGTCTGCGCGGCTTGAATATTTTTCGAGTAACCGATCATTCCATGTTGCACCGCGTACTCGGGGTTCACCAGAGATGACCCGTAAATCTCGCGTCCCGATTCGTCGACGATCTTGGGAGCCATCGCCGGACGAACCTTGAAATCGCGGGCGTCGATCAACAGACCGGTAAATGCCCGTCCCGCGTCCAAGGGAGGAGTGGGCATGGCATTGGCGGAATCCTGTGGACCGGCCGGAGGTGCAACCGGCGGATTTGCCCCCAGGTTGGGATCCAGCGACATCGGCATATTCATGGAAGGAACCGAGGGAGCGTGGGTTTCCAGAACCTTGGGCATGACGATAGGTTCGACATCATGCCGATAAACGCCCAGGGTGACTTCGACCGAGCCGTCCGGCAGATATCGGGGTTCGCCCATGGGTTGGGCTCCATGAAGCAGGCCCTGGACGCGGGATTCCACGTCATCATGTTGTAAGGAAAGATCCCTCACGTTGGAAACTGCGGTGACTTGAACGTTGTTGAGGATTTCGAGCAAATTGCGTTGCGCATCCACTTTCGCCGCGCGCAGGGCCATCGCCCTCATTTGCGCGCGATTGGCCGCATTGGGGGAGGGGGTTCCAATGCCGATCGCGGTAATGAGGCCCGTAGTCCAATTGGTGCCGCCGCCCTTCGGTCCCGGCTCGAAAACATCGTTGGGATTCAACGATTGAGCGGAAAGATGCATGGCCGACAATAAAAGAACCAGCACCAGCGTTGCGAATTGAATCGATCTTTTGGTCATTGCCGTTCTCTCCTGATAATAAAGGAAACTTTTTATTTGCGGGTCGGCATCCGGTTTCCATTCAAAATGGAGCCGGAAACAAAGAGCCCGATCCACAGATTTGAGTCGGGTATGGGAAGAATTGCGGTCACCATACCATAATTCACTATTCGGATATAGCCTGTGTTGCCACTTTCTGCCGTTTCCGGGCTACGGTTTCGCCATTCCTTCGATTCGGTAATTGAATTCGTGGGACCACATTGTCGTCCAGTCCTCTTCGAACAAGGTTTTGGACCAGGTTCCATCGGCATCACCGACCGGTTTACCGTACGTAAAGAACCAGTTCACTACAGGGTCTCCCGAAAAACTCAGGGAGAACCAGTATCGGCCAGGGGCCAGGATCTTCTGCTCGCCCCCAAAATCGAACCCGACCCACCGGTAACCCCTCGGGGTTTGAATTTCGTTCATGAATTTCATCTCGCTCGATTCCAGGACCTTTCCCGGTCGTCCTCCCTTTTCATCATAGAGGTCCACCCACAGGGCTCCGTCTTCTCCCGCGAATTTGTATAAAGCGAGGGAAATGTCCTTGAGAAGTATCGGTTCCCGAACATTAAAGGCCTGGATAAACTGCTCCCGTCCGGTGACGAATTCCGCCGTTTCCACCACGTAGTTCCTGACCGAAGTGAACTCGTTACTTCCGCTGGTTTTTTTAGGGGTCGCCGTTTCAAACAAGTCGACGTTTTCGGGAAAATCCATGTTGCCGAACCGGACGGGCCGGATGAATTTATCCTCCGCTTTGGGTGGGGAGGGCGTGGGCGGTTTGGGAGACGGGGGCGGGGGTGGAGGAACCACCGGCTCCACTTTCGGCAATGCGGTGATGCTGAATTCGGGGGCAAACACCGTTTTGTTCGGGTAATTGAAATCTTTCCGAATCTCGATTGTGGTCCGATCCGATTTTAACTGGTAATTCAAGTCTTCCTTTCGGGATCCCTCGTTTTCGTCCGTGCCGACATAAGTCCATTTGACCATGCCGTCCTCTCCGGCGGCATCGGTATCCCTGCCGACTTCCAGGCGGATGAAGCGGTTGGAAACGAAGTGATGGGTCTGCTGGGCGTCGTATTGCACCCAGCCCAGGTCGGGATAAAAGATTTCCAGCCAGGCGTGCCGGCCTTCGGCCCACCGGAGGGAGTCATATCCATATTTGGCTTTAACCTTGAAAGGGGTGCTCAAGGTGATTCCGGTGACGACCCGAGCGGGGATGCCCGCCGCCCGGAGCAGGGCCGCGGAGAGGTGGCTGAAATTCTGGCAATTGCCAAGCCCCGTCCGAAGGGAATACAAGGCGTCGTAATGCTCGGGATAAAGCTTGTAACGCATGTGGTCCACGACGAATCCAAGAATCCGCGTTACCGCTTCGATCTGGGATTGGGATCCCTTCGCCAGTTCCGCGCTCTTTTGAATCATTGCCAGATTTCCGGATTGGATGGTATCCGTCGGCTGGAGGTAACTTTCCAACTCACGGGAAATTCCGGATGGAGGAAACGCCGCCGTGCTTTGAATGTGATTGAACAAAACCT
>PCWF01000088.1:3515-6309 GCA_002796165.1 Nitrospinae bacterium CG11_big_fil_rev_8_21_14_0_20_56_8
ACTTTGTTGCCGTCCTCGTTAACGAAGGTCCGTTGCGAATGAGCAATGGGATCGAACACAAGGGAATAGGAATTGAGTTTCTGCGAATAGGTGATCGATGCGTAATTTGGGGGAGCGACAAACCGCATCCGCAGATGTCCCACGGCATGGGGAGTTTGGAACCGGTGGGTAATTTCCAGATCGATGTCCGAATTCATCGACCCGTCGACCATATTGGTCCTGGCGGACAGGGGGCTCGGGAGCAGGCCTCCCATGCCTGCCGCCAAAAGCAGACCGAGGACTAAACCTCGCCTGGATTGACCCGGAGTTTCAGTCATAGATTTATTTCAGCGCGAGCTCCAGAGGTTCGTTTTTCCAGGGACTGAATTCGATGTTGTCCCGTCCGATAAGAAGCAGGTCCCAGTCGGGATTTTGCCCGGCATCATTCCCCCAATAATTGTTTCTGGCGTCAATTTTAAAAGTGAAATTCTGGTTTTGAATGGCGAATGAATTGGAGATGAAATTATTCTCGACGATGCTGGCCTGAGCCATGCCCCGGATCAGCACCGCCCCATCGCCGTTGTTTTGAGTGAACAGATTGCGCGAGGCTTTTCCGGTCGACCGGTTTTCGAGCAGGATGCCGGTGTAATTGCCGCGCAGGATGCTGTTGTTGATTTCCGTTTCACCGTCCGTCGAGCGAACCCCGACTTTGGCATACTCGACGATGACAAATTCCAGTTTACTGCTTTTCCCATTTTCAGATTTCACCACCAGCGCCGATTCGTAGTATCCCGGTTTGGCCTGCGACGTATTGGCGGTGAAGATGATCGGATCCAGCGAAGTGCCCAGGGCCAGGACCGAACCGTCGTGGACTTCCAGGGATTGACCGGAATTGAACCGGATCCGGACGCCCGGCTGGATAAACAGATTAGCTCCCCGATCGACAACCACCGTTTCTTCCAGGATATAGGGACTGTTCGCCGGGACCAGGTAACTGGTTTGGAGGATTTTGCCTTTAAGGGGTCCTTTGAGAATGGAAAGGGTTTGCGTTTTGTCTGAACCTTCTTCCGTAAGGATGGGGTTGACCTCGACCGGACCCCGGATAGAACCTAGGACGGCCAGTCCCTCGTGGGAACCCCAGAAATTTTCCCGGGCATCGAACGGCGCCGCATCCGCCTCCCCGCTTGCGGCCTGGATCGTCTCGTTGGAGTGGATCGAGTTGCGGTGCGCCGTTCCCAGGGAATGGTGCAGGGAGAGGCCGATCCGGTTATGGGTGATTTTATTTTGCGCCACCCTGGATTTGTCGTTGGACAGTTGAATGCCGGCTTCGCGGTTATTTCGAATATCGTTCCCGGAGATTTCCGGTTCCGCGTTTTGCGCGACCGAGATCCCGTACTTTTCGTTATCCGTGATGGTGTTGTTCAGAACCCGGGGTTTGGAAAATGCATTCAGGATTTTGATTCCGGTTTCATTTTGCGCAATTTCACTCTGGGCGATCTCGGGAGAAGCCGAGTCGCACAATAAACCGATACGGGCATGCTTGACCTGTGAGAATCGAACCTTGCTTTCCCCCCGTTCGGACTGGGCGAATGATAGCCCGTCCCATTTCTGCCCGGCCGGGAGCTCGGCCTCGCGGGTGAATACGATCGGCAATTCCGGTGTTCCATCGGCATGCAACACCCCCTTGACCCGCATTCCCGGTCCCCGGCTCATCACGACCGTCCCCGGTTCGATGTGGAGCGTTGTGTTTTCCGCAATGGTGACCGCCTCCTCGATGTGATAAGGGCTTCCCGCCCGGTACCAGGTGGTGTCCTGCTGAATGACGCCCCCGGCCTTCTGGTTTGGGCTGACGACCAGGGCTTCGATCGCGGAACCGGGCTCGCTTTCGTTCCCGACCCGGTCGAAGGCGGAAACCCGGTAGAAATATTTTTCCCCCACCTGGATCCGGGTATCGGTCAGCTCGGTGAACTCTGTTCCCTGGTCATTTAATTTAGATCCCGTCGAGAGCGGTTTGTCGTTGCGGTAGACGAAATATCCTGCGACGTCCCGGGAGGGACTTCCCTTCCATTGAAGCTGGACCCGGTCGCTCCGGGCCACGACCCGCAAATCGGAAGGCGCTTGCGGCGGCTCGGTGTCGAACTGGATGGGTTGCAGAACATCCTTTCGCGTGGTTGACATTCCCGCCTCGTCGCGCAAGACCGCCGCAAGAACGGCCTGGTTCACGTTGTCGCCGGGCTCAACCGGGTACTCGCCCTCGTACCATCCCGGGGTATCGGTTTCATGCATCTCGATATTTTTCTTGAATTCCCCGATATGAAAATAAGCGAACTTGTGGGGCTCTCCCTGCACGGCCACCCTGAGCCGGTCGCCGGCCTTTTTCGGCTGAACCCCGTCGTGAAGGACAAAATCGATCCGTGGGCCTTCCAGAACCTTGGACGTGGAGGGTTGGGGGACGGTCTTTACCATGTCCCGGAACAGATCGTCCGCCGTTCTGAGAAGCTGGACTTCCATCGACATCCGGTAGGCGTTGTAAACCGCCACGATCGCACCCATGATGCTGGGCCCGGAAAGCGCATAGGTGACCGCCTTGCTGTCCGCGGTCCAGATGATTTCATCGTTGCGGCCATCGTAGAGAGTCACCTCGGCGCCAACCGTTACGTCGTTGTAAAAACCCAGAATCAATTTGTCGAAATTCAGGATGCGTCCCTTGATGATGCCGTCCACTTCAAGAATTTTAGCCAGCTCGCTGGGTTTCATTTTATTGAGTTGTTCCGGATTGAGGACATCCAGATCGTGTTCCATCAGTTTCTTGTCC
>PCWF01000105.1:0-1557 GCA_002796165.1 Nitrospinae bacterium CG11_big_fil_rev_8_21_14_0_20_56_8
GGCTGTTGCGTCTCCTCACGCGCCGGGGCCAACGGGTCCAACCGTTCAAAGTCGGGCCCGATTACATCGATCCCGGGCATCACGCCCGGGCCTGCGGCGTTCCCAGCTACAACCTGGACTCCTTTATGTGTTCCCCGCAATATGTCAAAAAACTTTACGGCGACGTAAAAAGCGATCGGGACCTCGCCGTTGTCGAAGGGGTTATGGGCTTGTTCGATGGAGCCCATGCCAAAAGCGCAAAAGGGTCAACGGCGGAAATCGCCCGGCTGTTGAATCTTCCCGTCATTCTTTTGATTGATGGGAGAGCCATGGCACGATCTTCCGCCGCCTTGGTCAAAGGGTTTTCCGATTTTGACCGGAAACTGAATTTTCTGGGAGTCGTCGCCAACCGGGTCAATTCTCCCGGTCATGCAGAAATCCTCAGGTCCGCCATCGAGCATTACACTTCCCTGAAATTTCTCGGCCATTTGCCCGAAAATCCTGCCCTCAAAATTCCTTCCCGCCATTTGGGACTGTATCAAAGCCATGAGCAAAGCGAGGATTTGTACGAACGCTGGGCAGACCACATCGAAAAGCACGTCGACCTGGATTTTCTGAAACAGATTCTTCCTGGGAAAAAACCGGGCAGGCGAGGGATTTCCGCAAAACCGGTCACTCGGTGGATGTCCCAATCGATAGTTTCCACGTTTAAAGTGGGAATCGCACGAGACGATGCGTTTCAATTTATTTACCCGGATACCCTCGACATGTTCCGGCAATTCGGGGGACAGGTTCAGTTTTTTTCTCCCCTGAAGGATCGTCGTTTGCCTTCGGGGCTGGACTGGATTTACATTCCCGGAGGCTATCCCGAACTGCACGCCAAAAAACTGAGTTCAAACCGGTCCATGCGTTCGGATCTCAGGGATTTTGGCCGCTCGGGAAAGGTGATCGTCGGAGAATGTGGAGGGCTGATGTATTTGGGTAATTCCATTATGGGCGAAAATGGTAAATCCCATGAAATGGTGGGATTGTTCAAGTTTTCGACCACCTTGAATCCCAAAAAGATGACCTTGGGTTACCGGGTTTTGAGTTTTCGTCCGCCTCTTCATCCGGAAAAAAAATTGACCTTGAAAGGCCACGAATTTCACTTTTCCAGTCTGGTGAGCAATAAAGAAATCCCCCGGATGATCCACCAGAATCCGAACCATGCACCTGAAGTTCGAGACGGTTATGTATTCAAAAACTGTCTGGCGCTGTATTCCCATATTTACTGGGGATCCTCTCCGGCGTGGCTGAAGTTCATTCTGAATCAGACAAAACGGGCCTGACACTCAAAACAAATTGAACGTGACGCCAATGAAAAAGCAAACTCCCGTAGACAAGAAGAAAAGGAAGGGATTGATCATCGTCAATACCGGAAACGGAAAAGGAAAATCAACGGCGGCATTTGGCCTCGCGCTCCGGGCGGCGGGCAACAAAATGAACGTTTTCATCATGCAGTTCATGAAAGGCAAATGGAAGGCGGGGGAGCGAAAATTTCTGGCACGATTGACCCCTGAAATCGAGGTGATCCCCATG
>PCWF01000105.1:1564-10123 GCA_002796165.1 Nitrospinae bacterium CG11_big_fil_rev_8_21_14_0_20_56_8
GGTTTACATGGGACACGCAGAATCCGGAACAGGACCGTGCCACCGCGCGGAAGGCATTTGAAATCGCCAAAGAAAAACTGATGAGCGGAAAATATCAATTGGTCATTTTCGATGAAATCAATTACGTGCTGGATTACCGGTTTTTACCCCTGGAGGAGTTCCTCCAGACGCTTCGCGATAAACCCGAAATGGTCCACGTGGCGTGCACGGGTCGAAATGCGAATGAAAAATTGATCGCCATGGCGGACCTGGTCACCGAAATGAGGTGCATCAAGCATCCCTTCGCGGAGCAGGGAATTCCCGCACAAAAAGGAATTGAATTTTAACCTTCACCGGAAAGCAACGGAATCTGAAAAAATCGCCCGGAGGTTGGACGAGTCGAACGGTTTATGCAAACGCGAATACTGTTAAAAACCCCATCGAATAGGATTATCGGATACGCCCTGGCCATGTCCATATGCCTGCATGTGGCCGGGCTGTACTGGTTTCGCCTGCCGGAAGCCAAGGTCATCGTTCCTCCTCCACCCCAACGAATCTTGATAAAGAGGATCGTGCCTCCGCCTGCATTGTTGCAAAAGGATATTCCCGAACCGGTGGCACTGGAGCAAACCTCAATTTCATCCCAGGCAGTAGCAAAACAGAATTCTCCCGAGTCCGTTTCCATCGAACCGGTCCGGGGGGTGATTCGCCCCTCAGACCCGCTTGAACCCCGCCCCATGACTAAAGACCCCGCGCCAGCGTCCCGGGAATCGGCAAAGACGCCTTTCCCGGCTCAACCCCGACGGATGAGACCGCAAACGGAAGCGGAAAATATTTCACCCTCCCCTTCCCCTGCCATTCCGGTTTCGATTCGCCCTGCGCAACGGCGAAATTCGATGACCTCCAGTCCGGAAATGGCGCACGTGGCCAGCGCCGCTCTCTCGATCGTTCCACGGAAACCGGGCTCAGGGACCGAGACTCTTGCAAGATCCTCAACACCCAGGGTACAGGCCCATGATACGAGGGCCTTTTCCGGTCAGCAGGAAACGATCCATTTCAGCCCCATTTCCAATGATACCTTTTCCGGAAGGTCAAAGTCGGCCCGCCCCAGCCCCTCGGTGATGGGCCGCAGGGGAACGCGGTCATTTCAGCCCGCATCCGGTTACGAAGCCCTGCCGAGCACGGCGCTTGGTCTCACTGGACCGGGAGAGTATTCTCCTGCCCCCCCGGTTGTCACCCAACGGGCCAAACCGGTTCCAGGGTCTTTGGTGTCGGCCCAGGTTGCAGATTTGCCCTCAAGCTTTCTTGGATACGGTGGAGAACACCTATCTGAAAATCCAAATCCCGGGGGGAATCTTCAAGCCGAATTGGTCCCCCTGGGCGCGCAGGGGGAGGGGTACGACCTGGGCGCCATTCGCCGGGGATTTCACTCGAAGGTATGGAACCGGATTGCGAACGCCCGGCATTATCCCCTGGCGGCCCGAAAACGAGGATACGAAGGGAATCCGGTGGTCGGCTTCACGCTGGAGCCGGATGGGTCGCTGAAAGATATCGTCCTGGTCGAATCGTCGCATCATGAGCTTCTCGACGAAGCCGCCCTCGATGCGGTAAAAATGGGAAGTCCCTATCCGCCGATCCCCGACCCGTTGGGACTGAAATCCATTAGGTTTCAATTGCCGATTTCATTTATACTGGAGAAACCATGACGGCGGTCAAGAAATTCATCACGATTGGCACGATGCTGTGGCTCCTCGTTGCCACCCCTTCCAGCGCTGAGGTGATCCAGGTGGATAGCAATTTCGATGGGAAAATGGATCAATGGCAGTATGTCACCCAGGACCGGAAAATCGAAAAGATCGAATTTGACACCAATGGAGATGGCAAGGTGGACCAGGTCGATTTTTACGACCTGAATAAAACTCCGATCCGGGTCCAACTGGACACCAACTTCGACGGAAAAATGGATCAGGTGCAACATTATTCCAGAACGGGGATCCTGCAGATGGTCGAAAGGGATTCCAAATCCTTCGGCGCGTTTGATTTAAAGGAGTATTACGGACCTGGAACGAAGCTTATTCGAATCGAGGCCGACACCAATCATGATGGTAAAGCCAATGCATTCCAGTTTTTCAATGAGCAGGAAAAGGTAATGCGGGTGGAGTACGATACCGATTTCAATGGCAAGTTGGATCGTTGGGAATACTATTCCGATGAAAGCAAAATAGAATCGGTTGCCTTTGACACCAACGGCGACGAAAAACCGGAACAATGGCAATTTTTCTCTGCCACGGGAATATTGGAAAAAGTCGGTTTCGACATGAATAACGATGGGAAGCCCGACAGCTGGAAATTTTATGATCCGAAAGGCAACCTGGTCCGGGTCGAAATCGACAGCAATTTTGACGGAATTCTGGATATTGTCCGTAACCTGCAATGAATATGAATAGGAGCATATTGAATGAAGTCCGTTCACATCCTGGCAATCACCTTGCCAGCGGTCTTTTTCCTCTCTTCGTGCCATCCCCAGCCCACGCAAAAAGTTCCCCTGGAATTTGAGGAAGGGCAAAAGCTCTTCCATAAAGTTTGCGCCAGTTGTCACGGGGCCGATGCCCTGGGCAAGGAGACCAAAGCCCCTGCGTTAATCGACGAGGATTATATATCCAGCAATTTTTCCGATGCCGATGTCCGTCAGCAGGTGGTCAACGGGTCTGACAAGATGCCTTCGCAACGAGCCCGCGTGTCGGACGGAGAAATCGAGGAAATCATCAAGTATCTGAGATATTCCCAGAAATCCGCCAATCTCGTTGCCGATATGGAGGAACCGGAGAATTTTACAAATCCCAGTGACGAAGAAGATACTTCAGAACAGGAAAAAGATAGCTGATTCGGCTTTTTTCCATTCAATCCTCCCCGATCGGGGATCTCTAAAATTGTCGAAAAGGAAATAATGCATCCCACCATTCGGCATACTCTGGACCAAATTTCCCCTGTGTCCGGGGATGCCCTCCTTCGCGCCCAATCTCATTTGGATTCCTTGACCAAACCTCCGGGAAGCCTGGGGCGGTTGGAGGAAATGGCCGCTCGGTATGTCGCTCTACGGGGCAACCTGGCAGAGTTACCGAAGAAAAAGGCCATCGTTGTTTTCGCCGCAGACCACGGTGTCACTCAGGAAGGGGTGAGCGCTTATCCGCAGGAGGTCACCTGCCAAATGGTCAAAAATTTTCTTTCCGGGGGAGCGGCGGTCAATGTCCTTGCACGCCACGCGGGAGCGGAGGTCCTGGTTGTGGATATGGGAGTGAACGGGGATTTTTCTCCCCACCCCAACCTGCTGGCCCGAAAGATCGCACCGGGAACGCAAAACCTTGCCCGCACACCGGCCATGACGCGGGACCAAGCCGAGACCGCCATTCGAATCGGGATCGAAATCGCCACCGAATGGGCCGAAAACCAGGGGGACCTTCTCGGCACAGGGGATATGGGCATCGGCAATACCACCCCGGCCACGGCGATCCTCTCCGTTTTGGGAAATTCCCCTTCACGGCAATTGACGGGCCGGGGGACCGGCATCGACAACCCGACTCTGGAAAAAAAAATCCGCCTGATCGAAAACGCCATTGCCACTCATAAGCCCAATCCTGAAGATCCCATCGACATATTGGCTAAACTGGGTGGGTTTGAAATCGGCGGCATCGCGGGCCTGGTGCTGGGAGCCGCCGCACGCCGGATCCCGATACTGATCGACGGATTGATTTCAGGAGCCGGAGCGGCCCTCGCTCTGGGGCTGAGTCCCACCGTTAAAGATTATCTTTTCCCCTCCCACCGGTCTTGTGAGCCCGGACACGAGATTTTTTTCAAGCTCCTGGGCAGGCCGCCCATCCTCGATCTGGACATGCGGCTGGGGGAAGGCACGGGCGCCGCTTTGGCCATTCCCATTCTGGAGGGGGCAATCAGGATCTATAATGAAATGGCCACATTCAAAAGCGCCGGGGTGTCGACCCGCGCGGTATAATCCCCGGTATTTCATCTCACCCACCCCGCTTGACAGGATGGGGTATTTTGGCTAGATTGAACGACTCTTCATTGGGAACCCGATTGAGCCTCCAGCCCAATAGTGGTTTTTCTATTATCTTCAAGGGAAAACGCCAGGGTCGATAGAATTATTCCGAGTATTTTTAGTTTTTTCAACCCACGACATCGAGTGGAGTCAACACATATGTCCGAGAGTTTCATCCAGTCCCTTTTTGCCGACCGTTTGAGCGGCAAGCAGTTTGGAAAAGACACGAAGATTTACAAATTTGAAAAGATCAAGCGGGCCAAACGCGCGGCTCTCCAGGCCAATCCCGGCAAGGAGCTGTTCGACATGGGTGTCGGAGAGCCGGACGAAATGGCTTTCCCCCAGGTGGTCAAAACCCTGCAACTGGAAGCAGAAAAACCCGAAAACCGGGGGTATACCGACAACGGTATCGACGAGTTCAAAATGGCCGCTGTCCGCTATATGGAAAAACTGTTCGAGGTTGAGGGGCTCGATCCGGCACGGCATGTCAACCACTCGATCGGATCCAAACCGGGACTGGCCATCATGCCCTATATTTTCATCAATCCCGGCGAGGTGGTTCTGATGACGGTACCGGGTTATCCGGTCCTGGGGACCCATACACAATACATTGGCGGCAATGTGGTCGACCTTCCCCTGACCGAGGCCAATCATTTTCTTCCCGACCTGAAGAAAATCGACGCCAAAACCCGCAAACAGGCAAAGATCCTGTATCTCAACTATCCCAACAACCCGACCGGGGCAAATGCAACCCGAGAATTTTATGAAGAAGTCGTGGAATTTGCCAAGGCCAACAACATCATCGTGGTTCAGGATGCGGCCTATGCCGCGTTAAATTACGATGGAAAACCCCTCAGCTTCCTGTCCGTTCCGGGAGCCCTCGACGTAGGCGTGGAATTTCATTCCCTCTCGAAGGCTTTCAATATGACCGGATGGCGAATGGCCTTCATCGTCGGAAACGAGTTGATCGTGAAAGGCTTCGCCCACATCAAGGATAATGTGGACTCGGGTCAGTTCGCGGCAATCCAGAAAGCTGGAATTTGCGCCCTGGAACATCCAGAGATCACCAATGAAATCGTCAAGAAGTACAAACGCCGGCTGGGCCTGTTGGTTGAAACACTCAATTCAGTCGGATTCAGCGCCAAAATGCCCGGCGGCTCGTTTTTCCTTTACGTGAAATGTCCCAAGGGAGTCCAGGGAGGTCCCGAATTCAAAACAGCGGAAGATTTCTCCCAGTTCATGATCAAGGAAATGCTCATTTCCACCGTTCCGTGGGACGACGTGGGGCACTATGTTCGCTTCTCTGTAACCTTTGCGGCCAAAGGCGAAAAGGAAGAAGAGCGCATCATGCAGGAAATGAAAAAACGCCTGGCCACAACTCAATTCATATTCTGAATGATCCACTCCGGCTTCGTGGGCCTGGGTTCCAACCTTGGCTCACCGGTGGATAACTGCAGGCGGGCTCTCGACCTGTTGTCCAAACAGGCTTCCATTGGGATCGTTAACCGCTCCTCGTTCTACCGGACCTCCCCTGTGGGGAAAACGGACCAGGACTGGTTTGTCAACGCGGTGGCCCGTTTTGAAACCCCTTTGTCTCCTGAAGAAATTCTGGACCTGTTCTTGAACCTGGAAATTGAATTGGGGCGAAAACGGCGGGAGAAATGGGGACCGAGGGAAATCGATCTCGATCTTCTGTTTTATGACGACCGGGTTTCACAAGCCGGGAATCTCATTCTGCCTCATCCCGAAATCGAACGGCGGGCTTTCGTTCTCATCCCCATGAACGAAATCGCTCCCGAATGGGTTCACCCCGTCTTGAAAAAAACCATCAGAGATCTGGTGACGACATTGGCCGAGGACCAGATGATCCAGCGCATTCCCTGACAGCAAGGGAACCCATTTCGATCACTTCCATGTTTTCGATCGCCTGCATCCCCAGAGTCTCCATGGGATAGGCCATCTCGTCGGCTTCCAGGTCGGTTATCCGGGAGCGGGTGGCCGGGCGTTGCGGCATGAAAATTGAGCAACAGTCCGGTTGCGGTTGAATGCTGGTCTCATAAGTTCCAATGCGCATCGCATTCCCAATGATCTCCTGCTTGTCCATTCCGATCAAGGGGCGCAAAACCGTCATCCGCACCACATTGTTGACAGCGGCGAGATTTTCAAGCGTCTGCGAGGCCACCTGGCCCACCGATTCCCCGGTCACCAAGCCCAGGCATTTGTTACGCTCCGCAACCGCCTGGGCAATTCGGTACATCATCCTTCGATATAAAACCACGCGGTTTTTGTCTTTACAGTTGTCCCGGATAGCCACCTGGATATCCTGGAACGGAACGATAAATAATTTCATCCCCATTTGGAATCGATTGAGGATTCCACCCAGCTTGACCACTTTGTCGTAACCGCCCCGCCCGAGAAACGTGCGGTTGTCGAAAAAAATCGCGTGGACGCGGCAACCGCGCCGCATCATCATATACGCCGCTACGGGGCTGTCGATGCCACCGGACAAAAGGCATAACACATTCCCCGAGCATCCCACCGGCAATCCCCGGATCCCGGCCTTGCGGTTATCAAAAATATAGATCCCTTTCATACCCACTTCGATTTCCAGAATAAATTTTGCGTTTTTGAGATCCACCGTCAATCCACGGGGAGAGAGATCGTGCATGATGCGTGAGCCCACTTCAAAGTTGATTTCCGGAGACGTGTGAGGAAACAATTTATCCGAGCGCTGGGCACGAACGCAAAACTTCAACTCCTTGCCGGGAACCATGTGGGGTTCGATCATTTCCCGTCCCACGGCGGCCATGACGTCAAAATCGGCCTCCACCTTCCTCCCCACGCTGAATGAGGCCACGGCGGGGACTCTTGAAAGACGGCTCGTACATTCTTCCGCACAGGACAGATCGGTATCAATCAGGATCCGCCCATGCGGCATATGAAAATGCATGGGCTCGACCCCCGCCAGAGCCAGTTTTATATTGGAAAGAAGGCAGGATTCAAAAAATCGGCGATTCCTGCCTTTCAGGCCGATCTCGTCGTAACGAATCAAAATAGTGATCGGGATATTCATTTCCTAAGGACCTTTCGTTCCCGAAACACGGGCAACAGGGAATCGTAAGCCTTGGCGAACCGGTCCAGGAACCGATCGACCTCCGCCAGCGTGTTCTGCGGACCAAAAGATATTCTCAGACTGCAATACGCCTCCTCTTCCGAAAGACCGATGCCCGTGAGAATCTGCGACGGTTCTTTGGAATGGGCGCTACAGGCGCTTCCCAGTCCGACATAAATTCCCTGTTCCTCCAGATGGTGGAGCAGAACCTCCCCTTCAACGGGAGGAAAGCTGAAATTCACAATCGCGGGGGATTGCCGATCAAGATCTATCCCGGCCAGGGAATTAAATCGCACCTTCAACCCGGAAGTCGTTTGCGAAAGAGACTTCAGTCCATCCACAAGCCGCCGCGTGAGTTTTATATAGAGATCGCGGTTAGCCCCTTCCTCCCGAACCGCGATTTTCAGAGCTTCCGCCAAACCGACGATCAGCGGAGTAGGCAGGGTCCCCGATCGAACGCCATACTGTTGCTTTCCCCCGTGTATCTGCGGAGTCAGGGAGAGCCGACCATCCAAAATTAAAAGACCGATTCCTTTGGGACCTTGAAATTTATGCGCCGAAGCGGAATAACCCGAAATTCCCGGCCAAGCCTTTATGGCCACCGGCAACTTGCCGACCGCCTGGGCGCCATCTAAAAACAGCCGCACTTGAGGGGCTTCCTTCCGAATCGCTTCGACCACCGATGCGGGTTCGTTGACCGATCCCAGTTCATTATTCACGTGCGACAGGCAAAGCAGGCGAACACGGTTCTGTTGTAAAATTTTAAGCCCTTCAAAACCCAATCGTCCCTCAGTTTGAAACTCACGCAATGGAACCGGGGGATTCCCCAGGCTCGAAAGATAATCCAGCGTCGCCCGAATGCTGGGATGTTCTAATCCAAGAGAAGCAACTTTTTTATCCGGAAAGCAGAGCCCTTTAATGAACAGATTGTTCGACTCGCTGGCGCCGCTGGTAAAAAGGATCCGGTGCGTCGCAGGCACCCGGAGCAGATCGGCGATCTGTTCAGCCAGGTACTCGATTTTCCTGCGCGCATCCAGACCGGCACGATAAACCACTCCCGAGTTCGCATAGTCCTCCCGAAATGAACGGGTCATGGCCTCAATGACCTCGGGATGCATGGGGGTAGTGGCGGCATTATCCAGGTAAATCATCTCACCGGACTTTCAGGGCTTGTAGGGTTCAAACAGATCTTGTTCAATATCCAGGTGATCCAGGATCCGGGCAACCATGAAATCCACCAGGTCATCTACACTTTCAGGATGGGAATAAAAACCGGGAGAGGCCGGCATGACCAATGCTCCAGCCCGATCGAGCCGCAATAAATTTTCGAGATGGATGGTACTGAACGGGGTTTCGCGCGGAACCACAATCAACTTGCGCTTCTCCTTCAAGGTGACGTCGGCGGCTCGTTCCA
>PCWF01000105.1:10159-21269 GCA_002796165.1 Nitrospinae bacterium CG11_big_fil_rev_8_21_14_0_20_56_8
CTTGTGCACCTGCGCATTGTCCCTGGAAAAATACGCTGGTTTGAGCCCCAGTTCCAGGTGCAGGAGCTCCGCACCCCGTTCCGAAAGGACGACATGAATTTCGGCCCGCGTACATAGATAATCAAACAATCGCTTGGCGTAAATTATGCCGCTGGCACCTGTAATCGCGAGAACGAACCGCTTTGTCACGTCTGCACCCCCGGTTCGATCAATCGAAGCACTTCATCCCGAAGTATGGTGTGGACTTCTTCCGGAGTCCGGGTGGAGTCCACCTGCTGGATATGCGATCCCGAAAAGGAAACGAAAATATCCTGAACGCGGCGTAAATATTCAAGTTTCTCAAAAGAGCTGTAACCCTCGCGGGATAATCCGATGCGATCGAGACATGTTTCGGGAGGAGCGATGAATATAAAAGCCCGGTCGGGAACCGGGGCAAACTGTTCATTGGCGGCGATAATTTTTGCGGGATCGATCCCCAAGGCCCCCTGGTACGCGGCCGTTGAGTAATAATAACGGTCCAGCAACACAACGTTATTTTTCCTCAAAGCCGGTAAAATGTTATTTTCGACATCCTCCCGTCGATCGTTGACAAACCAGGTCAACTCCTGTTCTGGGGTCACCCCTCCCCTTCCGTTTTTAAGAATTTCGCGGATCTTGCGTCCCCAGGGTCCGTCGGTGGGTTCCCTCAGCCGCGTCACGGCCGTTCCACGTTCATTCAGGAAATCCGCCAGCATACGGCAATGCGTGGATTTCCCCGTTCCATCAATCCCCTCAAAAACTATCAGATATCCCTGTGTCAAACCCGGAAGCCCTCTTTAGGGAATACAAATTTTAAATTATGGAACCAGTGTATTAAATAACACCAAACGAGACAACAGGTATCCGGTGGGATATCAGGAGGGAAAACCGGAAAGCATCAATAAAGACAGAGGGGTACCGCGTAACTCCGGGCTACATTAAAATTCTGACAATTCCCTGTTGGGGATCAGACAATTTCTTTCTCACCCAAGAAGGCACCGTACTTTTGGTCCACACCCTTGATATGGTTGTTGAGCCAATCCTTGAGAAAATCCATTAACTCGAAATCAACTTCCAACTGACGGTTTTTAAAACCCTCCTGGAATTTGGCCACCTGGGCAACGAGTTTTTTGTGCGCCTCAAGATGACTGGGTGTATCCGGGTAACCATACTTGCGGAACACCTCCTCCTCAGCGCCAAAATGCTTGATGGTGTAATCGACGAGGCCATCAAGAATTGTACCCATATAGTCTCTTCCCTTATCCGTCATCAATCCTTCATACAAATCGTTAATGTATTTGAAGAGGACCTGATGCTGATCGTCAAATTTGGTGATGCCGGTCACATAACTGTGATCCCAGGTCATCAATTTTTTAGAAGGATCATAATATTTGAAGATTTCAATATTGCGCTTCAGGTGATTAGCCATTTCCGCAAGTTTAAGGGAAATAGACTGGGTTTTATTAACCCCCTGCGTGGTGTTCGCGGCGGCTTCGGCCACTCCCATGATATTCTCCGAGATTTCAGCGCTCCCCTTGGCCGCCTCACCGACGTTTCTTCCCATCTCCGTGGTGGTCGCGGTTTGCTCTTCAACCGCGCTCGCAATGGTACTGGAAAAATCATTAATCTGATTGATGACCCTGGAAATTTCTCCAATGGCGTCAACCGCCCCCCGGGTGTCGGATTGAATGGCCTGAATCTTATTGCTGATTTCCTCGGTAGCGTGACTTGTTTCTTTGGCCAGCTCCTTCACCTCGTTGGCCACCACGGCAAACCCCTTCCCCGCTTCGCCGGCCCGTGCCGCTTCGATCGTCGCGTTGAGGGCCAGAAGATTGGTCTGCTCGGCAATGGAAGTGATCACCTTAATCACCTCTCCGATCTCGGCACTGCTTTCCCCCAGCTTGAGCACCGTCTGATTGGTCGTTTCGGCGATCCTCACCGCGGCGCTGGCCACCCGGGCCGCTTCATTAGAATTTTTTGCGATTTCACCGATGCTGGAACTCATCTCACCGGCGGACCGGGATACCGACTGGACATTATTTCTTATCTCCTCGGACGCCCCTGCAACCACATTGGCCTGAGCCGAGGTTTCCTCGGCGTTGGCGGCCATCTGCTGGCTCACTCCCGTCATCTCTTCGGAGGTGTCCGACAGCTTTTGCGCGGTTTTGGCAATGGCGGAAATACTGCCCCGGAGATCGGAAAGAAAACGAGCCAATCCCTCTCCCATCTGCCCAATGGCATCGGTTCCCGTGACATTGATCGTCTGTGTTAAATCACCGGCTCCGGCGGCGGTAACCACCTGAAGCATGTTGTCCACTTTGGCTTTCAGTTCCTCCGCTTGCCGTTTTTCCCGTTCCTGAAGCAATCGTTCGCGCTCCGTTTCCTCAAGGATGGATTGAGTCTTTTGCTTTTCCCGCTCCTCCCGTTCGTGAGCCGCCTGAATTTCCCTTTCCCTCTGTTCCTGGTCGATCCGTCTTTTCTCGAGGAGTTGGAAGGTCATTTTCTTGAAGGAATCTGCCAGGTCTCCCTTTAACTTGTATTGCTTTTCCAGATTCCCGGCCGAAATATCCTCCGCCTGCGCGGCTATTTCCCGCATGGTTTCGATCATGGTGTTGTAGGTCCGGGCGAGGACACCGATTTCATCCCTGGACTCTACCCGAAGGGTTTCTTGTTTCAAATCCCCTTCGGCAATTCCCTGCATGGAAGACATGAGCGAACGAAGCGGACGTGTGATGGAACGAGCAAACGTGATCGAGGTCGTGGTGCCAACAATCAGGGCCACGACAATCAGGATGAGCGAGAGTTGCCTGATCGTCGCGTTAGCCTCCACCACCCGCTCCCCGGCATCTTTGGCGTTGTTTTTGGCCTGGACCATCAATTTACCCAGTTCCTCATCGATCGTACCGGCGAGCCCTCGCCCATCGGAAACGAGAGAATTTCCCAAAACCCGGTTTTCATCCACATAAGCATCGACCGACTTGACCATCGTGCTGGCAAAGGACTCCACCTGGGGCTTAAGAGAATCCACAATGCCTTTATCCGTTTTTTCGAGCTCCTTGAAAAGGTTTTCCAGTTTTTCCTTGGCCGTATTAGCACGATCTTCGGAATCGTTTTGCCAACTCACGGCAAGGTCCGTCAGCCAGTAACGCAACTGAGAAAAAGCGCTGGAGGTGGTGGTCACCACCTCCAGACGCGACAGGTTTTCCCGCTGTTCTTCGATAACCTTATTGGCATTTCCCAACTCGTTATACACATACAAGAGGGAACCGGCCATCAGCAAAAGAATGAAGCCGGTGAGAAATAAAATTTTTCCTCCAATGTTCAAGTTGAAGCCCTTCATACCTTGTCCCCCCCATTATGGTTATCAGCGAAACAAGCGAGTTTAAAAAGGATCTTCTTTTGGGCACCTCCAATAAATCCCGATTTACCGCGCCGCCCATTGCCGGCCCATAATTCTTAAGAGCCCGCTCATGGCCAAGGGTAAATTTTGGACGCTCCCTTTAATCAATTGTAAACAACAAAGCTGATAGCCCCGCCAAGTTCTCCCAATTTACCACCCTCTTTTTTCCCGCCGGTGACATCCTTTTCCCCCTTGGGTTCACCGTGGCAATTCAAGCAAGCTTGAACATAATACTCCGGCAGGAGGAAGCGATAAGCGGATTTTCCGTTATGATCCGCTTTTTCAGCAAAGACCTTGTTCTTTTCGTAATCCGCTTTTTTAAATTTATTTTCAATGACATCATCCTCCCACTTGTCGGGGCGATTGGCACGGTTCCGCACATAGCTTTTGGGAGCCGTCAGCTTGATGTAAGCCTTGCCATTGATCAGCTTGTTGAAATTATCAGCCACCTGTTTCCCGAATATCGCAGGGATGAAACCTTTGAATCCTTTTCCTTCCGCATTAATCAGGGACTGGGCCTTATCCATGATCTGACGGATGGATTCGACCATGGCCGCTTGGGCTTCCCCCTTGAGGGTTGACTTATCCGCGAGCACAAGGTCTTTTCCTGTCGAGGCTTTGTAATTTTCCTTGGCTGTCGCAATCACGGCGTCAGAGCTCAAACCCTTGTCTCCTTTTGCAGGATCGTTGATCAAGGCCTGATTCTTGGCGATTACACCACGCGCCGAACGAAAGATGGTGGTGATTTCCGTTCCGATCTCGTTTTTCTCCTCATCGGTCAAGGCTTCACTGATATTGGCCCATCCCATGACCCCCACGGTAAAAATGGCAATCAGGGATCTGCACAATAATTTTGAACCACCGGTTTCTTTTTGCATTGGATCTTCTCCCCAAAAAGGTTTGAATCCTAATACTTCCCCCCACATTGAAACCATCTAATGAAACCATCTTTTTAAAAAGCACCCGTAATCAAGGCACCGGAACAATTTCCAGGGCTTTTAGAACCGGAATCGAGTCACCAGTTTCTGGAGGTCTGCCGCCATACGGGCCAATTCCTCCGCGGCCGTCTGGGTCTGGTTTACCCCTGACGAAGTTTCGCTGGCCGCGCGGGCCACGCCCGTAATATTCTGGGCGATTTCTCCGCTTCCCTTGGCGGCTTCCGCGACATTGCGTCCCATCTCCGATGTGGTGGCTGTTTGTTCCTCCACCGCGCTGGCAATGGTATTGGAGATATCATTGATCTGATTGATGACCCGCGAAATCTCCGCGATAGCGTCCACGGCCCCCTGGGTGTCAGCCTGAATAGCCTGAATCTTATTGCTGATTTCCTCGGTCGCCTGGCTGGTTTCCTTGGCCAGTTCCTTCACCTCGTTGGCCACCACGGCGAACCCCTTTCCGGCCTCGCCGGCGCGTGCGGCTTCGATCGTGGCATTGAGCGCCAGGAGGTTGGTTTGCTCGGCGATGGAGGTGATCACCTTGATCACCTCGCCAATCTCGGCAGAACTTTCACCCAGTTTATTGACCGTTTCGGTAGTTTTTTCCGCCACTCTCACGGCCGATTTGGCCACGCTGGCGGCGTCCCCGGCGTTTTTGGCGATCTCCTTGATGCTGGCGCTCATTTCCTCGGTTCCCGTCGCCACGGTTTGCACATTGCGGCTGATCTGTTCCGATGCCGCCGATACGACATTCGCCTGGTTGGTCGTCTCATTGGCGCTGTTGCCCATTTCCTTGCTTACCGACGTGAGTTCCTCGGAAGAACTGGCCAGGGTTTGTGCGGTTTTGGAAATGGCGGAGATATTTTCGCGCAAATCGGCAAAGAATCGTGCCAATCCCTCACCCATTTTCCCGATGGCATCCCCACCCTTGACCGAAATGTTCCGGGTCAGGTCGCCTTCGGCGGCGGCGCTCACCACCTCCAGCATGCTGTCGACCTTGTTCTGAAGATCGGCGGCCTTCTGTTTATCATTCTCGGCCATTTCCTTAAACTTTCCGTCCGCGGCCACCCGTCCGGTAATCACCTCCCAGGTAACCATGGGCCCCAGATAATTTTTCTGGTTGTCATAGATGCCGCTCGCCGTCAGGGAGAGAACTTCCGGGCCCAGATGGATTTGAGTTTCGTGCGGAAGATTCTTGGGATCGCTCAATATCTTGCGCACCCGGGCGGGATCCTTATGGAAAATGTCAATGGACTTCCCGATCATTTCAGACGCCTTGACGGGCAGATGCTGTTGCAGGGAAGTAAAGATCTTCATGCCGGCGGCGTTGATGTATCGAAGGTTCAAATCCGGGTCGGCATACATCATGTTAACCGGGTTGTTCTCAACCATCGAAACCACCCGGGCATTTTCCTCGTCCGCTTTTTTCTTTTCCTTTGCCTGCCCGGTCATACGATCCAGGGCTTGCCGGAATTCCCCTTCCAGCTTGACGTTCTGGCCTTCACCCCGCCCCGCCAGGATCTCCTCGGAACTCCCGATGAATTGTGTCAGGCCATCCAGCAACTGGTTGCAGGACAGGCTCAGGGTCCCAATTTCATCGGTGGAATCCACCTTCAATTTGCGTTGATCGAGGTTACCCGCGGATAATCCGCGGAGAACTCCCGAGATCACCTGTACCGGCGCAATCACGGACCGGCCAAGGTAAAAGGCTATGGTGATCAAAAGGAAAAGGGTGATCAAAGAAGAAACGATTACCGCGTAACGGATTCGCTCCTGGTTCGCCACCGCGATTACCGAATAAATTCCCACCAGGTCGTTGCTTAAATCGCGCAATTGGTTGGACAGGCTTAAGATCAGTTTTTGCGATTGGCGGTAACCGAGGGAATTTACCTCCGAACTGATCAGGCTGTTTACGGCTTGGGTCATTTTCCCGAATACCAGTTGTACTTCTTTGGCCTTGACCTGGAATTCGTCGTCATTGATCGCTTCCACCTCTTTGAAATCGCTGATGTTCTTGTCCGAGGGATACTTTCCGCCCATCATCATGGCGGACAAGGTTTGATCGAACATTTTTTGCGAAATTTTGTAATCATTCAACGACGCATTCAGTTCGGAGCGGCCCAGGTCCACATCGGATGAAAAAAGGAGGCGGTAATGCCGGATGCCAAGAATATCGCCCACGCTGAAGGGTTTTCCCTTCAATGCCGTGTGACACGCGGCGCATGCTTCCACGGTGGCCTTGTCTGCGGAGTACAAACTCATGTACAGTTTTCCGTCTTCCTCATACGTCTTGGTAAAAACATTGTCGGGATAGCTCTTCAGATACTTATTGGCTTCCTGGTCGGTATCGGTCCGTAACATTTTCTCCGGGTTCACCGCGTCCTCGGAAACGATATCGATTTGGAAATCTCTCCCCTGGCCATATTTTGTATTCACAAAACGGGTAAATGTCGCCGGGAAGGGAACGGCGGGATGCGGTTCCGATTCCGGATCCATGCTGATTTTCAAGTCGATTTTCTTCGCCGTTGCGACAACACTCTTGGTGTAAACCCCCCGCATCATCGTGATATAAGTGTCGAGATCCCTCACCTGTTGCTCCAGCGTCTTAGGTCGGCTTTGCGCCATGGCGTACCCGAATGCGCTCATTCCCATGGTCTGACTCAGCCCCCTCTGCCGGCCCAAAGCATTAGTGATTTCGCTATCCTTGCTGGCTTGGTTCAATGATGAAAATATTACAAATCCCGAACCCATGACCACAAGAAGCAAAACCCCAAATATCCCGTTCACTTTGCGCTTAATTGGAAGGTTCCTCATTTAATTCAATCCTTTCTAAATATTTCTATACGTGGAGTCATGGATTGTATGATCCATTCTCAACGCAAACCCAAACAAAAGGGTAGCTAGTGGAACTATTCCGGGGTAGTCGTTCTCAAATTCCTACACCCCGAGTGTAAATCTGTCAAGTACTTTTTACGATGCGTGGAAGATTAAAACCCTCAAATTCCCAATTCCTTAAATTTTTCCCTGGCATAAATTTTAAGTGCGGGATGAGAGGATAGATTTACAATTAAACTTTGGATACATTCTGCGGGATCTTTTTCGAAGGATTCAAATTGAAGATTAGGGTTTATCTTGATTCCCGAGGAAAAGAAAATGGAGATGACGTTCTCGGTATCCGAAGCGATTTTGGGAACTGCGGATAAAACTTGCTCCAAAACTTTTTGAAAATTCATAGGTTGCTCGGGCAAATCGCTTCCGTTCTCCCCTTCGCACCGGCAATCGGAGAAATAACCCCCGAATACAGGCTATTTTGAGAAGCCTCTATTGAAATCCGAAGGATATTGTTTGATAATACTTTTACTCCCGTGGAGTAAAAAAATCAATGCAATTGCACCTTAAAACCCGAAGATGATTCAATTTCGATGAAACGATTTTTCAGAAACCTGGGGTGGGTATGCCTGGGAATTTTTCTTCAATTTAAATTCAGCGTTCTGTATGGGATCGTCTTCCTCGAAAACCTGAATTTCCACGAGAGAACATACTTTATTCAGATGCATATTCCCCCGTCGGAGGAAAAGGTCAAATTGTTGCAAATCAAGACCACCGTACATCATTCGCTTGGCCCGGATTATTTTGCCAATATCTACATTTCGGAGGATTATCGGGTGTTGAACAAGGAGCCTTACCTGGGGGCCGAAACGATGCCGGGTTTCAAAGCCTATCAGATGGACATGAAACGGAAATACCGGGATGTGCTGAGCACCGAGGATTTTATTCTTGTCCCCCTTAAGGATGACATCCCGCCTACCCCCATATGGGTACATTTCGAAAACCTCCGTCAGCGCCTGCATTCGGACAGCACGTACCGGATATCCACCACACAACAAAAAACCCGCCTGGAAGGCCCCGAGCAGGTAGAGGCTAAATATCCTCAAAAGTGGAATATGTAGAGTCTTCGGTTTTTGATACTATAGAACTATGAGAACCCGCTTTCGAGATTTTAAGGATTATTATGAAATCCTCCAGGTGCCGGAGACGGCGAGGGAACCTGACATCAAAAAGAGCTATCGTAAGCTGGCGCTGAAATACCACCCTGATCAAAACAAGGATGATCCCCAGGCCGAAGACAAGTTCAAAGATCTCACCGAGGCCTACGGGGTCCTCATGAATCCCCTCAAGCGGGCAGAGTATAATCGGTTTCGGGAGGCCCATTTATCGGGAAAAGGCGCCAACGATTCCGAGTTTCGGTATTCGCAGGAAGACATTTTCGCGAACATGTTCCGCGAAGGATTTGGGGCGGATATTTTCGAGGAACTCAATCGGGAATTCAGCCGTTCCGGGTTCCGCTCCGGGGTGCATTTTTTCGGTCCCGTTTTTTTCGGCGGGGCCGTCGGGGGACTAGGGCGTATTCTGGGAATGTTTCCGGGTCCCCTGGGAAAGGTGGGATTTGCCTTGCGCCTGGCGCAGATGTTGGGAGTTTCTCTGATGACCATGCAAAAAATGGCCCGGAAAACCCCTTCTCCGGATTCCGCGAATGGCGCCGGGAAGCAAGCCCATGGCACACCGTTCATAAATAAAATGCGCGGAGCGTTAGGTTTGGACGCTTCCCCCGATAGCCTCCACGATGACCTGGATATCTCCTTTTCCCTTACCCTGGACCCGGCCGAAGCCTTAACGGGAACGCGGAAGAAAATTTCTTATAAAAATGCGGATCGTACGGAATCTCTGCTGGTACGAATTCCTCCCAAGATCCAATCGGGAGGAAAACTTCGATTGAAAGAAAAAGGCAGGCAAAAGAATGGCCGCCAGGGGGACCTTATTCTGACGGTTAATGTCAACAATAGCTGAGGGGTTCATGCAACGGGAATCTTATTTGAGTGACTGGAAATCGGTATTCACCTTCATAATGCGCTTTCCTGCTGGGATATAATCCGCAACCCATGAAATTTCCATAAGTTATACTCCTTTTCCACTAAAGATCCTCACGGAAAATTCCGCAAAAGCTTTATAAATTTAATCCTTAATGAGGTATATGATTTTTGTTTTTTCTTTACACCCAACCCGCGATGCGGGCCCTTTGATTTTCGGGACCGCTTCAGGAAAACTCCCCTTCTGGCCCGTTCTGCTTTTTTTATTCCTTTTTTTCCTTACCAGTCCGGTTGCACCCGGGTTTACCGCGGAGGAAAAACCTGAAGCGGCTAAGGAAAAGGACAAGGATAAAGACGTCCTGGTGACGGTCACCGCGGTTGAACGAAAATCTTTGGATCCGAAAATTGCCCTGCCGGGAACGGTCTTGCCGGTGGCTATCACGCAATTGGCCGCGGAAATCGGCGGCCGGGTGGATGAAGTCTTGTTCACCGAAGGGGACTTTGTGAAAAAGGGCCAGGTGCTGGTTCAGTTGCGGACCGTGCCCTTTGAACTGGAGCGGGATCACGCGGTGGCAGAAAAGAACCGCGTTGCGGCCACCCTGGAGGAACTGAAAAACGGCACAAGGCCGGAAGTGATTGCCGCGGGACTGGCGGTCACGAAACAGGCCGAAGCAAGGCTCAAGCTGGCTGAGATCGAGTTAAAGCGTATTGAAAAACTTTACAAGGAAGGGGTCGTCAGCATCAATGAATATGACAAGTTTAAGGCGCTGGCGGAGGAAGAATTGGCCAAATACAATGAGAAAAAAGCCCAAATCGATGAAATGATCGCCGGTCCCCGCGTCGAACGGATCAAGCAGGAAACGGCCACCCTCGCCGCGGCACAATCCCGGATCGAAATGATCGAAGATAAAATCGCGCGTTGCTCCATGACCGCCCCGTTCGACGGGATCGTGGTCAAGCAGCAGGCGGAGGTGGGGTTCTGGCTCGAACCCGGCGACCCGGCCCTCGTTCTGATCACAGCCACGCCGGTTCTTGTCGAAGTTCACCTACCCCAGTTCTATTTCGATTCGGTCGACCTTGGAACGCCCGCCAAGGTCACTCTCGAAGGCCGGGGGTCCGACTCGCCAAACAAAGATTACAAAGGAACGGTGGTGGAAAAGATTTATAATGGGGATGCGGTTTCCCGAACCTTCCCCATCCGAATCAAGGTCGATAATCGCCGCAACGAAATAGCCTCGGGCATGCTGTTGCAAGTTGAGTTACAACCCAAGGGCGCCACGTCGCATAAAATGTATATTCCAAAAGATGCCATCGTACGCACCCCCAACGAAACTCACGTCTGGATTATTCGAAGTGGGCAAAAAAACCAAATGACCGCCGACAAAATCGAAGTCACTCCCGGGACCGCCCTGGGAAACCTGATTTCCATTGATTCGTCCAAAGCCCCGATTAAACCAGGGGATCTGGTCGTCGTTCACGGAAACGAGCGGTTGCGCCCCGGCGCAACGGTAAAAATCGTCCGCGAACTCGACTAAAATGCATTAATGAAACTCATTGAACAGTCCCTCAAATATGGCGTGACCGTCGCGGTCGGGGTCATTCTCACCGTGCTCTTCGGTCTCATCTCGCTTTACCGAATTCCCGTCCAGCTTGTTCCCGAAATCAGCCAGCCAGAATTGACCGTATCCACCCAATGGCCAGGCGCCAGCCCGGAAGAGGTGGAGCGGGATATCGTGGACGAACAGGAAAAACACCTGAAGTCCATTGTCGGGCTCGTGGAGATGAAAAGCACCTCCCAAACCGGTCAGGGAGAGATCTATCTCACCTTCCGCACCGGGACCGACTTGCAGGAAGTCCTGGTCCGCACCTCCAACGCCCTGCAACAGGTG
>PCWF01000105.1:21278-25536 GCA_002796165.1 Nitrospinae bacterium CG11_big_fil_rev_8_21_14_0_20_56_8
CCCGAGGACGTGGACCAACCGATCATCAAGACGGTCAATGTTTCCGACCGGCCCATCGGCTGGTTCGTGCTACAGCCTCTGCCGGGAATGGAGGACAAGGTCGATGTTTACCGCTATCGCGATTTCGCCGAGGATAATATCCAGAGCCGTTTTGAACGAGTGCCGGGAGTCTCGGACAGCACGGTGTTTGGAGGAAGCCCGCTGGAAGTTCACGTCACGTTCGACCCGAATGCCCTGGCCGAGCGGGGACTCGGAATTTACGACCTCCGGGAAGTTCTGCGGCGGCAAAACCACAATGTGAGTGCGGGAGACTTCGACGAGGGAAAGCGCCGGTACATTATTCGAACCCGCGGTGAATTCCGCGGCCTTGATGAAATTCGCAACACCATTCTCAAACGCGAAGAAGGGCGGATGGTTTATGTAAAGGACGTCGCTGAAGTGTCTATCGACTACGATGAACTGCGATCCTACGTCCGTCACAACGGATTGCCCGGAATCGCCGTCAACGCGCGCCGGGAAATTGGTTCCAACGTCCTCACCGTCATGCGGGACCTGAGGAAAGTCGTCCAAGACCTCAATAAAAATCTGCTTGAACCGCTGGGCATGCACCTGGTCCAAACCGCGGACTCAACGGAATACATCACCCGCTCCATCGAAATGGTCCGTTTTAATCTGGTGGTAGGCGGTGTCTTCGCCACCATAATTCTCCTGCTGTTTTTGCGGAGCCTGTTTGGAACGCTGGTCGTGGCCATGGCCATCCCCATTTCGGTGATCGGATCCTTTCTCGTTATCACCTTCACAGGGCGCACCATCAACGTGATCATGCTGGCGGGGATGGCCTTCGCGACGGGAATGGTGGTGGATGCCTCGATCATCGTGCTGGAAAACATTCACCGGCACCGGGAAATGGGAAAGACCACCCTCCAGGCCGCCATGGATGGAACCAGCGAGGTGTGGGGCGCCCTGCTCGCAACGACCCTCACCACCCTTGTGGTCTTCATCCCCATTTTGTTCATCGAGGAGGAAGCCGGTCAGATGTTCCGGGATATTGCGGTCGCGGTCAGCGCGGCGGTTTTCCTTTCCATGGTGGTCAGCATCCTGGTCATTCCCGTCCTGAGCCAAAAACTTCTCCAGTATGAAAGACGGCATGAACGCGATAAACATTCCTTTGCTTATGACCTGGTCCATAACCTCTTTGGCCTGGTTCCCCTTGCGGGAAAGTTCTCCGGGGCGGTCGTATACTTTTTGCGATCTCTGTTCAGTTCGCGCGTCGCCCAGGGCCTGGTCGTGTTTCTGTTGACCGTCCCGCCGGTTTTCGCCGCCTGGAAAATGCTACCCAAGGCCGAATACCTTCCCGAAGGCGACCAGAACGTGATCATCGGAATGATGATCCCCCCCCAGGGTTACAATCTCGACGAGGCGCAACGGCTGGGAAACGAACTGGAACAATATTACCGCCCCTATTGGGAGGTCGAAGAGGGAAGCGATCAGGAGAAAAAGCTGAACGGTCCGGCGGTTAGAAATTTCCTGTATATCAGCCGTCCCGGTAATTTGTTCACGGTCGTCAAGGCCAAGGACCCGAACCGGGCCCGTGACCTCGTTCCTCTACTGAAGTCCCAATTGACCCAGATCCCCGGGATGATCGCCGTCACTCGCCAGCTTTCCCTCTTGACGAGCGCATTCCGCGGCTCACGGGGAATCGAGATCAATATTCTAGGTCCCGACCTCCGAACCTTGACCCACATCACCCAGAACTCGTTTTTCAAACTCAAGAAGCTGATGCCCGATGCGCAAATCAGGCCTATTCCGGGAATGGAACTGGGACAGCCGCAGATTCTTGTCGAACCCCGGTGGCAGGAAATCGCCGATATGGATATCGACGTCACCGAACTCGGTTTCTCCGTATCCGCTCTGGTGGACGGGGTTTATACGGACGAGGTCTATCTGGATCCGGAAAACCTCAACGTGCCTTATGTGCCCCGTGACGGAATCGACCTTATTCTCAAAAGCCGCGAGAAAGACGTCGAACGCACCCAGGACCTGGACAAAATGGTTCTGCACACCCGGCGGGGGAACAGCGTGCCTCTGCAGAGCATCGCCAACACCACCGAGACGGTCAGTTCCGAACAGATCCAGCACTTTGAACGTCAGCGGGCCATCACGCTTGAGGTGGTTCCCCCCATCAGAATGGCTCTGGAAGAGGGGATCGATCTCGTGAAACGGGAAATCATCCAACCCCTGATCGATGACGGGACACTTTCCGGGGGCTACTCCATCCACCTCACGGGCAACGCCGACAAACTGGATCGAACGCGGGAGGCCATGTCGGGAAACTTCATCCTGGCCGTCTTTATCACCTATCTTCTGCTGGCGGTCTTGTTTCAACATTGGGGATACCCGTTTATCATTCTGCTCAGCGTTCCCATGGCCGCGGTGGGCGGCGTATTCGGCCTCTGGATGTTAAACCGATTCGTACTGCAACCCCTGGATATCCTCACCATGCTCGGATTCATCATCCTCGTCGGCGTGGTGGTCAACAACGCCATCCTGATTATTCACCAGAGCCTCAACAATATACGGTATGAAAGGATGGGAACCCAGGAGGCCATTATCGACAGCGTGCGCACCCGCCTGCGCCCCATTTTCATGAGCACGTTGACCAGTATATTCGGGCTCTTGCCGATGGTGGTGTTTCCCGGAGCCGGAAGCGAAATTTATCGAGGAATCGGCGTCGTCGTCCTCTCGGGGTTGCTCCTGAGCACCTTGTTCACGCTGATTCTCATTCCCTGCCTCATGAACCTGACCGCCCGAAAACCCGCCGCAGAGACTGATGATTGAACCCGATCTTGCCGCGTACTGGAGAAAATTTTTCTCCGAGTTGTTCCTGGGAACATTTCTCAATCTTTTCCTGTTCGCGTTCTCGGGTTTCGTCCTGGGGATGGCCTGCCTGTTCGCCCTGAACGAAGTTGTACTGAAACCACTGGACTGGAATTCGTGGATCGAAGCGGGGTTGCTGTTCCTCGCTTTTTTCTGGTACGCGATCTTCCCGGTATTCCACTCCCTTGTTTCCTGCGTGGCTTACCTCGCGGAGAAAAGGCTGTTGCAGATGGTCGACGGACTCCATCAACTCCTGGACCTGCTCTCCCGCCAGGCTTACCAACGGTTCGAATCGATCCATAAAGTCATTCCCAAATCCCAGCTTGAGGAACAATTCGACGCGATGGGATCCCGGTTCATACGCGAGTTAAACTTGAAAAATCCCCTGATCCGGTTTGCGGCCGGGCTGATTTTCAAGGTCATGATGAAAGGCCTCAAATTCTTTTTTGTGGACGATGTCATCGAAACTCTCTCTCAAAAGCCGGCGGACCAGATTTCCCGCTCCGACATTGAGCATGCGGTCCGGCGGGTCGGTGTCAATATGATGATCACCCCGATTTCGGACACTCTCCTGCTTCTGCATATATTGAACGGCCTGCTGGCTCTCATCCTGCTCGGGTTTCCTTTTATCTGGTATGCTTTTGGGCATTGACCGCGCCCCTCTTTCCGTGGTTTTCTTTGCACGTGAATCCTTTTTATGATTTAATCATCAAAGCAGAATGGGTTGCATCCAGATGGGCTATTCTTCAGGGTCAAAATGAAATCTCGCATTCAATTCAAAATGAACAGCCGGTTTGCCCGCATCGGGTTACTGCTGGCGGTTTTAAGCCTGACCTCCCTCGCCGCGTTTTCCTCGCTTTTACACAATCATGACTTCGACTTCACAGATGTCCATAAGGACTGCTCATCGTGCCTTTGGAGCGTAGCCAAGTCCAACGTCGAGAAATCCCAGCAATCAGATCTTTCCAACAACAATTATTCCGCTTACACGGAAAAGTCCGTTCAAATTTTATTTGTCCGGAGATACCATTTCCAGCCCCTTCGCGCCCCTCCCCTCTTCGGCTAAATCCCGTCGCGGCATCTCTAACAAGTTGCTGAAAAAGTCAATTGGAACCCCACCATCGTCACCCTGAGCCCGTCATCCTGAGCCCGTCATCCTGAGCGTGTCGAAGGACGAACGGTGATTGGGCCGTTGAAATATCAGGGTCATGCTTGGACAAGCTCGGCACGACCATTGAGTTTTGATTCGCAATCCGACTTTTTCAGCAACCTGCCAATCTAAAATCTTCGGCCGATAACGTACGCTATTTTTCGCACATTTGAAAAAGGAAAGTCCTCCCTCGGGTCTGTATAATTTGTTTTGGCCAAACAAAAACAGAAC
>PCWF01000043.1 GCA_002796165.1 Nitrospinae bacterium CG11_big_fil_rev_8_21_14_0_20_56_8
TTTTCGTGCGCTTTTCTCAATTCCAGTCCAGCGCGAAATTTCATGAGGCAAAGGTAAGTCGTCATGCCGATGGTCAGAAGGGAAATAAAGCGATTGACCAGTACTTTCCACAGCTCTCCTCCCGGAGGCGAGAGGAAATATCCGACAATGGTCAACGTCCCCCCCAATATTGCAAATGTCCATATCAACCGCCGGTCGCGGGAAAGAAGTCCGATCAGGATCGATCCGACATACAGGCTTCCATCGGCCACCCCAAGCGGAAGAGAAAGGTCGAGGACAAAGGTCAACACAATCAGGATAATGCCCAGAAACAGGTATGCCCATTTGGGCTTAATATCTCTCGCTATCGGTGACATCTGGTTTTTCCCAACCTTATCTGGATTCGAATCATGGCATGACATAAACTCCTGCTTTATTATTTAACATCCGAACCTCATGCAGTTGCAAGCACCGGAAAAAAATTCATCCGCAACCTGTAAAAGAAATATTCCTATATAATATAAGAATAAATGCCGCTTAAAATCGCCGATAATTACAGGCTATTTTGGCAATTAAACTCCCGGATTTCTGTTTTAATTTTTAGAAAAATTAATCTCATGTAGGAAAATTTCTTACAAAAAAATTTGAGGGTGCGCTTTAAAATTTGAGGATCGGAGGGGACTCACGGGTATTAAATTGGGCGAGGCGCATTCCGAATCCTCCGCCAAATGCCACCAAATGGATTTTGTTGGGGAGGGGTAAAGGGTTATCCTGAAGAAGCGGGACCCCCAACGATGAAGGGAGATACGGCAGTCCCGGATATCCCAGCGTTTCGTCCTCGTAAAATAGGATCTTCCCGGCCATGACGATTGCAAAACCCACCCAATGGATCCTGTTCATCGGCATTGTTCTGGCCACGATTTTTTTCTGGCAATCCTGGAAAAAACAGACGCGTAACTGGAGGGAGGAATTTAACCAGGATGTGTTGGAAAACGCTTTGATCCTTTCAGGAAAACTTGAGGTGGCCGAGCGGGAGTTGATGGGGATATTGTCTCTTTACCGCTCTTCGGGGGAAGTGGCGCGGGAAGATTTCCGCACGTTTGTGACCCCGATCCTCAAAAATCAGAATTTCATCCAGCGGTTTGAATGGATACCCCGCGTTGCGGAAGAAGAACGGGAGTTTTATGAAATCCGGGCGCGGCAAGAAGGATTGCTCGACTTCCAAATCGGGTCGTCGGAGAACGGGGGACAGAACCCTACCGAGGACTTCAGGGAAGACCTGTTTCCGGTCTACTATGTCGAACCGCTGGAAAAAAACGAATATGATTTGGGCCTGGACCTGGGAACGGTACCCCGAATCCGGGCGGGAATCGACCAGATCATCGCATTGGGCCTTCCATCCACGACGGACCGGATTCGGAAAACGGGTGACACGAACGGCCCGGTCTGGATTCGCATTCTTCTGCCGTTTTATGAGGGACGGGAAGCACCCAAATCTGCCGAGGCGCGGAACGATCATCTTCGGGGATTCATTGGCGTGGTCTACCAGGTGGATAAAATGATGGAACAGATGGCCAAACCCTACCTGTCCCGGGGTAACCATCTGGTCATCTATGAGGATGACGATCAGGATCCCGACAACCGGATCTACGGCGACCCGCTGGAAAATCCCATTTTGGAAAACAAATCGGTCAGCAATTTCGCGGGCCGGGTCTGGTTCCTGGTCTGGCAGGGAACGCGGGAGTTTCAAAACGGACCGGATCGCATCCCGGCGATGTATGTCGGGGGAGGCACGTTCCTCCTCACGTTGTTTATCGCCACCATCTTCCAGATCCTTGCGACCCGCACCCGGGCCATCGAAAACCAGGTCCGCCTCCGTACGGAAGAGCTGACTCAGGCCAACCAACAGCTCCGCAAGGAAATCGAGGGCCGGATCGAAGCGGAGGGAAAGCTCCAACTGGCGAAAAAGGATGCGGAACTGGCGAACCGGTCGAAGAGCAGTTTCCTCGCCAACATGAGCCACGAAATTCGCACGCCCATGAACGCCATCCTCGGATACGCGCAAATTCTCGACCGCCAGGACGACCTGGAGATGGAATCGCGTTCCAACATCCGGAAAATTCTAAGCGGCGGAAAGCACCTGATGCAGATCATCAACGATATTCTGGATATTTCCAAAATCGAGGCAGGAAAGGTGGAACTGACGGTCACCGATTTCGACTTGATGGCCCTGCTGGATGAGGTGGATACGATGATCCGCCCGCGGGCCGAAGAAAAGAAAATCGATTGGCGCGTAGAGACCTCCCTGCCCCGGCCCCTCCCGGTCCGCGGGGACGAAATCAAGCTGAAGCAGGTCCTCCTCAATCTCTCGGGGAACGCGGTCAAATTCATGGAAACCGGATGGGTCCGGTTGAACCTGGACCCGGTCGGCGAGCACCGCTACCGGTTCGAGGTCGCCGACTCGGGACGAGGCATTCCCCCCCGGATTCACAAGATTATCTTCGAACCGTTCGAACAGGATGCCGAGGGGATGAAAAAGGGCGGCGCAGGTCTGGGACTGGCCATCTCCAAAAAGAGCATCGAGTTGATGGGAGGAACGCTGGCGTTGGAATCAGAAGTAAATCAGGGAGCCCGGTTCTTTTTCACGCTGACCCTGCCCCCGGCGCATCAGACGCCGGTGCGCGAGGAAGAAAGCATAAAAACCGTGCGCGGCCTCGCTCCGGGACACCGCGTCGCCGCGGTGATCGCCGACGATAACGAACAAAACCGGGAGGTGCTGGAAAAAATCCTTTCGTCCATCGGCGTCCGCATCTGGACCGCGCGGGACGGGATGGAGGCCCTCGATCTGGCGCTGAAGCACCGGCCCGATATCGTATTCCTGGACATGCGCATGCCGGTGATGAACGGATTCGAAGCCGCGAAACAGATCCGCATACAGTTTCCGGTAAATTCCATCAAGATCGTAGGTGTCTCGGCTTCGGCCATGGAGGACGAACGCAATTTTTTCCTGGGGGAAGGGTGCGATTTTTTTATTTCCAAACCGTTCCGCCTGGAGACGGTCCTTTCGTGCCTGCAAAAACTCCTCGGCGTGGAATTCGTTTATGAGATAACGCCGGAGGCGCCGGTCCTCGCCCCGGTTTCCGATTCGAGCCCTCCGCTCCGTAACCTTCCCTCCGGCCTCATGGAACGCGCCTGCCAGGCGGCTCGACTACACAATCTGACGGGTCTCAAAAGTTGCCTCCGCGATCTGGAAATGGAGGGCGAATGCGGCAAGACGCTGGTGGAACGTCTGAAACCCCTGGTTTCCAGATATGACATGGATGGAATTTTGGCCGTGTTGAATCAAGTGAGGGGCCCAAATTAACATCCCCCTTGCGCCCGCGAGCTTGACGGATGCCAAGACCCGAGGCGACCTGGATCGGACATTTCAATTTTCAAGATTATTCCTTCAATTATAAGGGGGAAAACCCTTGCCCGACGAACCGGTCCCGCAGGAAACAAAAATCCTGATTGTCGATGACACCCCCGCCAACCTCGACGTGCTGTGTCAATCCCTGGAACCCCAGGGTTACGGCCTCTCGGTCGCAAGCAACGGAGAGGCGGCCCTCGCGCTTGCGCCGGAGATCCGCCCCGATCTCATTCTCCTCGACGTGATGATGCCGGGTATCGACGGATTCGAAACCTGCCGCCGACTCAAGGAAATGGAGACGACACGGGAAATTCCCATCATCTTTCTCACCGCCAAGCATGATACCGAGGACATTGTGCGGGGGTTTTCCCTGGGGTGTGTGGACTACATCGCCAAACCGTTTCAATATGAGGAGGTCCTCGCACGTATCCGCACTCACCTTAAATTGAGGTATCTGGCCCGGCAACTGGAAACCCGGAATCGGCGCCTGGAAGACCTCAATGAGATGAAAAATTCCTTTCTGGGCATGGCGTCGCACGACTTGCGCAATCCCCTCGCAACCATCCAGGGCTTCTCCCGGTTTCTCCTCAACAAGGGGGAGTCGCTGGATCAAACGGAGCGCCACCGGTTCCTGTCCAGCATCCACGAAGTTTGCGGAGAAATGCTGGCCCTGATGAACGATCTGCTCGACCTCTCGGCGATCGAAAGCGGCAAGCTGACGCTGAAACCGGTGCGCGCCAGTTTCACGGAAATGATTCGGAGCCACGCGGAAACCTACCGCGTCCTCGCATCCGAAAAAAATCTCATCATCCACATGAATCTGGAAGACCTTCCCGCTTTCCCCTTCGACGCGAGGCGTTTGGGCCAGGTGGTGGACAACCTGCTGAGTAACGCGGTGAAATTTTCACCGCAAGGCAAAAACCTGTTTCTGGGACTGGACCGGAGAGACTCCTGTGCCCGGTTCGTGGTTCGGGACGAAGGACCGGGTCTTGCTCCGGAGGAGCAGGCGCGCGTTTTCGGCCCGTTTGAAAAACTCTCGCCCCGGCCCACGGCAGGCGAGCCGAGCACGGGACTGGGACTTGCCATCGCCAAAAAAATTGTCGGGATCCATGGAGGAACGTTGCGAGTGGAAAGCCAAAAAGGACGCGGAGCCACCTTCATCTGCGAAATTCCCATGACGGGACACGATGCACTGCCAAAGGGCGCGGACAAGATCGGATGATTCCCGATGCGATGGGGATTCAGTCTTGCGCCTCAAACGCAAAAAACGCGAAGCAGGGCGGTGGTGAGCCACGGACGAACACCGATAGGGATAACCGCAATTCCCCCTCCCGCCTCCCCCCTGGGAAAGGGGAGGCGAAAGGCTTTTTACCCCTCCCTGTTTTACGGAGGGGCGGGAGGAGATCTCAAGGCTCGGCAGGATTACTTGACGTAGGTCTGCCGAACGTACTTCACCACGTCCCAGATATCCTGGTCTTTGAGGGTTTTGCTATGCGCCACCATTCCGGTCCCGGGCGATCCGTTCTTGACGATATAGAACATCTGGCCCGGAGAAATATTCTTCATGGTCTCGGCGCAACTGAAATTCCGCGGCGAAGGTTTCAGGGCCGCGCCCAGCTTGCCCTGACCGTCGCCCTTCTCTCCATGACACATGATGCAGGCCATCGGTTTCGCGGTCTTGATATAAAGTTCCTTGCCATGATCGGCGTTGGCGTTCGCCGTTTCGTCAAGCGAGACGGCAGACCCTGGCGCGGCCTTGGTCTTGCGCGGCTGGGGACACTGGCTTCCCGCAAACGCGCTTGCCGCCCAGAAGGTGAACAGTACGGCGAGTGTGACTGACAATGCTTTTTTCATCGAGCGCTCTCCTTTTTTTGTTTAAGATACCGCAAAAATTTCTTCAACAACTCTGCCTTGACCCGAACGGTGAACCGAGTCCCGAAAAGGTCACTTCGACACGATCTCGAAGTCCTGCTTGGCTTCCCCCCTGGCGGTTATGGTGACTTCCTTCGTCGTCTCTCCGCCGTAGGGATGCCACGCGGTCACTTTGTATTTTCCGGGAGGGATGTCGGTGATCTTGAACGCCCCGTCCGGCCCGGTAAGCGCGTAATAAGGGTTCCACACCACCCGCGCGTCGGCTTCCATGAAGTTGTGCTGGTCGCATTGCAGGAAGAAGTGATCGTCCTTGCCGGGTTTCAGCCGCTTGAGATTCTTGGTCACGTCGGCCACATCCCCCTGACTGGGCAGGGGTTTGTTGAACAGGGTCTTGCGATTGGCCCCGGAAACGGAGTACCCATGCGGATTGTGAAGGATGTCGGGATCCCGATTGATGATCTGCACCACCCCGTCCTTCTCCCCTTTTTCGGGCGTGCGGACCACGGTGATCTTGGGGAAAATATCGCAGGTCTTGAAATCGAACTGGGTGGACTGGTCCCCCCAGGATTTGCCTTGTTCGATATTCTCGATGAAGACCACGGCATCCTGCAGTTTTCCATCCTTGGCATGCATCTTGATGCGGGGCCGGATGTGGCCGTCCACCGTATCGGGATGGGTGATGCAAAATTCCGAGTTTTTACCCTTGTTCAAGTCTTCCATGATGGGCTGGGGCACCTTCCCCTTGAAAGAAACCACAC
This sequence comes from Nitrospinae bacterium CG11_big_fil_rev_8_21_14_0_20_56_8, assembly GCA_002796165.1. GTDB lineage: Bacteria > Nitrospinota > Nitrospinia > Nitrospinales > VA-1 > 21-14-0-20-56-8. The sequence continues at coordinate 6,019 of PCWF01000043.1, forward strand.
CCGCCAGAGCACCTCCATCGGCAACGGTTGTTTCCTCGTAATTGCTTTTGGCGGACGCCGGCGGGCTCATCAGGAGTGCGGCCAGTCCCACGGTTATCATCAACGTAAAAATCTGTTTCATGGTTCAGTCTCCTTTTCGATTGAATGGAAAATGCGGTGGCACATTCAATGAGGGACCTGTTGTCCCAGGTTCCGCCGCGGGTCGGACCGGGGGCAGGAGGCTGACCCCCGGTCCTCAAGGCAGTTAGGCATGACTGCCTGTGGCGGATTAAATTTCCGGTCCGCCCTTGCCTTGTTCGTGCGGCGGAGCCGAAAGGGTCTCGGGACCTCTAAAAATTCCACGGGTCCGGGGCCAGAGGTTTACGGTCAAGAGCCAGCCCACGATCCCGGCGGGAAAATCGGTTTAGACGCCCTTCTCAAATACTCCCGAAGTTAGCTTCAGGTTCATAATCCAGAAGGCGCTGGAGCCGGGATCCACCCCGCGTCCCGCCGAGTTTAAAGCTGGTATCGGTTAGGGCAAACAATCTCCAATGCCTCCGGCGCAACGTTTCACTGCTGATCTCTTTCTTCAATCGGCCTTTCACGTCCAAAATTCTGACCGGGTAAATCATATCGCCTCCTACTAAAGTGCTGGATCGGGTCAAGTTCTCCGGAACCCACATCTCAATCAACTCAAAGCAAAGGGGATACCAACGCCGGGAGCAAATGGAACTTGCGCATTAACTTGCGAATTCTCAAGGGATTGGAGACGATCGAAAAAATCCGGTCTGGTTATTCGGGCCTGAGGTGCAACGAGGATTTTCCCGAAACCGGGACGGAAAAATCCCGGTTTCGGGATACGAGGGGGACGAGCCGGTTGCTGAAAAAGTCGGATTGCGAACCAAAACTCAATGGTCGTGCTGAGCTTGTTTCAGCCTGTCCTGAGCGAAATCGAAGAAAAGCATGACCCTGATATTTCAACGGTCCAATCACCCTTCATCCTTCGACAAGCTCAGGATGACAGTTAAAAAAGGCTCAGGATGACAGTTAAAGGGATACCTTCGTCCCCCCCCCGGCCCCGTCGTCGCGAGCCGCCCTGGCGGCGTGGCGATCCAGTTACCTGGATTGCTTCGCTTCGCTCGCAATGACAGTTTAAACGTTAGCAGGATGTTGAAAAACTCTTTCAGGTGTCATTCTGAGCCGCATTAGCGGCGAAGAATCTTGCCGGAAACCCTGGCCCGGCTTGATTTGGCGAATCAGGCCAGATCCTTCGCTCAGTCGAGATCCTTCGACAAGCTCAGGATGACATTCAAAAGGCTCAGGATGACAGTTAAAAAAGGCTCAGGATGACGGGCTCAGGATGACGGCGTGGGGTTCCATTTGACTTTTTCACCAACCTGCCAGGCTAAAAAGGAATCTTTACATTTCCAGAAGGGGGGCTTCAGCGGTTTTTCAGTCCGTACTTTTTCACCATACGGTAAAGGGCGCTTCGGCTCATGGACAAGGATTTCGCGGCTTCGGCGATGTTTCCGCCGGTCCGGTCGATGGCTTGTTGAAGAATACCGCGGACGGCTTCATCGAAAGTGGCCGAACCGGGAGCCGCATCGCCTGCCGGTACGGCCGGAGGTTGGAATTCGGTGCGTGGGGTTGCATGGTGTGCAATTTCTGGCGGCAACGCCGCAAGCTCCAGGGTCAGGTTGTCGGTCACAATCAGCGCCTGTTGGAGCGCGTTCTCCAGTTCGCGGATGTTGCCGGGCCAGGAATAATTCATCAGGGCGCGCATGGCTTCGGGGGAGAGGGAAGGAATGTTTTTGCGCAACTCCTTGCCATACTTCCTCAGAAAGTGGGCGCACAAGATCGGGAGGTCCTCCCGGCGTTCCCGGAGCGGCGGCACGTGGATGGGAAATACGGAGAGGCGGTAATACAGGTCTTCCCGAAACCGGCCCCCCTCCACTTCCCTCCTGAGATCCTTGTTGGTCGCGGCAACCACGCGGCATTGGACATGTATTTTGCGGTTCTCCCCCACGCGCTCGAAACTTTTTTCCTGGAGGAAACGGAGAAACCGGGTCTGGGTGAGGGGACTCATCTCTCCCACTTCGTCGAGGAACAGGGTTCCGCCGTCGGCGATCTCCAGCTTCCCGCGGCGCGAATCGACGGCTCCGGTAAAAGCGCCCTTGACGTGCCCGAACAGTTCGCTCTCCTGGAGCGACTCGGGAATGGCCCCGCAATTGATGTCCACAAACCGTCCCCGCGCGAAGGGTCCGTTGGCGTGGAGTGCGCGGGCCACCAGTTCCTTGCCCGTCCCGCTCTCGCCCTGAATGAGAACGGTGGCGGGACTCGCCTCCACTTTCCGGATCCGGTCGAGCAGGGCTCGAACCGGGGCGCTGGCGCCGAGGATCGCGTTGGTCCCGGTGTACCTTCGGATCTCGCCTTCCAGGTACTGGACCCGGTCCACCAGGGAGCGGCGCTCGATGGCCTTCTCCAGAACGGTGAACAGGCGGGGTTCGTCCACGGGTTTGAGGAGGTAGTCGTAAGCCCCGAGACGCATGGCTTCCACCGCCGAATCCACTTCGTTGACGCTGGTCAACATCACCACCGGAACGGGGTCTCCCGCTTCGCGGATGCGGCCGAGGGTTTGCATCCCGTCCATTTCCGGCATCATCCGGTCGAGGAGAATGCAGTCGGGCTGTTCCTGGAGCCGGTCGAGACACTCCTCTCCCCCCGGCAAGGTACGGACTTCATACCCCTTGTCCTCCAGAAGCGCCTGGAGGAAATCGCGGAAATGCGCGTCGTCGTCGACCACAAAGATCAAGGCCATGACATCCAGCTCCTCGAAAATGCAATATGCCCGTTCCGTTCATTATACCGCAGACCGATCGTGGCAAACCGCCGGTTAAAATCGGGCTCGGCATTAAAGGGTTTGTAGAACGGCTGGCGATCTTTGGTTATAATTCCAGCACTTCTTCGGAACCCGAAAGAAAGGCCTCCTGTCATGAGGGTTTCAGAACGCCTCTATCCTATCCTGGAAAAGGCACGGTCCGCCGGACGGGGTTTTCTTTTCCGGACGGAACCGGTTTCCCGGTACTGGCTGGCGCGGTTCCTTATACTGCGCCTGACCGGCGCGGTTTATTCCATCGCCTTCCTCATTCTCATCCATCAGGGTCTGCCGCTATTGGGCGAGTCGGGCCTGCTCCCGATCCCGCGTTTCCTCGATTCCTTCGCCGCCCCGGGGGACAGCCGGTGGGAGGCGTTTTTCGATCTGCCTTCGGTGTTCTGGCTGGGATACTCGGACACGGCTTTTCAGGTTCTTGCATGGTTTGGTGCGGGCCTGTCGCTCGTGGTTCTGTTGGGTTGGGCCAACACTCCGATCCTGCTGACGCTCTGGTTTCTCTATATGTCTTTCGTTCATGCGGGGCAAACCTGGTACAGCTTCGGTTGGGAGATCCAGTTGCTGGAGACGGGGTTCTTCGCGGCCTTCCTGTGTCCTTTGTGGGATCCCCGGCCGTTTCCCGCGTCGCCGCCCCCCGCCGCGGTGATCTGGATGTTCCGCTGGCTCGCCTGCAGGATCTACCTGGGCGCGGGCCTCATCAAGCTCCGGGGCGATGCCTGTTGGCTCGATTTAACCTGCCTGGACTATCACTTCGAATCGCAACCTCTGCCCAATCCGCTGAGCCCCTGGTTCCATTATCTTCCTCACGGTGTGCTCCGCTTCGGCACGGGGATGAACCACTTCATTCAACTGGTGACGCCGGTTTTCCTTTTTTATCCCCGCACCCTGCGCCACGTGGCCGCATCGCTGTATCTCCTTCTCCAGGTTCTGCTGATGTTGAGCGGCAACCTTTCCTTCCTCAACTGGCTCACCGTCATCCCCGTACTGGCCTGCTTCGATGACGATTGCCTCGGGCATTTTGTCCCGCGCTTCCTGCGGGACCGGGCTCAACGGGCCCAGGATGAAGCCGTTCAACCGCGATACATGCGCCCGCTCTCCCTGGCCCTAATCTTCCTGGTCGCCTGGCTCAGCGTGCCCGTCGTCCAGAACCTTCTGTCCCCGGCGCAGAGGATGAATTTTTCGTTCAACCGTCTCCACCTGGTGAATACTTACGGGGCGTTCGGGGCCATGGGGAAGCACCGGCACGAGTTGATCCTTGAGGGAACGGATGAGGAAGGCCCGGCGGATGAGGTGGTGTGGAAAGAATATGAGTTCAAGGCCAAACCCGGTGACCCGGCCCGGACGCTACCGGTGGTTTCTCCCTACCATTACCGGCTCGACTGGCAGATCTGGTTCGCGGCGAAAGACTCGCCCGCAAGACATCCCTGGCTGATCCATCTGGTGTGGAAACTTTTGCACAACGATCCCGGCGCGCTCAGCCTGCTGGCGAACCATCCGTTTCCCGTCCATCCTCCGCGAAGCATCCGGGTCGGTTATTACCGTTACCGTATGCTGAAACCGGGGGACCCCTCCGGGAAGGTGTGGGAACGCACGCGCCTGGGCGATTACCTCAAACCCATCTCCATCGACCTGCCCGGATTCAAATCCCTGGTCGCAAGCCAGGGCTGGAAACCCGAAGGGTAGAATATCCGACGCGCCCATCGGGTTCCATCCTCATTTGGGGTAAATATAAATAAAGGCATGCGAGGTCAGGGGGAGAGGTGTTTCCCGATCCACTCGTCGGCGGCCTTCCGGGCTTCGGCCAGGTCTTCGCCGGTCATGCGTTTCCGGATGGTTTCCAGGTTCTGTTTTGCCTGGGGATCACCCTGCCGATCGGCGATCAGGTACCACTTGGCGGCTTCCTTATCATCCTGGGGAACGTCTTCTCCGGCGGAGTACAACACCCCCAGATACACCAGCGCTTCGGTCACCCGGTTGTCCGCCGCTTTCTGAAGCCATTGAAGGGCCTGATCCATATCCTGATAAACCCCCTGCCCCATGGCGTACATGCCGCCCAGGTTGAACTGGGCCTGCGGCCACCCGTTCTCCGCCGCGCGCCGGACCCACTTGAACGCCTCGGGTTGATTCTGGACAACCCCGTGGCCTTCGTAGTACATGCCGCCCAGGTTGAACTGGGCCTCGGCGTTTCCCTGATCGGCGGAACGCTGGTACCACTTCACGGCTTCATCAAAGTTCTGCTCCACCCCGGTTCCCATGTCGTACATGAAGCCGAGGTTGGCTTGCGCCTGCGCATGCCCCTGCTCGGCGGCCGCCTGGAACCAGCGGGCGGCGGATTTATCGTCCGGATCGGTCCCCTGCCCGCGGTGATACATCAATCCCAGAAAAAACTGGGCCGTCACGTCGCCTTTCCCGGCCAAGGGCAGAAGCTCGCGCAGGGCGGTTTTGAAATCGCCGGTATTGTAAGCCGTCACCGCCTCGGGCGGTATGGCCCGAACGCCGGGGGGGCCGGTGAATAATATCGCGGCGGCGAGAACCCCTGTCAGTACAATCGATCTTCGGTGCATGCGTTCTCCTTAATATTCGCGCCCATTTATTATAATTCACTTTCAGGCAACCTCTAACAGGTTGCTGAAAAACTCCAAAAATGACACCCGAAAGAGTTTTTCAGCAACCTGCTAAAGATTCGTTCCAGCCGGCAGTCATGATAAGCTATCCCGGCAGTGTTAACTCTTTCGTTCTATCGGAACAACTCATTCGGAGAAGAATCATGAATATTGTTAAAGGAATCGGAATCGTGGCCTGCGTCATTCTGCTTGCTTCCTTCACCACGGGATGCAAGGAAAAGGGTCCGGCGGAAAAAGCGGGGGAACAGATCGACAAGGCGGCAGAGAAGGCGGGAAAGAAAGTCGACGAATTGCTCGGCAAGTAACATCCGGGTCCGGAGGATTTCTGAAAACCTCTATAAAACCGAAATAAAATGCAAATACGCTTTTACCGGCGCAATTTTTTTTGATTTATCGCCGGGGTCCGGTTAATCATTGAAGAAATGGACCAATTTTTTAATTATCTGGAGAGGTGAAGGCATGAGCATCGCAAACTCCCGTTGGTATTCCGTAGGGGTTTTGGGGATTTTTTTATCGCTGGCGGCGCTTGGGCCGATGGGGTGCGCGAGCATGGCGACCGAGGCCGCCAAAAAAGCGTTTGAAGACCGCACCACCGAAGACCAGGTCAACGATACGAAAATCATCGCGGGTATCCTCGACGGCCTGGCCGGGATCGACAAGGGATTGGTGATCGACGTGAACGCCGATGTCTGGGAAGGCCGGGTCCTGCTGACGGGAACCCTGGACGACACCCGGATGCGCGCCAGGGTGGAACAACAGGCCAGGACCGACCCCCGGGTGATCACGGTTTATAACGAAATTATCATCGTCTCCAAAGATGAAAAGGAACAACGGCGCAAGGACCGCGAGGAAGAAAAGAAGGGTGGAATGCAACAGACCGCAAGCGACATCTGGATCGAAACCAAGATCCAGGGAAAGCTCCTCGGCGCCAAGGGCGTGACCTCGGTCAACTACCGCTGGCGCTCCGTCCTGGGCAACGTGTTCGTCATCGGGCGGGCGGGTTCGCAGTTTGAAAAAGATCTGGTTCTGGAAAACGTCAAAACAACCGAGGGGATCAAATCCTCCAAAAATTTCATCGAAGTGAAGTCCCGGTAAAACGGACTGAAACCAGGAGTATCGTCCCATGAATACGAAAATCCCCGTTGTCGGGAAATTCCGGTTTGCCTTGCGGGCCGGGGTGGCATTGTTTTTGTTGATCTGCATCACCGGGTCGCCCGCTTGGGCCGCGACGGCCAAGGAGATCGAGGTGGAAGTGGACGCCGCGCTGGAACGGTTCAACAAGGAAGTGACCGGCGCCAAGCTTTACATGCAAAAAGCCAAGGGGGTCCTGGTGTTCCCCACCGTGTTCAAGGCGGGAATAGGCCTGGGCGCGGAGTATGGCGAGGGCGCGCTGAGAATCGGCGGCAAAACGGTGGAGTATTACAGCACCGCCGCGGCGTCGATCGGATTCCAATTGGGCGCGCAGGCCAAAACCGTGATCCTCATCTTCACCCAGAATGACGCGCTGAAAAAATTCCGCAACAGCGACGGCTGGAAGGCCGGGGTCGACGGCTCCGTCGCCCTGGTCACCGTGGGCGTGGGCGAGGCGGTGGACACGATCAATACCACCGATCCCATTCTCGGGTTTGTGTTCGGGCAAAAGGGATTGATGTACAACCTGACCCTGGAAGGTTCCAAATTTTCCAAAATCGATCGATAGAGTGCGGAGGCCACGGACTATAATGAAATTGGCCACCTTGAATTTTACTTTCCCTCTGCTTCCTCGCTCTTAAGTATGACGGCTGGCTCGAATCCATCTGAAAATTTCTACGCGGATTTGCCCATCTTTTCCGATTTCATGGGGGTGTCGAAGGAAAGCAATTTTCATGACGTGCCCGAGGACTGGCTGGTGGTGGTGTCGGATATCAAGGGTTCGACCCGGGCGATTGAAAACGGCCGCTACAAAGAGGTCAACATTCTCGGGGCTTCTTCCATCATTGCGGTTCTCAATTGCGTAGGCAGGGTGGAAATCCCGTTTGTGTTCGGCGGAGACGGGGCCTCATTTGTCATTCCCCCCACCCGCCGCGAGGCGGTCGAAAAGGGATTGAGGAGCACCCGCCGGCTGGCCCGGGCCTGCTTCGATATGGACCTGCGATTGGGAATGGTGCCCGTCCGGGTTGTTGCGGCAGAGGGATTCGGCGTAAGAATCGCCAAGATGCGCGTCTCTCCTTGGGGAACGCTCGCCATGTTTTCCGGGGGGGGCCTGCCCTATGCGGAGAAACTCATTAAAGGCCCCGAGACCTCGGCCAATTATGAAATACCCGAAGACAAGGAGTCCGATCACCCCGAGGACCGGGAACTTTTCGACGGCTTGGAGTGCCGCTGGGAACCCATCTACAGCAGGCGCGGGGAAACGCTGAGCCTGATGGTCATGTCCGCCAGCACCGATCCGGAAAAAAACGCCGAAACCTATTCCGGCCTCATTGAGGCCATCCGCAAAATTTACGGGTCGGAGAAGGAGTACAGTCCGATCCGCCCGGACCGAATGAAGGTAACGTTGAACTCCCGCCTGCTGAGGCCGGAAACCCGCGTCCGCACTTTCGGCAAAAACCTTCTGGACCGATGGGCCTATCCCCTGTTTCTGCGGTTGACCTGCCTGCTGGGAAAAATTCTTTTTCGGTTTGGGCTCCGGCTCGGGGAAATGGACGGAAAGGAATACCTCGAAACATTGACCCAAAATTCCGATTTTCAGAAATTCGACGACACTCTGCGGATGACGATCGACAGCGCCCCGGCGCAACGGGAACAACTTCTCGATTACCTGAACGAACGAAGGAACGCGGGAGCTCTGTATTACGGAATCCAGGTTTCCGAATCGGCGTTGATGACCTGCATGGTGTTCGACCGCAAAGAGCGGCACCTGCATTTTGTGGATGGCGCATCGGGCGGATATGCCCTGGCCGCCAAGCAATTGAAGGGCCAGTTGGCGGGGAAAAAATAAGCCTGCGGGCGGGTGGAAATCCGGATCGGGGAAACCGGCGGTTAAATTATTTCCAGCACCTTTTCCCGCAAGCGGCCAAGGGGGCCTTGAACGGGGGAGAACGATTTCCGGGAGCGGACTGCTAAATAATTTCCAACACCTTTTCCGGCGGACGGCCGATGGCCGCCTTGCCGTTGGCCACCACGATGGGCCGCTCGATCAGGATGGGGTGCTTCACCATGAAACCGATCAACTCCTCATCGGTGAGGGAGGGGTGGTCGAGTCCGCATGCGGCGTACTCGTCTTCCTTCGTGCGCAGGAGGTCGCGGGCCTTCAGCCCCAGTTGCGCGAGAATCTCCCGGAGCTTCTGCGCCGACGGCGGGACCTTGAGATATTCGACGACGACCGGCGCGATGCCCTGCCCTTCAAGCAACGCCAGCGTCTGGCACGATTTGGAACACTCCGGATTGTGATAGATGGTCACGGACATGATTTAATTTTCGTTCGGGTGATGGAATGGGAAGTTATTTCTTACCATTGTACCCCTTTGCGCCGGAAAAGGAGAGCGGTCCGGAAAAATTTCCGCAACCACGCGCGGGGTGTTAAAAAGGGCAGGCCTGCGGATGGACGAATCCGTAAATTGGGAAATATTTGAAACTCCCCATTAATAAAAAGTTGAAATTTGGGGCGAAATCCGGTTAAATTTCCTTTTCCTTCCCAACCGCGACCCAAACGCCAGCGTAGCTCAGGGGTAGAGCAACTGATTCGTAATCAGTAGGTCCGGGGTTCAATTCCCCGCGCTGGCTCCAGTCCGTCCCACGGAAAGGGAGTAAAAAACCCGCTATCCCCTGACGAATTGTAAAAATCTTCCAGACTTCGCAATCAATGACCCGTTTTGCCCTGGCGGAGCCGTATTCTTCGTTGGTTTTTCGAGCACCCCTCCCAACCTCCCCTTGTTAAGGAGAGCTTTGCATAAGT
>PCWF01000150.1:0-6347 GCA_002796165.1 Nitrospinae bacterium CG11_big_fil_rev_8_21_14_0_20_56_8
TGATGACCGTCTCCGTCCTGATGCCGATCACCGAGTCCGCGGGACCCGTCATTCCCGCATCGGTCAGGTAAGCCGTCCCGCGCGCCAGAATACGGTCGTCCGCCGTCTGAACGTGCGTGTGCGAGCCCACGACCGCGCTGACCTTGCCATCGAGGTAGCGCCCCATGGCGACTTTCTCGGAGGTGACCTCCGCATGCATGTCCACGAAAATGATCCGCGTCTGCTCCCGGAGTTTTTTGACTTCTTCGTCGGCTTTTTTAAACGGGCAATCGATCTGATCGAGGAAAACCCGGCCCATGAGGTTGAGCACCCCCACCTGCACCCCGTTTCCCAGTTGGGTCAGGCAGGCTCCCTTGCCGGGTGTGGCCGCGGGATAGTTTGCGGGACGTAATACTCGATCCTTCCGATCGAGGTAATCGATAATTTCCCGCTTGTCGAAAATATGATTTCCGGACGTGAGCACGTCGAAACCCAGCCCGAGAAGATCGTCGGCCACATCGGGAGTGAGGCCAAATCCCCCGGCGGCATTTTCAGCGTTGCCGATGGAGAAAGATATTGAATGTTCCTGTTTCAAGTCCGGAAGGACCCGGGCCAACGCCATCCGGCCCGGTTTGCCGACAATATCTCCGATGAAAAGAATGTTCACCATCACGCTACAGCCCGTTACCGCGCTATTTCGGAGAACCGGGTTTCGCGGACCACGGTGACCTTGATTTCACCGGGATAGGTGACCTCTTTTTCGATACGCTTGGCGACTTCCTTGGCCAGCAGGTTGGCTCCATCGTCGGTCACGCCGTCGGGCAGAACGATGATGCGGACTTCCCGGCCCGCCTGGATTGCATAAGTCTTTTCGACGCCCTTGAACGAATCGCCGATCTCCTCCAGTTTGGTCATGCGCTTGACGTAGGTTTCGAGCATCTCACGGCGCGCGCCCGGCCGGGAGGCGGAGATGGTGTCTCCCGCCTGGACCAGCACCGCATAAAGTGAAATCGGCTCCTCGTCTTCGTGATGCGAGGCGATCGCGTTGACGACGTATTTGTGTTCGTTGTACCGCCTGGCCAGTTCCACGCCCAACTGGGTATGCGTGCCATCCTCCTGCTGGTCGATGGCCTTGCCAATGTCGTGAAGGAGTCCCGCCCGTTTGGCCAGCTTGATGTCCAGTCCGAGCTCTGCGGCAATCGTGCCACAGATGAACGAGACCTCCTTGACATGTTCGAGCACGTTCTGCGTGTAGCTCGTCCGGTACTTCAACCGGCCGAGCAACTTGACCATCTCGGGATGAATGTTGTCGATTTCAAGATCCAGGACCGCCTGCTCCCCGGCCTGGAGAATCTGCTGATTGACTTCCTTCTTGCTCTTATTGACGATCTCTTCGATACGTCCGGGATGGATCCGCCCGTCCTGGGTCAACTTTTCCAGAGCCCGCCGGGCGATTTCGCGGCGCACCGGGTTGAATCCGGAAAGCACCACCGCGCCGGGGGTATCGTCGATAATCAGGTCGATTCCGGTACATTGTTCCAGGGCGCGGATATTGCGCCCTTCCCTCCCGATGATTCGGCCCTTGATATCATCGCTGGGCAGTTCCACCACCGACACGGTATTTTCCGCCACGTGATCGGAGGCTACCCGCTGGATCGCCATGGTGATGAGCCTTCGGGCTTCTTCCTCCGCCTGGGCCCGCGCATGCTCCTCGATTTTCTTGACTTCCTTGGCCGCATCCATCTTGGCTTCGTCGATGACCTTTTTACGAATCTCCTCCCGCGCCTGCTCGGCCGTGATCGATCCGGCCATTTCCAGCCGTTTCAACTCCTCCTGCACCAGTTCCTGGTACCGGGTCTTTTCCGAATCGATTTCCTTTTCGCGTACGGCCAGCCGACTCACTTTCTCCTTCATTTCCTTTTCAAGATCGGAGTTTTTTTCGAGTTGATTGCGCAGGCGGTCATCCTTGCGTCGATATTCGATTTCCACTTCGCGGATTTCGTCGCGCTTGGTTTTCAGTTCCTTTTCCATCTCCGCCTTGGCGGCCAGGTGCTTTTCCCTGGACTCGATCGCGGCCATTTTCAGCCGGTTCTCCGCTTCCTTTTCCGCCTCAAGGACGATTTTCTTCGCCAGATCCTCCGATTCACGGACCTGATACATCATGAACATTTTACGGATATAAAAACCGATCGCGTAACCCACAACCAGGGCCACGAACATACCGATCAGCAGGGTAATTAAATTAACCTTAATGGTAAAAAACAGATGCATGGCATCACCTCAAAGTATCTATATTAAACCGCCGTGGCGGGAAATCAGCATTTGCAACGGAGCACCCTTTTATCGGTAACGATGACCTCCACGTTCACGTCCCGTTCCGTTTGCGGGACCGAATCCAAAACCTGAAAATCGAACGCCACCGCCAGCCGGTGGGCCTTGGGGTTCACCTTCAGAAACAAATCATCAAAATACCCGGCTCCATAGCCAATGCGGCCGCCCCGCAAATCGAAAGCCAGGCCGGGGGCCACGATGCAATCGAGAACTTCGGGAGATACCAGATCCCAAAAACTCCGGGCGGGTTCGCGGATGCCATAGGGCCCGGCGTCAAACTCGATATCCAATCCGGGAAGACCGGTGATCTTCAACTCCCCTGCCTCCCGGTCCACGATCGGGACAAAAACCTTTTGTCCCATACCCAGCGCCCGCTCAATCATTTCTCCCGTCTGAACTTCCCGTTCGAGAGAAAGAAAATATAAAACATTGCGCGACTGCAAATATTCCTCAAGAGAAAACAGATTGAGGGAAATTTCCGCGCTCCAGGCCCGAATCTGATCGAAACGCAGACCCTTGCGCAATCGCAATATTTTTTCTCGAATCGCCGCCTTCACAAGTTGGAAGAGAGGGGGGATTAGGACCGCAATCCGTTAATGGATTACGGGGGTGTCACCGGCCGGCAGGAACAAGACCCGAAAATAGAAGGGATAAAACGTATAGAGGGGCTCACTCAAACCCAATCCAGAAACAAAAACCTCCGCACCGGATTTGAATCGATTCTATATGGATATACAAAACCCCTGGGTTTTGCGGACCTCAAGTAAGATTTCATCCCCAAACATTCCCGAAAAATGGACCGCCCAAATCCTTTTCTTCCCTCTCATTCCCCGGAGCCGGGGCCCAACTTCAAATCCAGCAAACCTCCCCGTCGGTGCCGTAAAAAAACCATTCTTTGAACCTATCCAGGATAGGTGGGGTTTCCGTATACCGCTTCAGGCTTCCTTCATTTCGAAGGCTTGCACACCACGGCAGATTCTTCAACCCCGTTTCAAAAATGTTGGCTCAAAAAATGTCAGCTTTTTTACGCACACCGCAGGGAAGTAAATTCCCTGTTAACCCAGTTAAATCCTATCACAACGCGGCCAAACCCACAAGAAGAAAATCGGCCTAAGCCCCTTTGGTTTTAAGGGTTTCTAGCCCCTTATCCAATTTTTCGATTATTCCCGCCAGCCGCTTTTCAGCATCCTGCTCCCGGTGGGTCCGGGCCCCCTTCAATTGCAGAAGTTCCCCGGCGATATTCAACGCCGCCAGAACGGCAAGATCGGCCGTGGACAGCTTCGTCTTTCCGCCCGGCGTCAGCTCCTTCATCTTGGAATCCACGTAAGCCGCCACCTCCTCGATGGGAATATCGGCCGACTTGCTTTTGACGTTGTATATTTTACCGAAGATTTTAACCTTGCCGGAGGGTCCCATTTTCATTTTCCCGTCACCCGTCCCTGTTAAACAGGTGGGCTCCTACTCCCGAGGAACAATCCTTCCGTTCCAAATCATCTAAACGAAATCCAATTGATCCAACCCCTTCAACAACCGCTCGATTTTCTGCCGGATCACGACCCGCTCTTCTTCCATGCGCTTTTTAGATTTCTCCAGAGATTTGATTTCGGACGTCTGGGCCTGCTTTTTTTCGTGATCCGATTTCAGAATCTGGTGCTCCCGGCGCAGGGCCTGGATTTCTTCAGCCAGGATTTTTTTTTCCCCCTGGAGAGCATGGAGTTCTCGCAAAACCCGGTCCACCCGGTGTTCCAGTTGTTCGAGGTTTTCGAAGGACATGAGGAAATCCTAGCACCCGCTTTAAGGGGTGTCAAACTTCAATTATTCCCTCAATTTGGCTCCCCGTTTTTCAGCTAGAGTTTGAACAATTTGATTGAAGAGGGGGGTCACTTCGTCATCGGTGAGGGTCCGGTCGAGAGACTGAAAGGTCAGCGAAAACGTCAGGCTTTTCTTACCCGGGTCAATGTTCTTCCCTTCAAAGTGGTCGTACAATTCGACCCGTTGAAGAAGGGGGGCGCCGGTTTGGAGAATCAGGTCCGAAACCATTTTGGAGGAAACGGACTTGTCCACCAGAACGGAAATATCGCGGTAGGTCTCCGGAAACCGGGGAATGGACGCGAATCCCGGTTTGCCCGGGAGCAGGCCCACCACCGCATCCAGATCCAGTTCAAATATATGGCATTTGTAATTGAAGTCCCGTGGCCGCGCCAGGGGTGCGGCCAGCTCCCCCAGGTAGCCCACGTCCCGGGCGCCGATCCGGCAGTCCACCGATCGTCCCTGTTGCAAAAATGATTTCCCGGATGGGGAATAAACCGCCTGCAGACACAAACCGGAAAGCACCGATTCCAAGGCTCCCTTGAGATCGTAAAAATCGTAATCCTTGCCCGTGGTTTTCCAGGGCGAATGTTCGTAAGGACCCATAACCAGCGCGGCCAAAGCGGTTTTTTCTTCGCGTCCCTTGCCCGATGGCCCCTGCCGGAACACCGTGCCCAGTTCGAACAACTTCACCGGTTTTTGTCCCCGGCTCAGGTTGCGGGCCGCCGAATCGAGCAAACCGGGCACCAGGCTGGTGCGCATGAACCCCATATCCGAACTGATGGGATTGCTCAACCCGATCAGCCCACTCCCCTCCTCCCCGAAGGCGGACCGAAACTCCCCGGCGCTCTCCTGGGAAATGAAACTGTAATTGATCGCCTCCGCGAACCCTTGATGGCGAAGGGCCTCCTTCACCTTACGGACGGTCGATTGTTTCGGCGTGAAAGAAACGGGTTGAAGTGTGCCACGGGGCGCGAATACGGCGATATTCGAGTATCCGTGGAGCCGGGCGATTTCTTCAATGAGATCGATCTCGCGGGACAATCCGGGCCGGAACGAGGGAACCTCGACCTGAATTCTGGGCCCGGATTGCGCCCTCTTCACGTCCATTCCCAGCCGGACCAGCAAGGCCTCGATCTCCGTTTTCTCCAGGGTCGTTCCCAATACCTGATTCACCCGGTCCACCCGAACGACGATTTCGGGGCGGGACCGGGGCGTGGGGTACACATCGACCCTTCCATTGAGGATAGCGCCGCCCGCCACCTCCCGAATCAACAATGCGGCGCGTTCCTGCGCCCGGAGCACACCCTCAATGTCCACACCGCGCTCGAAACGCATGGAGGAGTCGGATCGCAATCCGTATTTTTTGGATCCCTGACGAACCGTCACCGGATCGAAGCAGGCGCTTTCGAGAACGAGGTGTTTCGTGGACCCGCTCACTTCACTATGGGCGCCCCCCATGATACCCGCGAGGGCGACCGGTCTCCGGGAATCGGCGATAACAAGCGCATCGGTGCCCAGCTTCAGTTCGGTACCATCGAGGGCCGCGAACGGTTCCTCCGCGCGGGCGCGCCGCACCACAATTCCGGCCCCCTCCAGCTTCTCACGGTCGAAAGCGTGCAGGGGCTGGCCATATTCCATCAGCACGAAATTCGTCACATCCACCACGTTATTGATGGGTCGGAGACCGACAGCCGTCAGCCGGTCCTGAAGCCAGGAAGGAGACGGTTGGATGGTAACGTTCTCGATCACCATTCCCGAATAACGCGGGCACAGCTCCGGTTCAAGGTTTTCCACCGACAAGGCATCGGCAACCGATTTCGCCGACATCGCTCCGGCAATCTTCGCTTCGGGGTCCGGCAGTCGGCAGGGGACGCCCAACAGCGCCGCCACTTCCCGCGCCACTCCCAGATGGCTCAGACAATAACCCCGATTCGGGGTCACGTTGATTTCAAACACCGGAGTGGTCCTCCCGCCAGGAAGTTCCACTCGTTCAAGCCCTTCCACCTCCAACCCCCCCATGGTCAACTGATGCCCCAGATCCTCCGGAGACAGATCGAACTCGACATATTCTTTTAACCAGTCCAACTGGATCAGCATGTAACATCCTCAATTCGAAAACGGGATAAGTGCGCGATTATAAAGGATGCCCCGGTAAAAAGCAAAAGAGCGGCGGGGGCGGCCCGCAGGACCGATGACGGCGGGAAATCACCGCATCTGGAACGGCC
>PCWF01000150.1:6355-15115 GCA_002796165.1 Nitrospinae bacterium CG11_big_fil_rev_8_21_14_0_20_56_8
TATCGTTTCTTTGGTTTCGCCGAGCGCGCCCGGTCGTAGCGGGCTTTCCAGCCGGGAATGCGGTCGAGATCGGTTCCGGTGCGGTACGCGAGGACGGCAAGGTTCCGGTAAGTATCCGGAAAATCGGGGTTGGCCAGAACCGCCCGTTCCAGAAACGCCCGGGCCCGCCCGTACTGGCCCTCTTCGAGGGAAATGGCTCCCAGATTGTTCCAGGCGGGGGCGTTTTCCGGGTCATTCATCAGGGCCTTGCGGTAATAAGTCAGAGCGCCGTCGCGGTCACCCACGCGCCAGGCCTGAAGCCCCGCTTCGAACTGCGCCTCCGGCCAGTCGGGCTGGGCCTGGGCCACCCGCTCCCACAACGCGCGGCTACTGGCAAAGGTCAATGCGTACTGGCCGGACATCCCGCCCCAGAGGACCACGAGAATTCCCACCACCACCCAGCCCCTGCGCACGTCCGCGCGAAACCACGGCGACCGGAACAGAAAATACGCCAGCATAAAAAACAACGCCAGGGAGGGGAGATAAAGATACCGGTCATGCCGCAATTTCGCCACGGGCATCAGGTTGGAAACCGGAAGAAGCCAAACGACGAACCAGCCCACCGCAAAGCTGAAGAAGGGATGCGAACGCAACCGGAACAACGCCCCCACAATCGTCAGCGGAACCAGGACCAGGGCCACGATTCCCGCCACCCCCAGCAGTTGGGACTTCTGGTGGAAATAGTGCGGGGAAAGGGAAAACGGCAACGCCAGAGACCCGAGATAATCCCAATAAATACGGAGGGTGAACAGGGCCGAGACGGCGAAACTCCCGCCATAGTATTCACGAATCTCGCCCGTTTCCCAATGGGTGTAAACCGCGATGAGGCCTGCCGCCAGCGACCCCAGGAAAAAAGGAATCTTTTCCGCAATCTTCCAACCCCTCCGGACCACGCACAGGTCATACAGAACCATGACGACAGGGAGCATCACGGCAATCGCCTGGGTCAACAGCGACAGGATGAAACTCAGAAAGCAAAAGCCGTAAGAGGCCCCTGTTTTTCCGGAACGCCCGGTATGGCGAACATAGAAAAATATCGAGAGAAGCACGAAAAAAGCCGTCAACAGGTTTTTCCGGGAAGCCACCCACGCCACTCCCTCGACATGCACAGGATGCACGGTGAACAGAAAGGCGGTGCCGATCGCGACGAGCCGTGGCGCGCCCGCTTGCAGGAGAATGGCCAGCACGAGAAAGGTGTTGAGCGCGTGGAGCAGGATCTGGGTCAGGTGATACCCGAAGGGATTCCTTCCCCAGAGCGTATGGTCGAGCGAAAAGGAGACGAGGGTAACCGGGAAATAAGTCCCGAAATGGTTTGCGGAAAAAATCGCCGCCAGATTGTCCCAGGACAGGTCCTTGAGGAAGGGGTTGCGGTAAATATACGCCTGGTCGTCGGAGCGAACCAGAAAATCAAATGACAGGGCCGGTCCGAAAGCGAGAAAATCCACCGCCAGAATTCCCAGGAAGGCGGGGATCAAAATTCGAGTCCATTCCGGCGAGTTCGATTCGGTAAGGGTCGGGTCCATGCAAGGCTCGATTCGAACTGAAACAGATTGAAGGAAGGCGGGAAACCATCGGTACCGGGACCGATTATAAAAGAACCGTCCCGGAAAGGCAAAGCCCCCTTTCCCGCAATTCATTTGAACCGGTGCGGTTTTTTCGATATAACCGGAGGAGACTGGCCCGCGCGAAGCTTTCGTTTCCTGTCCCTATTCCCCAAAGGATCGCCGATCCTCATCCCAAGTCCCTCTCTATGGAATTGACCGAAGAAGCCATACTTGAAGCCCTGCACGAAAGGGCCAACCGGCCCATGAAGATCAGCGAACTGGTCCGATGCCTCAACATCCCCGACGCGAAACGGGGGGAATTCCGCAATTGCATCAAACGCATGACCACGCAGGGTAACCTGGTGCGCATCCGGGGCGGACGCTACGGGCTCCCGGACCAGATGAGCCTGGTGAGCGGAACCTTGACGGGCCATCCCAACGGATACGGGTTCCTCGTGCCGGATCTCGACACGGGAGACGGACAGGATATTTACATCAGCCGGAAAAACATGAAGGATGCCATGCACCTGGATCGGGTGATGATCCGTGTCCAACAGGGCCGGTATCAGCGTTCGGAAGGCCAGGTGATACGCATTCTGGAACGGGGAACCACCTCGCTGGTGGGAACCTACGAAATGCTGGGCCGCGAAGGTTGGGTGGTCCCGCTGGAGGAAAAATTTTTTCACGACGTGTTCGTCCCCTCCGACCAGGCGGGCGGGGCCAAGCCCGGGCAGGTGGTGGAGGTCGAAATTACCCGTTATCCCACCCGCAACCAGCCCCTGCTGGGGCGCGTCGTCGATATACTGGGTTACTCACAGGATCCGGAAGTCGAGATCCGCTCCATCCTCCGCAAGCATGGGGTCCACCAGGATTTCCCTCCCCGGGTCCTGGATTTCGCGGGGAAGCAATCCGCCGTCATCACCCAGGAGGAACGGGAACGGAGAAAAATTCTCACCGATTGGACGATCTACACCATCGACGGGGAACGGGCGAAGGACTTCGACGACGCGGTGTCCATCGAGGGGGTGCCGGGGGGATACCGCCTGGGAATTCACATCGCCGATGTCTCGCACTACGTCGAGCAGGGCTCTCCCCTCGACCGGGAAGCCTACGACCGGGGCACCAGTATCTACTATCCCGACGGGGTCATCCCCATGCTCCCCTTTCAACTGTCCAACGAGATTTGCAGTCTCAAGCCCCACGAAGAACGGCTCACCCTTTCGGTGCTGATCGACTTCGATGAAGAGGGCAACGAGATGGGGAACAAGATCTTCGAATCCATCATCCAGAGCAAACGGCGGTTCACCTACACCGAGGTGGCCGACCTTCTGGACGATGGGGACGAAACCGGCCCCTGCGGTCCTTTTCTGGAATCGCTGAAGACCATGCACAAACTCAGCCGGATCCTCCGCAAGCGCCGGTTCAGCCTGGGGAGCGTGGATTTCAAGGTTCCCGAAGCCGACATTCATATGAACTCCGAGGGCAAGGTCGAGGACATTTCGGTGGCCGACCACAACGAAGCGCACGAGTTGATTGAAGAGTTCATGCTCGCCGCCAACCAGGTGGTGGCCCGGCGGCTTGCGGAAAAGAAGGTTCCCTCCATCCATCGAATCCACGAATCGCCGGATGAAGACAAACTGGCCGCGTTCAGCGAGTTCATCGGGAGCTTTGGCCTGCGGCTCAAGAACATTCACAACGTACGCTCCACGGAATTGCAACAACTGCTGACCAAAATCCGGGGTCGGCCGGAAGAACGCGTGATCAATAACCTGTTGCTCCGCTCCATGAAAAAGGCCTTGTATTCCGAACGGGATCCCGGCCATTTCTGCCTCGGCTTCGAGCATTACACGCATTTCACGTCCCCGATCCGGCGGTATCCCGACCTGGTGATCCACCGGCTGGTCAAGAATCACCTCAATCACCGGCTCACCGGAAAGGAAAAAAAAGAGCTGTTCTCCTACGTCGCCGATTGCGCGGAACAATCGTCCACCATGGAGCGCAAGGCCATGGATATCGAGCGGGAGATCTGCGACCTTCGACGCGCCCAGTATATGAGCGAACGCATCGGCAAAACCTATTCCGGGCACATCGTCAGCGTGACCCCCTTCGGCTTTTTCGTCCAACTCGACGAGGTGTTCGTGGAGGGATTGGTGCGGCTGTCCGGTCTGAGCGACGATTATTACATTTACATCCAGCCCGAACACAAGCTGGTGGGCCAGCGGCGGCACCGGACGTTCCGGATCGGCGACTCCGTGAAAATCCGCATCGCCGACGTCGATATCGCCCGGCGGCAGATCGAATTTTCCCTCCTCAAACAGCTTTAAAGCGACTGTTAAACGATCGCGACGGTGAAGAACGAACTCCGGAGCATTTGAAAAACCACCGGATTCGTCATCGCGAGCGAACCCCGGTGAGCGTGGCGATCCACCCACTCGCCGTGGGGGGCAGAGAGCCGATAGGTTCTCATTACGTTCCCACAGACAGAGTTGCCATCGGTCCCCGCCTTGCGCCCGTGTGGCGAACACCTGGATTGCTTCGTCGGCTTTCTGCCTCCTCGCAATGACGCCTCCGCCTTTACCTTCGCGTCCTTTACGCCTTTGCGGTGGATCCGATTCGACGCAAACCCAACGCAAGGACGCAACAAGCCCCCCCCATTCATCCCCTTCCTTTTCTATTTCCTCTCATGGTTTTTCCTCCCTTCTCCGATGAGAATGGGAAGGAGACCTGAATGGAACAACCCCTCGTCAGCATCGTCATCCCCACGTACAACGGAGAGCGTTTCATCGCCGATGCACTGAACAGCGCGCTGGCCCAAACCTGGACGCGGCTGGAAATCCTCGTCTGCGACGATGCATCCACCGACCGGACCCGCGACGTGGTCCAGTCGATTTCCGATTCCCGGGTTCTGCACCTGTTCCATAGCCCCAACGTGGGACTCACCCTCAATCTGAACCGGGGGATCCGCGCGGCACAGGGGAAATACATCTGCTGGCTCAACCAGGACGACCGGTTTCTACCCGACAAAGTTCAGCTCCAGGTAAACCGGCTCGAAGCGGAGCCCTCCTTGGGCGCGATTTTCTGTCAAAAAGCGGACATCGACGAGGCCGGAAACCCGGTCCTGCAATCCAACCCGTCCCAGGTGCACTTCCGCTCCCGGGAGGAGGCCTTGAAAAATCTATTCCTCTACGGGGTCACTCTATGCGCCCCCACCGTCATGGTTCCCCGTCGGATCTTCGCCGAAGTCGGGTACTTTAACGAAAAGCTCAAGATTGCCTTCGACCTGGACATGTGGTTCCGGATCCTGCGCCGTTTTCCGATCGCCAATCTGGACCTTCCCCTGTTTGAGTTCCGGCACCACCGGCATAACCTGTCCGGGAACGAAAAAAACGAATCCACGATCCTCCGTGAAGCCCGGGAAGTTTACCGCCGGGCGATCGCCGACCTTGAAATCGCCGACGTGGCCCCCGGCCTGGCCGAATCGTGCTCCGACTCCTTCGAACGGATTTGCAATTTCTCGCAGAATTTTTTCAATTTCGGGAAATTCGTCTGGGACCGTTGTCCCCATTTGTTTCGCGAAACGGTAACCCTGGGGTTCGCCGAAAAATCGGTCCGGATCAATCCCGATTTCATCCCCGGTTACGAGCTCGCCCTGCTGGCGCTGAAATCCGGATTCCCCGAGGACCCCCGGCTGGAACAATACCGGACTCTCGCCAACCGGAAAAACGTGGAACTCAATCTGCTTCTCCAGAAACTCCGCCGCCTGCTCCTGGAACAACATCTGGAGTTGGGAGCCCTGGTTGTGCGGGCCATTCTCCCCTTCGCTCCCTCCGATCCGTCCATATTCCAAGCACTGTCCGAAACCTACCGGGAAACCGGCTATCCCCAATTCGCCGACCTTTACGATCGGGCGCGGTCTCAAGCCCAAACGCATTGAATTTTTCCCCAAACGTTTCTCCCCCGGCGATTTTCCGTCTGTGGCCACCCATGCAAAAATGATATAAAAGGGTTCCGGGCCGATGGCACCTATATGGCGGACCTCGTCCGATAGACTGGCGTAACCAACGTTCAAGCCGTCATTTCAGGAGGAGCCAAGCCATCCGGAAAGCTGGATCGCCGCGCCGCCGAGGCGGCTCGCGACGACGGAGCCGGGAGTTTTGCGCTGGAAGGCTCAATGTTGGAGTTATGCAACGCTCTCTTCGATGAAGGGTAATGGCATCATGGCTCCTCTCCTCCCCTATGTACTGGCCTATGCCGGTGGAATCGCTCTGGCCTTGCCCGCCGCCGACGATTTTCTTCCTTTTCATCTTTTACCCCTCTTGATGTTCGTAACCTCTGCCGCCTTAGGGTTCGGCAAAGGGCGGAGGTCCGTGCTGGCCTGGGTTATGTGGCTCGCCCTCCCCGTGCTGGGCGCATGGAACACCCTCGAACTTCCGAACGACGATCGGGAATACATTCTCAATCAGTTGCAGGAAGGGCAACCCGCCGAATTGGTCGGGGAACTGGATGCGGCGCCGCTGACTTATCCCGATCGAACCGTTTACGTTCTCAACCTGCGGCACATCCGGTACGATAACGGCGCGGGGAACGTTGCGGGACGCGCGCGGATCACTCTATACGCCCCGGCACCTCCTCGGTTCGCGGTAGGCGACGTCCTTCACATCGAAAAAGTCAAACTCAAGCGGCCGAGAAACTTCAAGAATCCGGGCCGTTTCGACTACCGAGGCTATCTCGCCACGCAGGGTATCGACGTCATGGGCGGGATGTCCAAACCGGGGGACATCGAAAAGCAGGGAGAATTTCAACCCTCAATCGGGACGCGGTTCCGAAACGACCTGCTCCGCCGCCTGCTGGCCCCCGTCGATGCGCATCTCCCGGGAGACACCGGGGCTCTGCTCAAGGCCATGGTGCTGGGGAAAAAAGAATCCCTTGCGGAGGATATCCTGGAAGCCTACCGGGTGACGGGCCTGGCCCACCTGATGGCGGTTTCGGGGCTCCACATCGGATTCGTGGCGGGGGCGTCCTTTCTCGCGTTTCGTTCGCTGGTCTTCCGGATGGCCTGGCGCTGGGCTCCCGATCTGGCCCGGAGCGGCGCCACGCGCGTCATCACCGCCCTGCTGTGCATGGTTCCCGTTTCTCTTTACCTGGTGCTGGTGGGAGACAAAGTCTCCGCCCTCCGCGCGGGCATCATGGTGTTCATGATCCTTCTGGCGGTGCTCCTGAACCGGCAACGCAACCTGTTCAACGCCCTGGCCGCCGCCGCGTTGGCGATCCTGCTGTGGCATCCCCGGGCGTTGGTGGATCCCGGATTCCAAATGTCCTTCCTCGCGGTGGGATTCATTCTGTTCACGGCCCAACGCCTGGCCCTGCTGGACAGCGATCCCATCGACCGGATGGGCGAATCGAAAGGGCTCCGCCACTTTCTCCTGGGTCTGCCCCCGAGCCCGAACCCCGAGGATTGGCTCCCCCGCGACAGACTGTGGGTGCGGGTGCGCGCCTTCGTGGCGGGCACCTTCATCGTCACCCTGGCCGCCACCGTGGGAACCCTGCCCGCCCTGGTATATCACTTTCACCGGATCAGCGTGGTGGGCTTGGCCCTCAATCTTTTGTTGGTGCCGCTGGCGTCGCTGGCGATTCCGCTCGCCCTGTTGCTCATGACCCTGAGCGCTCTCGTCCCGGCGCTGGGGGCGGTTCTGTTGTTTCCCGTGGACGTGCTGTTCGGCGTGTTTTTGTGGATTCCGCGGTTTTTCGCCGGTCTGCCGCACATGGCCGCCTACGTCCCCTCCCCGCCCCGCATCTGGATTTTCCTCTATGGCGCGCTCTGGGTGGGAATCCTGATCCGATTGACGTGGGATCCACCCCGCGAAACCAAAGACCTCCGCCTTCGCCGGTGGATGCTGAACGGGGGACTGGCCGCGGCCGCCGGAGCGGTTGCCCTGCTGATGCTATGGCCCCGGTTTCCCGAGCGGGCCACGGATCAACTGACCGTCGCCGTCCTCGACGTGGGCCAGGGCGAATCCATCTTCATCGAGTTTCCCAACCGGCAGGTGATGATGGTGGACGGCGGCGGATTTTACAAGGATTCGCTGAATATCGGGCGAAGCGTGGTCGCCCCGTTCCTCTGGCACCGGGGGATCCGCACCCTCGACTTCATGGCCGCAACTCACTCGGACCAGGACCACATCAGCGGACTCGAATCTTTGCTCGACCTTTTCCCTCTGCGTCATTTCCTGGACCCCTATTCCGGAAATCCCAAGGCCATGGGCCGCCGCATGATCCATCTGCGCGACAAAGCCCTGGCCCGCGACGCCGATGCGATCCCCCTGCGCGCGGGACAAGCTCTCAGGATCGGAGAGGTGATCCTCACGCCGCTCCATCCCGATCCGGATTTTCTGGCCGGCAAAACAGCGCCGCTCCAGAGCCGCGAACGCAACGAATTTTCCCTGGTGTTCCGGCTGGATTACCGCGAATTCAGTATTCTGCTCACGGGAGACATCGGCCAGGAGGCGGAGGACTATCTTCTGGAGCGCGGCGCCCCGCTGAACGCGCTCTTCCTTCAGGGCCCCCATCACGGGAGCCGGTATTCCAACAGCCTTCCCTTCATCCGGGCGGTGCACCCGCGCGCCGTCCTGTTCTCCAGCGGATACCTGAACTGGAACCGGCACCCGCATCCGGAAATCCTGTCCCGTTACCGCAAGGAAGGAGCGCATACCTACCGGACCGATCTGGAGGGGGCTATCGTCGTGACCACAGACGGATACCGGCATCGGGTCGAAACCCATCCCGATCTTTAATCACGGGTTTTTCAATACGGTTCCTCTCAAACCGTGATACATTACCCGATCGTATCCTTAAACCCATTCGGGAATCCGGTTTGGAAAACACGATCAACCCATTTACCCGGTCGCCCTGGAGCATCCTGCTGGTGGACGACTCCGCCCCGCTGATCGAACTGACCCGGCAGACCCTGAAAACGTATCAGACCCTCACCGCGGCCAACGGACTGGAAGCCATCGAGCAATACCGGAAATGTCGGCCCGACCTGATCGTCATGGATTCGGACATGCCGGAGATGGACGGGTACGAGGCCTGCCGCCGGATCAAGGAAATCTGCGGACGGCGATTCACGCCCATCATCTTCGTTTCGGAAAAATCGGACATCGCGACCCTCAAGCGCGGC
>PCWF01000150.1:15152-15233 GCA_002796165.1 Nitrospinae bacterium CG11_big_fil_rev_8_21_14_0_20_56_8
TCGAGCCGGAGGAACTGATGGTCCGGGTTCAGGCCGCCCTGCGAACCAAAAAGCTCTACGTGCAGATGATGCAGGCGTATG
>PCWF01000214.1 GCA_002796165.1 Nitrospinae bacterium CG11_big_fil_rev_8_21_14_0_20_56_8
TGGCAAGGGGAGTTCACCGTCGAGGAGTTGGGCTGTTACCAATATACGGTTTGCGCCTGGGTGGATCATTTCGGCACATGGAGAGAGGAACTGAAGCGCCGTGAGGACCCGAAGGATATCGCGGCGGCGGCCCTGGCGGGCGCCCAGCTTCTTGAGGAATCTTCCCGCCGGGCCGAAAAACACGACCGCGAACGACTGCTTGCGTGGAAGAAACGGCTGACCCAGGCCGCCAATCCGGAGGAAATCCGGAACGCGGCGCTCGACCCGGACTTGTCCGGGTTGATGGCCCATTATCCCGATCGACGGCACGCCTCCTGTCCCGATGCCCCCCTCCGGGTGTTGGTGGACCCCGAAATCGCGCGGTTCAGCGCTTGGTACGAATTGTTTCCCCGGTCCTGCACCTCGCATCCGGGGCGGCACGGCACTTTTAAGGATTGTGAGGCGCAACTGCAACGCATCGCCGATATGGGGTTCAACGTCGTCTATTTTCCGCCGATCCATCCCATCGGCCGCGCCATCCGCAAAGGAAGAAACAACTCCCTCACACCCCGGCCGGGAGATCCCGGCAGTCCCTGGGCCATCGGATCGGACGAAGGGGGACACAAGGCCATCCATCCGGACCTGGGATCGCTGGAAGATTTCCGCAACCTGGTTGGCAAGGCCAGAGACCTCGGGCTCCACATCGCCCTGGATATCGCATTCCAATGTTCGCCGGACCATCCCTACGTCAAGGAACATCCCCAATGGTTCCGCTGGCATCCCGACGGCACCATTCAGTATGCCGAGAATCCCCCTAAAAAGTACCAGGACATTTATCCCTTCCACTTCGAGTCGGAACAATGGACGGAACTATGGGAGGAGTTGAAAAGCGTGTTTCTGTTCTGGATCGGGCAGGGGATTCACATCTTCCGCGTGGACAATCCGCACACCAAACCCTTTCCGTTCTGGGAGTGGGTGATCGGGGAGATCAAAAGAGAACACCCCGGAGCGATTTTTCTCTCCGAGGCGTTTACCCGCCCGAAGCTCATGCACCGGTTGGCCAAGCTCGGTTTCAGCCAGTCCTATACCTATTTCGCATGGCGCAACACCAAGGAGGAACTGTACCAGTATCTCCATGAACTGACCAAGAGAGACGGGCGTGAATACTTTCGTCCCAACCTCTGGCCCAACACTCCGGACATCCTGAACGAGTTTCTGCAGATCGGGGGCCGGCCGGCATTTCAGTCCCGCCTCGTACTTGCCGCCACCGCCTGCGCCAATTACGGAATTTACGGTCCGCCTTACGAAACGATAGAACACCGCCCGTTGCAACAGGGAAGCGAGGAATATCTCGACTCGGAGAAATATCAAATCAGGGTCTGGGATTACCATTGTCCCGGCAATCTCACGGATTTTATTTCCCGGGTCAACTGGATCCGCAAGGAGAACCCCGCGCTTCACCGGGACTGGAATCTCCACTTTCACAGCGTGGACAATCCGGAAATGATCTGTTACAGCAAAAACACGGAAGACCTGAAGAACGTGATTCTCGTTGTGGTGAACCTGGATCCGTTTCATACCCAGTCGGGTTGGTTGCATCTGGACTGCCGCGTGCTGGGCCTTGACGCCACGGGGTCCTACCAGGCCCACGATCTGCTGTCCGACAGCCGCTACCTCTGGCACGGCTCGCGCAATTTCGTCGAACTGAATCCGGGGGTCTGCCCGGCCCACATTTTCCTGATCCGGCGGCGGATTCACACGGAAAAGGATTTTGAATACTACCTCTGAGCCGAAGGCGCGCCATGAATGACCTGACCCAAACCCAGGCCTGGCAGGACGATCCGCTCTGGTACCGCGACGCGATCATTTACCAGATCCACATCAAATCTTTCTACGACAGCAATAACGACGGCATCGGGGACTTCAAGGGATTGATCGAGAAACTCGACTACGTCCAAAACCTGGGCGTAAATACGCTCTGGCTCCTTCCGTTTTATCCTTCGCCGCTTAAAGACGATGGGTACGATATCGCCGACTACCGCAATATCAATCCCGATTACGGGGCCAGGAAAGATTTCCGGAATTTCGTGCGGGAAGCGCATCAGCGCGGACTCAAAGTCATCACCGAACTTGTCATCAACCACACCTCCGACCAGCACCCCTGGTTCCAGGCGGCGCGCCGGGCCCTGCCGGGATCGAGCAAACGGGATTTCTATGTCTGGAGCGACACGGATAAGAAATTTCCAGAAACCCGGATCATTTTCACCGACACGGAAACCTCCAACTGGGGATGGGATCCGGTGGCCAAGGCTTATTACTGGCACCGCTTTTTTTCCCACCAGCCCGACCTGAACCACGACAACCCGCAGGTGGTGAAAGCCGTCATCCGCGTGATGCGGTTCTGGTTTGACATGGGGGTGGACGGGATGCGGCTCGACGCGGTTCCCTACCTTTGCGTCCGGGAAGGAACGGACAACGAGAACCTTCCCGAAACCCATGCCGTGATCCGTCAGATCCGCAAAGTGGTGGACGAGCATTACAAGAACCGCATGTTCCTGGCCGAGGCCAATCAATGGCCGGAAGACGTGAGGGAATATTTCGGCACCGGGGACGAATGCCACATGGCCTACCATTTCCCGCTCATGCCGCGGGTCTTCATGGCCGTTGCCCTGGAGGACCGTCACCCCATCACCGAGATCATGAATCAGACTCCCGATATACCCGAAATCTGCCAATGGGCCATCTTTCTGCGCAACCATGACGAGTTGACGCTGGAGATGGTGACCGACCAGGAACGCGATTACATGTACAGGATGTATTCCGCCGATCCCCGTATGCGTATCAACGTGGGAATCCGGCGACGGCTGGCGCCCCTGATGGATAACGACCTGGACAAGGTCAAACTGCTCAATAGTCTCCTCATGTCCATGCCGGGGACGCCCATCATTTATTATGGCGACGAGATCGGGATGGGAGACAACATCTACCTGGGGGACCGCAACGGGGTGCGCACGCCGATGCAATGGAGCCCGGATCGAAACGCGGGATTTTCCAAAGCCGATCCGCAAAAACTGTATTTGCCTCCCGTCATGGATCCCATTTATGGGTACGAGGTGGTCAACGTGGAGGCGCAAAGCCGGAACCCCTCTTCACTCCTCAACTGGATCAAGCATCTGATCGCCGTCCGCAAGACCACCCAGGCATTCGGCCGCGGCACCTGCGAATTCCTGCGGCCGGGCAATCGAAAAATTCTGGCCTATTTGCGGCGTCACAATTCCGACATCCTTCTGTGCGTCGCCAACCTGTCCCGCTCGGCCCAGCCCGTGGAACTCGACCTTTCGGAATTCACCGGGCGCGTCCCCGTCGAAATGCTGGGGCGAACGTCCTTCCCGGCCATCGGCGAGCTACCCTACCTTCTTACCCTGGCCGGACACGGCTTCTACTGGTTTTTGCTCAAGACCGAGGTGGAGGTCCCTTCCTGGCATGAGGACCGGCTTCCCCCTCTCGAACTCCCGGTGCTGGTTCTCTTCAAAAGCCAGGACAGCTTTTTCCCCGACAAGCTGGAGGGCACGCAAAAAAGCTCCGGCCAGAACCTGCGCAAACAACTGGAGAAACCGATCCTGACCCAGTTCCTTCCCGAACAACGCTGGTTCGCCGCGAAGGGAGAAACCATCGAGAAGATCAAGATCCAGTTTATGGAAGAATGGAAATCCGGACCCGGAAAATGGATCCTATGCCTGCTTCAGGTCGATACGCCGGAAAAAGGAGCGCAAACGTATCTGCTTCCTCTCTCCATCGCGTGGGACCCGGGAGAGGAAGGATTGTTCCGGCATTTGTGGATCTATACCTTGTCCAAGGTCCGGGAACACGCGCGCATGGGAATCCTCTTCGATTCTTTCGCCGACGAAACCTTCTGCCGGGAACTGATTCAGGCCATGCGCGAAAAACGCGAGGTTCCCTTCGGTCCCGGTCGATTGAAATTCCGCTCGAGTTCCCATCTTCAGGAACTGTCGGTGGAGGAAATCGGCCAGTTGGAAGTCCGGCGTCCCGCAACGCAGGGAAGCAACACCACCGTAATTCTGGGAGACCGTCTGTTCGTGAAAGGATGCAGGCATATCCAGGAAGGACTGAGCCCGGAACAGGAAATGGGGCAATTTCTCACCGAGGTTTCCCCTTTCAAAAACGTAGTGCCGCTGGCGGGAGCGCTGGAACTGGAAACCACGCCGGGAAACTCGGTAACTCTGGCCCTCGTTCAGTCTTATGTCAAAAATCAGGGGGATTTGTGGAGCCATACCCAGGATTATTTGAAGCGTTTTCTTGAAGATTGCCTGATGAATCACCGCCAGGACCCGCCTCCCCCTCCGGAGGAATGGCACCAATCCTATTTATTTCTCATGGAAACCCTGGGACGGAGAACGGCGGGATTGCACCGGGCGCTGGCCTGTAAAACCGGAAACCGCAATTTCGATCCGGAACCGATTCGAAGCCAGGACAGCGCCGCATGGGTTCGCAAGGTCTTGAAGGAGGCCAACCAGACGTTTGAGAAAATCCGCCGCCGCAAAAAAGGCTTCCCCGAACACATTCAGGAAAACCTGAAGAAACTGTTCGCGGCGAAAAAGAACCTGGTTCGCCGTCTCGAATCCTTGAAGAAACAGGAATTCGCCGCCGCCAAAACCCGGTTCCACGGGGATTATCACCTGGGCCAGGTCCTGCTGGCGGAAAACGACGTGATCATCATCGACTTCGAGGGCGAGCCCGCCCGCCCGGCGCGGGAACGCAAAATGAAACATTCGCCCGTGAAGGACGTGGCCGGCATGCTTCGTTCCTTCAATTACGCCGCTTACTCCTCGCTCTATGAAATCATCCGGGAACGGCCGCACGATCTCGCCCTCCTGGAACCCCACATCCGCATTTGGCAGAATCTTTCTTCCCAGACCTTTCTCGCCCGGTACCAGGAAGAAATGCGGGACTGTCCTTCCTATCCTACCGATCCGGAACATGCGAAGGGCCTCCTGAACCTGTTCATCATCGAAAAGGCCCTTTACGAGATCCGGTACGAGTTGGACAATCGACCGGCCTGGGTGGGCATTCCCCTTGAAGGTCTCGTGGAAATCCTGTCCACTCCCTGATGCACGGTCCCCGGGACAGTTGCCATTGACAACAGGCTCAGCATCGCTTTCCCTCCTCCCGCCTGACCCCATCCCTGGAATGGAGCAAATATTCTCCGCCCGTAGAATCGTCAAGAAATTATGATACAATTTGTTCGGCTTCAGGTCCTCCGAGCCAGATGCATAGGTGATTTGCATAGGCGAAACAATTTAAGGTGTCTAACAAGATGAAATTTCTCGCGGAAAGATTATGAGCGCCCGTGGAGGCCGGGGAAGATCAATCCAGGGGATAAGCCTGTTAGGAAAGCATAAGGTTAAGACGCTCTTATTACCCTTCTCGATCCAACCTTCCATGACCTCTCCCATCGATCATTTTCCTTCAAGGCCTTTGCCTGTAACCGGCATTCTTCTTTCAGCCCTTGCCGTTTGCCTTTTATCGTTCACGGTTGGGTGTGTGACAACCGCGCCACCGGTTTCTGAAAAAGGAACCCAGGTTGAAATCGGGGAGGAAGTCCCCGACCAACGATTTTCGGAAATTGGTCCCATAAAAGTTCATAGCGGGAACGGGTGCGGAGGATATGGATTGAGAGGCACTTATGAGGCGAGCCTTAACCTGTTGAAGAACCGGGCCGCGGAAATGGGAGCCCAGTATATACGGGTCCAAAAAACCATCGAACCTCACATCGATCAAACCGGATTTTGTTTTGACAATGAATATGTCATAGAAGGAACCGCCTACAAGGACGACTCGAAAGAGTGGGCAAGCATTTTATCCGGCCTCAAACCCATGAACGCAAGGTACCGAGTGGTTGTTTCGTCGGCCGGGGTGAGACGTCGGCCCTTCCCCGATTCCCATAAAATCAAAAGCATTGCCCTAGGAGGAATCGTTCAGGTTGTTGGCCAACTGCCTTCCGGCTGGATGCAGGTGGCCCAGCAGGGCGAGCCTGTTGGCTGGATACATTCCGACGCCCTTAAACTGGAATCCGCCGGATCCGATTCCCTGTCGTCGGGGACTCCTCCCCATCCCAGCGACATCACCCCTCCTTCCGTCATCATCACCTCCCACAAGGTTGAACGGGGAGTCCAGGTGGTCGAGAACCGTTCTGCAACGAAAATCACGGGCAAGGCAACCGATCCCAGCGGGGTCGCCGAGGTCAAGGTAAACGGGCAAACCACCTCACTGGATGAGGAGGGACATTTCACCGCCGACGTCTTCCTCAAAGTCGGCGAGAATGAAATTATCATTACGGCCATGGATGTCCGGGAAAATATCGGCCGGAAGACTTTCACCATCAACCGGAATCCTAAAACCGAAATGGTCGCGCCCGCCAAGCTGGGGGACCAAGGTAACTTCGGCCGGTTCTATGCTTTGATCATCGGGAACAACAATTACCAGTACCTTCCCAAACTGGAAACAGCCCAAAACGACGCCCGGGAAATCGAAAAGGTCTTGCGGGAGAAATACAAGTTTGAGACGGAGGTGCTTCTTGACGCGAAGCGGGCCGATATCCTGGAGCGCATCAATAAAATCCGGGGTATGCTGGAAGCCCGGGACAGCTTCCTGATTTATTACGCCGGTCACGGGGAATTCGATAAAACCTCCGACAAAGCCTACTGGTTGCCGGTGGACGCAAAACGTGATGACGACACCAATTGGATTTTGGCGGAACGGATCACTTCCAATATCAAGCGCTTCTCATCCGCCCATATCTTGATCGTCGCCGATTCCTGTTATTCCGGCACCATGACCCGGAGCCTGGACACCGACATGAATTCCAAGGCCGCTCGCGGCAAATATCTTGAAAAGATGCTCAACAAATCTTCTCGCACCTTGATGGCGAGCGGCGGCAACGAACCCGTGGCTGATTCGGGAGGTGAAGGGCATTCCATTTTCGCGCAGGTCCTTCTCAATGCCTTGAATCAAATCGAAGGGAAGTTATTT
Source organism: Nitrospinae bacterium CG11_big_fil_rev_8_21_14_0_20_56_8 (assembly GCA_002796165.1). Classification (GTDB taxonomy): domain Bacteria; phylum Nitrospinota; class Nitrospinia; order Nitrospinales; family VA-1; genus 21-14-0-20-56-8. The sequence goes on from PCWF01000214.1 coordinate 7,030, forward strand.
ACCGCCGAGGAATTGTTTTATAACCACATCAAAGAGTCGGTGGCAGGCCACGCGGTTCAAACCCCCGTTTACAGTGTTATCCGTGACTCCGGCCACGACGGAGGCGATTTCCTGTTTGTCCGTGAATGATCTCTCTGGAAATTTCGAACAACCCTTGTCCCTGTCCGGAAAACCACCCATGCTCTCCCCGAAAACAATTCTTGTCGTCGATGATGACCACCTCTCGCGAACGCTGGTATCCCGGATTCTCAAAAAAGAGGGTTACGCGATTCAATTGGCGGCCAATGGGAGGGAAGCCATCGATCGGGTGACCGAGAATCCCCCCGACCTGGCTGTGGTCGATGTTTTGATGCCCCAGGTGAGCGGAATGGAATTTCTCCGTTGGTTGAGGGAACACCATCAGCAAATTCCCGTGATCATGCTCACCAGTATCGAAGAAAACTCGCGGCTTGCCTCGGAAGCCCGGGAACTCGGTGTCCGGGATTTCTTTACCAAACCCGGAAACTATAAACATCTCCTCGAAACCATCCATAAAATTCTTCCCTGATCTTTCCCGGCCTGCGGGAAATTTCGCCCCCCCGGGGAAGAAATGTCCCCTTTCTTACTTCCCCCTCGTCCTCCCATCCAACTCGAAGGCTGTCATTGCCTTTTAAAATAAGGCTCCTCCCCTCCTCCCTCGAATCCCTTTCCCTGGCATATTTCTTGCTCATTAAAAAATAAATACCAACCTGCCAATTTTCCGACGTCAGCAGGTACCGATTTTTAAAGAGATGTTCAGAAAGGACGCCTTATGTCGAGCTTGGGATTTTCGACGAATACCGCTTTGCCCCAGGAGTCCCTGGTAAACTCGTGGGTCGAGAAATACCTGGGCAACGTTCCGGTGAGGGGAGCTTACGATCCGGAGCAGGATCAAAGAAATGATTACCGGTTGAATCTGGCCTCGTTGCAAGCTCTCGATGCGGCCATCATTACCCGGGAGGGGACTATCTATGGGATAACGATATTAAACCTGAGCGCAAGCGGACTGTCCTGCGCCATTCCGCAAGGTTACACGCCCGAAAGTGGGGAACCGGTCACTATTTCGCTGTATCTACCCTTGAAAGAGCATATTCACATTTACACCGAAATGCGCCTCGTGACGCAAACCCCGCATCCGGATGGGAAGCGGCGCGTCGCCCGGTACCGTTATTCCGAGGCCATGGACGAAGAAGACCGGGAGAACATCCACCGGTTTGTCATGGAGAAACAGTTTGAGTTGATCCGCAAAGAACGCGCTAAAAAGGGACACCTGGTCGCTTTGTAAATCGGATAGCGAAACCGGTTACTCTCCCACCAGGGCTTCGACAAAGGCCTTCGCATTGAACTCCTGGAGGTCCTCCACTTTTTCCCCCACTCCCACGTAGCGGACGGGTATCCCCAACTCGCGGGAAAGATTGAGGAGCACGCCTCCCTTTGCGCTTCCGTCGAGCTTGGTCATGACCAGCCCGTCGATGCTCAGGGCTTCATGGAACAACCGGGCCTGGGAAAGGCTGTTCTGCCCGATGGAGGCATCGAGCACCAGGAGCGTTTCATGCGGGGCTGAAGGCAATACCTTGCCGATCACCCGCTTGACCTTTTTCAGTTCTTCCATCAGATTGACGTTGGTCTGCAACCGGCCGGCGGTGTCGATGATGGCCGCATCCAATTTGCGGTTCACCGCCGCTTGGACGGTATCGTAAGCGACCGCCGAGGGATCGGCCCCGCTTTTCTGATGAATGCAGGGGATATCCGTCCGGCGCGCCCATTCCTGCAACTGCTCGATCGCCGCGGCACGAAACGTGTCGCCCGCGCCCAGCACCACTTTTTTCCCGTCCATTTTCCAGCGGGCCGCCAGTTTCCCGATGGTGGTGGTCTTGCCGGAACCGTTGACCCCGATGACGAGCAGGACCAGCGGCATCCCCGAAGGGAATTCGATCGCGCGCTGGTTCTCTTCCAGGATCTCCACCATCAACCGTTTCAGATGCGCCATCACGTCCTGACGCTCCCGGTGCCCCGCGTCCCGGACCCCCCGTTTCAGTTCGTCCAGGATAAACTCGGTGGCGCGGGTCCCCACGTCGGCGAGCAGGAGCGATTCTTCCAGCTCGTCGAGTAACTCGGGACCCACCTCTCCCTTTCCCTTGAAGAGCTTGCCGATGCCCCCCGCCATGGACTCGCGGGTCTTCGTCAACCCCTGTTTCAACCGGGAAAAAAATCCCCCCTTGTTTTCCTGGGGAGCCTGCTCATTGGAAACTTCCTCACTCATGGAATTGCGCCTGAAAACGCCGCCCAAAATTTTACTAGGGCGGAAAAGGAAAAAAACTATAATGAAAACCGAGCCGGTATATTTGCAAGTTGCCCGGAGTAAGTCAAGGCCTCCTGTAAATACACCCGGCCGTCGCTCCGGGACCGATAATTGCCGTGGGGAAGAAGAATGAATATCCTGATGGTCACCAACACCTATTCTCCCCATGTCGGCGGGGTTGCGAAATCGGTCGAAGCTTTCACAAAAGAGTACCGCCGGAGAGGCCATCGGGTGATCGTGATCGCACCGATCTTCAAAGGCGCGCCTGAATGGGAAGAAGACGTCATTCGCGTGCCCGCCATCCAGCAATTCAACGGGAGCGATTTTTCGGTCCGCATTCCCATTCCCGGCCTGCTCACGGTGGCGCTGGATGATTTCGTTCCAGACATCGTCCACTCACATCATCCGTTCCTGCTGGGCGATACGGCGTTTCTCCTGGCGGCGCGGGAAAATGCCCCTCTGGTCTTCACCCATCACACCCTGTACGAACAGTATACCCATTATGTGCCCGGAGATTCTCCCGAACTGCAACGCTTCGTGGTGGAACTGTCCACCGGTTACGCGAACCTGTGCGACCTGGTGTTCGCGCCCAGCGAAAGCATCGCCTCCCTGATCAAGACCCGTGGAACCCGGACTCCGGTCGAGGCGGTCCCCACCGGAGTCAATCTGGAACAATTCTCGAAAGGGGACGGGACGAAATTCCGAAAACGGTACGGCATTCCCCCCGATGCCTTTCTCGTCGGCCACGTGGGCCGGCTCGCGCCGGAAAAGAATCTCGATTTCCTCGCCCGCGCCGTCCTTCGGTTTCTTGAAGAATGCGAATCCGCCTGGTTCCTCGTTACCGGCGAAGGCCCCTCCAAGGAACGGATTTTGGCCCGGTTCGGGGAAGCCCGGTTGTTGCACCGGTTGGTCCTTACGGGAACCCTGGTCGGCGGCGATCTGGTCGACGCCTACCATGCGATGGAGGTGTTCGCCTTTGCCTCGAAAACCGAAACCCAGGGTATGGTGCTGACCGAAGCCCTGGCGGCATCCTGCCCCGTGGTGGCTCTGGACGCGCCGGGAGCCCGGGAAGTGGTGCAATCGGGTCTGAACGGCCACCTGGTGTACCATGAAACCATCGATGCGTTCGCTTCCGCCCTGCATTGGATTTACACCAAAACCGGGAAGGAAAAGGAAACGCTTCGGGAGGCGGCCCGAACCACCGCCCGGCAATTCTCCCTGGACCGGTGCGCGTCCCGCTCGCTTGAACTATACGAAGGCCTCCTCAAGAGCGATCCCGAAAAGCGGGAGATTGAAGACAGCATGTGGAGCGGGGCGATGCGTATGATCGAAAGCGAATGGGAGATCTGGCTCAATCGCGCCCATGCCGCCGGAGCGGCCTTCATCCCCCCTTCACAGAATTCTTCCCGCGATGGTTGAACGGCTGGAGCAAGTCATCCGAAAATGCCGGTTGTTTCTGAGCCGCAGTGAATGGGGGATCCGGCTCCTCAAACTTTCGCGGTCCACGGGAACCGAAACCCGGCCGGGCCTTCTGTTGATCCAGATCGACGGGCTGTCCCGCAACCAATTGGAACGATCCCTCGAAAGAGGAGAAATGCCCTTCCTCAACTCCCTGTTGCGGAGAGAAGGTTACCACCTGCATACCCTGTATTCCGGTCAACCCTCAAGCACCCCGGGATTCCAGGCCGAACTGTTTTACGGGGAAAAATGCGCCGTGCCCGCATTCAGTTTTTTGAACCGCAAAACGGGCCGGGTCGCCCGCATGTTCGATCCCGAACCGGTGGCCGCGATTCAGGAGCGGCTTGAAAAGAAGCACGAAGGCCTGCTCAAGGAAGGAAGCAGTTATACCGGTATTTTTTCCGGCGGCGCGGCCGAATCTCATTTCTGCCCCGCGACCTTCGGCTGGCTCGATCTTTTGCGCGCCGTCAATCCTTTCGCCATCGCGATCCTCGTCCTGTCCCACGCGCCCGCCATTGCGCGGTTGATCGGTCTCCTGGTCCTGGAAATCATCCTGGCGCTGGGTGACTTTCTTCGGGGCATCATCGCGGGAAAATCGCTGGGACAGGAACTCAAGTTCGTTCCCATTCGCATCGCGATCTGCATCCTGCTTCGCGAACTGGTCACCATTGGCGGGAAAATGGACCTGATGCGGGGCCTGCCCACGGTTCATATCAATTTTATCGGTTACGACGAGCAGGCCCACCGGCGGGGCCCGTCCTCCCGGTTCGCGCGTTGGACCCTGAAAGGAATCGATGGAGCGATTCGCGATTTATTCCAAACCGCCCGCCGTTCCCCCAGGCGGGATTACGACGTCTGGGTCTATTCCGATCATGGACAGGAAGACACCGTCCCTTATCCTCTGAAATTCGGGCGCACGATTCAGGACGCGGTAGCCGAAGCCTTGAATCATCCGGATGCTTCCTCCCCCCTGCACCCTCCCGAGGTGCGCGGAATACAATATGAACGGTCCCGGTGGGTCAATGGGAGAATCGGGCCTCCGCCGGACGCCGAGGGGAAGGAATCGCCGCCCGGCGAGGACCTCTCCGTATCTCCTCTGGTGGTCACCGCGATGGGATCCCTGGGACACATTTATTTGTCTCATCCAGTATCTTCCGGGGAGAAAGAGCGGATGGCTCTCCGGTTGACGAGCGAAGCGCACATTCCGCTTGTACTCGCCCCCCTGGATAACCATGGCGTCGCGGCGTGGAGCGGTTCGGTCCGGCATGTTCTGCCGCAGGATGCCGAACAGGTGCTGGGTGCCGGGCATCCGTTTCTGCCGGAAGTCTGCAGGGACCTGGTGGATTTGTGCCATCATCCCGATTCCGGGGATTTCATTATTTCGGGGTGGAGCCTGGAATCTCCCTCGATTTGTTTCCCGATGGAGCATGGCTCCCACACCGGCCCGGGGACCGAGGAAACCCGTGCCTTTGCCCTGCTTCCCCTCACCAGTCCCGTAACCTACGAGGAGGGGAAACGTTATCTGCGGGCCGGCAACCTGCGTGAGGGAGCGCTCAGGTTCCTGGGCCGCCATCCCCATCCCCATCCGCCCCGGTTTCGCCGCCGCGACCGGGAAGGTCTGCCCCTGCGGGTGATGACCTACAATGTTCACACCTGCCGGGGAATGGACGGCAAACTGGCTCCCGACCGCATCGCCCGGGTGATCGCCCACTATGATCCTGACATCGTCGCCCTCCAGGAACTGGACGTCCGGCGCCTCCGCACCCGGCAGTTGGACCAGGCCCATTACCTGGCGCGCTTTCTGGAAATGGAGTATCACTTCTACCCGGCCCTGCGCGTCGCCGGCGAACAATATGGCGACGCCATTTTGAGCCGGTTTCCCATGCGGCTCGTCAAGTCGGGCCCCCTTCCCGGATTGCCGGACCATCCCCGCCTGGAACCCCGCGGGGCTCTCTGGATTTCGCTCACGGTGGGGGAAGAAGAAATCCAGGTCATCAACACACACCTGGGATTGAAAAAGCGGGAGCGGCAAGCCCAGGTGGAGGCCCTGCTCGGTCCCGAATGGCTGGGTCATCCCGATTGCCGCGCGCCGGTCATCCTGTGCGGAGATTTCAATTTCACCCCGCACTCGCGGGAATTCCGCAAAATCTGCCATCATTACCCTGACGCGCAGGCCGCACTCAAAGATCACCGTCCCCAGCGAACCTTTACCGGTCGCTTCCCCCTCGGGCGCATCGACCACATCTTTCTCGATAACACGATCCGGATCTACAGCGTGGAAGTTCCGCGGACCGCCGTGACGCGGGTGGCCTCCGACCATCTTCCCCTGATTGCGGAAATCGATATCCCCCGGAAAACCGAGATTACCGCCGCCCCCCCGCCCCCGTGACCGGCAACGGCGAATTTCCCCCGATTTCCGGCAAGACCGGGGGGAAGGAAAATCCCGGAACCCCTTTTCCTTAAAGTTTTAATTGATTTAAACCGCTATGAGATTTAGACTCGTTTTCCTATGGGGTCGTTGCCGATCCCCGAGAACGGTCGCCAGGGTTTTCCCGGTCGGCCGGGCAAATACCCGTCGGCTTCTGGGGCGGAACCGCAATCGCATCCCATTGCCCCCCAGGGCTAAAATCGCGAATCCCGCGAGCTCAGAATCGTTTACCCAAACCATCCGAGGCTCTTCATGAAAGTTGCTGTTTGCAATTCCGTCGGAATCGATGCCGACGGGTACGCCATGATTCATTCCCCCAGCCGCTGGACCAACAGTTCCCGGGATCATAAGATATTCACCTATTATCCCTGGCAGTTGGCCTATTGTTCTTCGATTCTCAAACGCGACACCGATCACGAAGTCCGTTTTTTCGACGGGTGTCTGGACAAACACGATCATCAGAGTTTCGTCAACGTGGTATCCGAATTCGGTCCGGATTTCATCATCATGGACAGCGCCACCCGAACCATCGCGGCGGACAGCCGGTTCGCCACCGAGGTCAAGAAACACTTTGGCACCAAGCTCATTTTCTGCGGTCCGCACGCCACCACCTTCCCCGACGAGGTAAATGAATTTGCCGACTACGTGGTCTTGAGGGAATACGAACTGGTGGTGCGGGATATCCTCCAGGGAAAAGATCCGAACGACATCCCGGGTCTGTATCCCAACATGAATCTCCGGCCCCCTCTGGACGTGAACCATCTTCCCCTGCCCGAGGACACCGACGTTTCCCGGCTGGACTACGGGATTCCCGGAGAACCCTCGAGCGAATACCTGGAGATTCAGGCTTACGCCTCAAGAGGTTGCCCCCTGTCGTGCAGTTTTTGCGTGTGCGGAAATATTTCTTACTCCCGCCCCAACTGGCGGCCCCGCGATCCCGAAAACGTGATCCACGAACTGAAAACGCTTCGCGCCCGGTACCCGCAGATGGAAGGCATCTTCTTCGACGAGGAAGTGCACAACGGAAGCAAGAAGTACATCATGGACCTGACCCGCGCCATCCGCGAAAACGGTCTCGACGATCTCAAATACGACGTCATGTGCGGTCAATGGCCCATGGATGAGGAAGTGCTCGATTCCATGAAAGCCTCGGGCTATTACATGGTGAGGCTGGGCATCGAAACCGCCGGGGAACATGCGGCGCGGGGAATGGAACTGCTGAAAAAATTCAACGTGCCCAAGCTCAAACGGCTGATGAAACATGGGGCGGGCATCGGACTCAAATTCTACGGCACTTTCACCTTCGGCGGCGAAGGCTCCACCGACGAATGCGACAAGAAAACCATTGCCCTGATCCGGGAACTGATCGACGAGGGCCTGCTGTGGCGGTTCCAGTTGTCTATCAGCACCCCGCAACCGGGAACGCCGTTTTATAACCGGATGAAATCCACGGGATACCTCCGCAACCTGGACTGGAAACATTTCGATGGCGGTAATTTTTGCGTGGTGGACCGGCCGGAATACCCCGCCGAACAGGTCATGAACAATTTCCGTGAAGCCGAAAAACTTTACGAACTCGGATTCAACAACCGATACTCGGCAACGGCAAAAGACAACTTCCAATCCATCCGCGTTCTCCCCGGGGAAGAGATCCTGGTCTTCCGGAGCTCGCGGATGAAGCAGTTCAACGATATCATTCACTCCCTTTACACCCAGTACAACGGGAGCCGCATCTCCACTCTCGGTCAATACAGCGTTAAAGACGAGTTGAAGCAGAATCCGCGCATCAACGAGGTGCATTGTTACGGGGACAATCATTTCACCAACGGCGCGTTTCCCCTTCCGCTCCTGGAAACCCTGGGCCGGAGAACCTTTGCCCTGGGGGTGATCCCGTTCAATAACATCTCGGGCAATGGCTACTCCGAAGTGAAAGCCCTGGCGCGGCGCATGGGCATCCGCAAACTGGTCGCCGTCAACGTGGAGGGCAAAG
>PCWF01000134.1:0-1265 GCA_002796165.1 Nitrospinae bacterium CG11_big_fil_rev_8_21_14_0_20_56_8
TGGAACTTGAAGTAGACGATCAAAAACGTCTCATCGTCACGCGCAACTGCTACGGAGGAAACGTCATCTCCAAAGTCGCGCTGACGTCCGCGACGGAAATCGTCACCGTTCGCCCGCTTGCCTTTTCCCGTTCCGGCACGAGCGATAAGAAGGGAGCTCTTCTCGACATGGAAATCGATCCCTCTTCATGGGACGTCAAAGCCCGCTTTGTGAAATTTTCTCCGGACGAAGGCAACGACGTGGATATGGGCACCGCCGAAAAAATCGTTTCGGGAGGCCGCGGTCTTGGAAACGCCGAAGGCTTTTCCGTCATCCGCGACCTGGCGAAAACCCTCGGAGCGGCCGTCGGCGCAAGCCGCGCCGCGGTGGACGCGGGGTGGATTCCCTACAAGCATCAAGTGGGCCTAACCGGCCGCTCGGTCCGGCCGCGCCTCTATATCGCCTGCGGGATTTCCGGGCAAATCCAACACCTGGCCGGGATGAACTCAAGCGACACGATCGTCGCGATTAACAACGACCCCGACTGCCCCATGATGAAGCTCGCGACCTATGCCGTTGCGGGCGACCTCTACAAGGTTATTCCCGCCATCATATCCGCGGTGGAGAAAGCCCGAGGCGGCGCGGTCGCCAACGCGGCCGGATGATGCGCGAAGGGCGCCGCTGCCGGCGATACGAAGCGGCGCCCGCGCGCCTGAAAGACGTTTTACTAGGCGATAAGCCCGTTTACGCGCCCGACCGGGCCTTCGACACCCTGCACGTCCGCCTGGACATCGGCGTAGATTTTCCCAAGAAAACGGTCAACGGCCTTTGCACCACCCGCATCCGCGCGTTCGAAAACGGCTTGCGCGAAGTCACGCTTCGCGCCGCGGGAATGAAGATTCTCGGCGCGAAGTCCGCCGGACGGAGCCTTTCTTTTCGGCACAAAAACGACACCCTTAAAATCACCCTGCCGGGCAAACTGACCGCGGGGGAAGAAACCGTCTTCGAAGTGCGCTACCGCATATCGAAGCCCAGCACCGGATTTCATTTCGTCGGGCCGAACAAGGAAAATAGAAAGAGTCCCGTACAGCTCTGGAGCCAAGGACAGCCGGAAGACGCGCATTATTGGTTCCCGTGTCACGACTCTCCCGATGAAAAGGCCACCAGCGAAATCGTCGCCACGGTGCCCAAAGGATTTGTCGCCGTCTCCAACGGCCTTCTTTCCTCCCGGAGAAAAGAAGGCGGCAAGGAAATTTTCCACTGGCACATGCGCCGGCCCCACTCCC
>PCWF01000134.1:1326-1538 GCA_002796165.1 Nitrospinae bacterium CG11_big_fil_rev_8_21_14_0_20_56_8
GGACGTCCTCTATTATTGCGAGAAAGGCCGGGAAGCCGACGCAAAGCGGGGATTTTCCGCGACGATTCCGTCTCTGGAATTTTTCTCCGAATACTTCGGGGTCTCCTATCCCTACGAGAAATACGCTCAGGTCGCCGCCGCGGAGTTTCCCGGGGGGATGGAAAACACGACCTGCACGACGCAAACCGACGCGTGCCTGATGAGCGAGCGCG
>PCWF01000134.1:1599-1741 GCA_002796165.1 Nitrospinae bacterium CG11_big_fil_rev_8_21_14_0_20_56_8
CAATTTGGTGACCTGCCGCGATTGGTCGCACGCTTGGCTAAACGAAGGCTTCGCCACTTACTGCGAAATGCTTTACACCGAGAAATATAAGGGACGCGACGAAGCCGACAACGAGTTGGAGATCAACCGAAACACCTACCTC
>PCWF01000134.1:1782-2466 GCA_002796165.1 Nitrospinae bacterium CG11_big_fil_rev_8_21_14_0_20_56_8
CACATACAAATATCCCTGGATTCTCTTCGACCGGCATTTATACGAAAAAGCGGGCTGGGTCGTTCACATGCTTCGCTACGTTTTAGGCGAGAAACGCTGGCGCGCCTCCATCAAGGATTATCTCACCGCCAATCGGGATAAAAGCGTCGAAACCATCGACCTGATTTTAGCCATTGAAAAATCCTCCGGGATGAATCTTCGCTGGTTTTTCGACCAATGGGTTTTCAAAAGCGGCCTGCCGTCCTACAAGGTCCGCTACTCCTACAAAAAGGGCGCCGCCGAGGTCCGGGTCCTGCAGACTCAATCCGGAGAGGGGGAGCCGCCGCTTTTTCGCATGCCGGTTACCTTTCGCTTTAGCGGAGCCGGCTGGGTGAAAAATTTCAAAAAAACCGTTGAGAAGAAAGAGCACGTTTTTAAGTTTAAACTCCCCGGAGAACCGAAGTTCGTAGAATTCGACCCCGAACATTGGATTTTAAAGCGACTCGACTTTCAAAAGACGTTCTCCCAATGGAAAGAGCAGTTGGTCCGGGCGAAATCCGCGCTAAGCCGAACGCGGGCCGCGGCGGCATTGGCCGGCTTCGCAGACGCCGCGTCCATTCAGGCGCTGGAAACCGCGGCACGCAAGGACGCGTATTGGGCCACCTCGGCCGAAGCCGCACGTTCTCTGGGCGCCGTCGGCTCCGG
>PCWF01000134.1:2587-2835 GCA_002796165.1 Nitrospinae bacterium CG11_big_fil_rev_8_21_14_0_20_56_8
TTAACGCGCGATAAGAGCCTCCATGTTCAGGCGCAGGCGGCCCGCACGCTTGGCGCCTTTAAGGACGGCGCGCTCATTGCGCGCATCTCAAAAAACCTCGACCGCGCTTCTTGGTGGGACGTAGTCGCCGCAGGCGCCGTTGCCGGACTCGCGGCAACGCAGGACCCAAAGGTATTGCCTCTTCTTAAAAAAGCGGCTCAGCCGCCCGGCAGCTATCCGCTGCGCGTGCACGCTCTGCGCGCATTGGC
>PCWF01000134.1:2879-3545 GCA_002796165.1 Nitrospinae bacterium CG11_big_fil_rev_8_21_14_0_20_56_8
CAGGATGAACGCATTCTTATGGCCGCGATCAGCACGCTCGGCACCATCGGCGATCCTAAATGCCTGCAAGCCCTTAAAGACACCCGAAAGCGGCACACCGACACGCGCATCAAAACCTACGTAGACGAAGCCGTCGCCCGCATCGAAGGCGACAACGGGAAATAGCCAATTTCCCATTGACAAAACGGGGCCGTGAGCTAATACTAGGAGAGGCCCGGTCCGCCCCTCCCGGTCCGATTTAAAACGCCGTTATTCCTAACTGGGGCGAGGCTGTCATGAAAACAGTATTCGCCGCCTTTTTCTCCCTCACCGTCGTAGGAGGGCCTTTCAACGCCCATGCCGCCCCCCAATATTTAGGGACTCATTGTCCGGAATTAAGCAAACTCGAGTTACATTTAAAATCTTCGAAACTTACGGTTCCTGCTATAGAAAAAAACGACCCTTATAAAACTCAAAATCTCGATCGCCCGCCCTTTTCGCATTGTCACGCACCCATCTGGTACGAACTAATGATTCAAAAGGACGGGACGAAACACTTTAATGACCTGTCTTCGCGAGAACAAATCGAAGCAATCCGCGCCGAGGAAGGACGCTTTCAAAATATATCGTCTGAATATAGGAAACTTCTTCAGATTGTCTACAGCATCGAATATGCTTTGAGAAAAT
>PCWF01000134.1:3595-3904 GCA_002796165.1 Nitrospinae bacterium CG11_big_fil_rev_8_21_14_0_20_56_8
ATGAACAAAGCGGAGGTTATCGAAGTCATCCACCAGCTTCTCAAAGAAACTCGGGAAGCCAAAGGAACCCCTCAAGACGAATACCTGGGAGGCACACTCTTTGAGGAGTATTTCAAACAGGCAAAAAACATGTCCGAAAAGGATCCTTTAAAACTTAAAATCCAACATGAAATAACAACGACAACCCCGTATCCAGGATTATTTGATGCGTATGGACGGTCTCTTTACGCCACCTCTGAGCCCGGGATGCCCTTGCTGTGGAAACCGGAAGAGATGGCCTTCCATAATTTGAACCGCGATTTGGGGAAT
>PCWF01000134.1:3977-4192 GCA_002796165.1 Nitrospinae bacterium CG11_big_fil_rev_8_21_14_0_20_56_8
AAGAGATGGGACTCGGCCAAGGTTTCACCGTCGAGCAATATATCGAAAAAATCCGAGCCATGAGCGATCGGGAGGTTCAGGACAACATCACTAACCCGGACGTCAACGCCGCTTCGGAGAAAATGGAGGCTCTCGCGGCTGAATTGACGAAATCCATTAAGGCCGGGGTGACCGATAAGCTGCTGCATCAGATTTTCGACGGGGTGGCGGGAAAA
>PCWF01000009.1:0-11378 GCA_002796165.1 Nitrospinae bacterium CG11_big_fil_rev_8_21_14_0_20_56_8
TGGATGTGTTATGCGGAACTGAAATTCTGGATGGGAGTAGGGGACGCGGGCGATGAGTTCCAGCGCGCGGGTGGTGGTGGTGATCGTGAACTGGAATTCCGGAAAATACCTCAACCGCTGTCTTACCGCACTCTCGTGCCAGTCCCGCCTTCCCGACCGGACGATTCTGGTGGACAACGCCAGTACCGACGGATCCTGCACGTTGGTGGAACGATTGTTCCCTACGGTCGAAGTCATCCGGTTGAAGGAAAATACCGGATTCGCGGCAGGGAATAACCGGGCCGTCGAGCGGGCCGGCGATTGTGAATGGATTGCGTTTTTGAATCCGGATGCCTTTCCCGAACCGGCCTGGCTGGCGGCGTTGATGGAAGCGGCGGACCGGAGTTTTCCGGAATTCTCGATGTTTGCCAGTCATCTTCTGCGGCATGGAGCCGAGGACGAGTTGGACGGTACCGGGGATGTGTACCACGTCAGCGGTCTGGCCTGGCGGCGGGATCACGGAGTGAAAGGAGAATCGGTGACTCGCGAAAGGGGAGAAGTGTTCGCGCCCTGCGCCGCGGCGGCTTTGGTTCGGCGGGAGGAGTTTGTGGAAGCCGGAGGATTCGACGAGACCTTCTTCTGCTATTTCGAAGATGTGGACCTGGCGTTTCGGCTTCGCCTGATGGGTAAACGGTGCCTTTACGTTCCCGGCGCGGTGGTCTCGCACGTGGGTTCGGGGACCACCCGGAGAAACAGCGATTTTTCCGTCTACCACGGGCACCGGAACCTGGTGTGGTGTTACATCCAGAACATGCCGGGAACCTTGTTCTGGGTTTTCCTGCCCCAACACCTGCTGGCCAACCTCGCGGCTTTGGTCTGGTTTTCGATTCGTGGGCAGATGGGGCCGGTTTTCCGGGCCAAGTGGAGCGCTTTGCTGGGTTTGCCTCGCGCGATTAACCGCAGAAAAAGCGTTCAGGAGGGAAGGAGAGTTCGACCGGGCGTCCTCAGGAGAGCGATGGCCCGGGGATGGTGGCTTCCCTACACGTCATCCCGCCGAAGGAGCTGAAAAGTTCAGTTCTCGCCCCGGACCTTCATACTTCCCTCAAACGATGGACGGGTAGAACGGAGGGGGGTAATGCGGGGGAAATTGAAAACGTGAAGTCATCGCGAGATAAACCGATGGACAATGGGTTTGCGTCGACCGCTTCCAAACGCCTTGCGGGAAATTTTCAATCCGGGCGGGGCTTGGGACCGCTTATACTCGTTGCGATCGATTTTCCGGACGATATCCGCGACAAGGTCGAGGGGAAACCCTCTTGCGGCGATCTGTTCGACGGTTTCACGGTTTTCCACATAACCTTCGAGAATGGAGTCCAGCACATCGTACGGGGGAAGACTGTCCTGATCGGTCTGGTTAGGGCGAAGTTCCGCCGTGGGCGCCCGGACCAGTACCGGGTGGGGAATGATTTCCCGCTCTCGGTTGATCCAGCGGGCCAAGGCATACACTCGGGTTTTGGGGACGTCGGAAATCACCGCCAATCCCCCGGCCATGTCTCCGTAAAGGGTGCAATAACCCACCGAAACTTCGCTCTTGTTGCCCGTGGACAAGACCATCCATCCCATTTTATTCGATACCGCCATCAGGATGTTGCCGCGGATCCGGGCCTGAATATTTTCTTCCGTCACGTCCTCTTTGAATCCTTCAAACAGGGACGCGAGGGAGGATTTGTAGGTCTCGAACAGACTCGAGATGGGAACAATATGGAAGGCAATTCCTAGATTTTCAGCGAGCCGGCGCGCATGATCGATACTTTCCTGCGCCGTGTAAGGGGAGGGCATGCTGATTCCCGTCACATTTTCCGGTCCCAGGGCTCGCGCCGCGATCACCGCGACGAGGGAAGAGTCGATTCCCCCCGACAACCCGATGACGGCTTTTTTGAATCCACACTTATGCAGGTAATCTTTTACCCCCATGGACAGAGCCTCGAGAACTTCTTCCTCTTCGTTTTCCCGGACGTCGTTGAATTTTTTCCCACAATTCTCGAGATCGAAAACAACCAGGTCCTCCCGGAAACCCATCGCCCGAGCCGCGATTTCCCCCGATGCCGAGAGCGCGAAACTGTATCCGTCGAACAGCAGATCGTCGTTGCCTCCAATTTGGTTGACCAGAACAAACGGGATTCCGAATGTTGTGGCGATCTTCCGCCCTAATAACCGCCGTTTTTCAGGGTGGCCGACGCGGTAGGGGGAAGCGGAGATGTTGATTAAAACATCGATTTTTTTCGATGCCAATTTTTCTACCGGGTTTTGAGAGTACCCCTCTTCATCGTAAAACCCCGCAAAGTTCCAGATGTCTTCGCAAATGGTGATTCCCAGCCGGATCCCGTCCAGGTCGAAACATAGCGGAGTGTCTCCTGGACGGAAGTATCTCAACTCGTCGAAGACGTCATAGGTGGGCAGAAGGATTTTCCGCGTTTCGGCGAGGATGGACCCATTTCGGAAAAGGACCGCGCCGTTGGCCAGATCCTTGCCTCCGTGTCCTTGGACCCTGAGAAGAGTTCCGCACAGAACCGCCGGACCCGAAACCGATTTAACCAATCGGTCCAGTGTGCGCTGGTTTTCCAGAACGAATTCGGGACAATCCAGAAGGTCGCGGGGTGGGTAACCGGAAACAGCCAGTTCGGGAAGAGCCACCAGATCGGCCCCTTCCTCCCCGGCACGGGTGCAGGCCGATTGGATTCGTTCAAGGTTTCCTTCAAAATCCCCGATTATGGGATTGATTTGCGCGAGGGCAATTTTCAATCAATGTCTCCAGAAAAGAGGTGAAACGACACCCTCGATGATTCGAGGGGCCGTTACCGGAGTTTAACTGAGAGCGGGCTGAATTGACAAGCATCGTCAGAATCAAACGCGATCCGCCAACCGGCGGCATCAGACCTTGTAAAATTCCCGGTACCAGGAAATGAACCGTTGCATTCCCGCTTCGATGTGGGTGGTGGGACGATACCCCAAATCGCGAATCAGGGGTACGATGTCCGCCCAGGTTTCCGTCATCTCGCCGGGATTGATATCGGTGTAATTTTTCCGCGCCGTTTTACCCGTCAGGTTCTCGATCACGGAAATGAAGTGCTCCAGGTCCTCGGTCCGGTCGTTGCCGATGTTGTAGAGGGCATAGGGCTGGGGCCGGTCCAGGCAGAGGATCACGCCTTGCACGATATCGTCGATATAGGTGAAGTTGCGTTTCATCTTACCGTGGCCGAACACGTCGATGGTTTCTCCGGTAAGAATCTTTCGCGTAAAAATGAACGGCGCCATGTCGGGGCGGCCCCACGGACCGTAAACGGTGAAAAAGCGGAGACCGGTGACGGGAAGCCCGAAGACGTGGTGGTAAACGTGGGCAGTTAATTCATTAGCCCGTTTGGTCGCGGCGTAGAAAGAGATCGGCTCATCGGTCCGGTCCTCGATGGAAAACGGAACCTTTTTGTTGTTGCCGTAAACGGATGAGGAGGAAGCGTAAACAAAATTTTTCACCGGTTTCTTCCGTGCCGCCTCGATGATGTTCAGAAATCCCTCTAGGTTAGATTTCTGGAACGCGAAGGGATTTTTGAACGACGCCCGAACCCCCACCTGTGCCGCCAAATGACAGATCCGATCGATCGGGCGTTCGCGGAGCAGGCGGTCAAGTCCCTCCGTATCGCAAAGGTCGAGCTTGTGGAACTCGAAGGAAGCTTTGCCTTCAAGCTGTTTCAACCGCGCCAGTTTCAGGGAGACATCGTAATAATCGTTGAGGTTATCGACGGCCAGCACCGTATCTCCCCGGGAGAGAAGTTGCTGGCAGACGTGATAACCGATGAATCCGGCGGCCCCCGTGACGAGGATCATGATCTGATAAAAACCCCCAAAGGATTCGATTGCCGGGAGTATGTGAAGGTTGAATTCATCGAACAGTCAGGCTCTATACTTGGGAGAAATCCCTTCATAGATCATCTGGGTGAAGTAGGACAGGCCCCATCGTACAATTTGAAGTTTCCGGTGTCCCGCAATTCGAGAAGGCTCGTCGAATGGGAGTTCGGTGATTTTTTTCTTCATCTTCGCGGCCCGGACGGATAGCAACGGTTCAATCCCCATCACGGTTCCAAACAGTTTTTCCTGCCAGTAACTGTCTTCACGGTCCAGTCCCAGCTCATAAAACAATTCTCTCCGGTAAGCTCGAAAAATGACCATGCAATCCGTATACGGGTGTCCATGCAGGAGTCGGATCAGCGTGTTGAACATCCAGTTTCCGAATCCCGTGATCAGGTCGTCGTCATCGCTCTTTGCCGATCCTTTATAGCGGGAAGCGATCACCATATCGTATCCCTTGCGAATTTCCTCGATCAGGCAGGGGATGGCCTCCGTGATACAATTTCCGTCCGGGCTGAAAGTCACCACGATTTCGCCGCGGATTTTTGGAAATCCCTCGATATAAGCATGGCGAATGCCCTTTTTGGATTGGATGAAATACTCATATCCGCAAGATTTGACATAGTCCAGCGTTCCGTCGGTCGAATTGCCGTCAGCGATCAGGATCTGGTCCACCCACCCGGGTTGGATGTGGGGCATAATAGCTTTTAATCCATCTACCTCGTTGAGAGTTGGGATAAACAGGGTTACCGTTGCGTTTTGGTTCATTCTTTTTCCCTGACAACACGCCGACCGGGATCGATAGAACTTTGAAACCAGCAGGGAATGGATTTTAGGGAAAACGGTTTTGATCGCTTTTCCCTAGAGGTTTTAAAATTTGTTCGCGGATGCAACGCACACGTTTAGGAAAAATTTTTCTTGTGAAGAATAGCCCATACGTTGAATTAAAGCCAATCGATTTTCCGGGGCGGGGATTCAGTCGATCCAAGGGGGTCCACAGTTCCGGCGCCGTTACGTTTTCCAGGGATCTCTCTTGGGATCCATGAATTTGGCGATCAAATAAATGTCTGGAATATTAACTCAATTTCCTTTTCAAACCAACGGCCAAAATGGCGGGGTCGAGTTGAGTTCTCCTCCATCCCAAAATGGAAATTCTGGTTGCCGCGAAGTTTTCCCTAAACACATTTCAAGATCGATAGCATAAAAACTTTATCCGCGTCCCCGAAGAAAAGTTATGATGAGCCCCAAATTTTCCCGCATTAAAGATTAAAGGATGAAATTTTCCGGATCGTTTACTGGAATGCCGTCCAGGGGAATCCTTTTTCTTCCGCTTTACCCGGAATTATCCGATAATGATCTCGACCGGGTGGTGGAGACGATCCGGGAATTTTTCGTTTGAGGAACGATGGCCCCTTGTTGCGGACACGATTTGCGGAGGAATGAACATGAATCATGGCGAGCGGTTGATGATGGTGCTCAGTAAAGGAGACTCCGCCATCGTGACGGAATTTGGCGGTCGCGAGGCCATGGAGGCCATGAAAGTCCAGGCCGAAGCACGGGGAATGACCTGCACCTCTCTCCGGATCGAAGACTACTATCCCACCTATCGCGGTTACCGCTATTTCGATTTCCGTAATCCCGTCACCCAGAAATACTTCAACCTCGATTACCTGCTCGAAGCCTGGGATCAGGACAAAATCCACCACCAGGGTGAAGGAGTGGACGACTGGTTTATCCATTGACCGGTTGACGCGGGTCCTCCGTACTCATTGAAATTCCGATTCCTACAGGTTCCTTCCTGTTTTTGCTCCCCACGGATCTCAATTTTTCCCGAAAAACGCCGATAAGGGACAAGACTTCACACCAGGTTGAAAGAGGCGTCCCGTCATGGAAATTCAGAACCTGAATCAGCAGACCCCATTTTTAGATTATTCCGCTCTGCAGGGAAAAGTGGATGTTTCCAATTCCACCCTGCTGAAGCTGAAGACGAAGGAAGGGGATCTGGTCACGCTCACTTCTTCTTCACGCAATTCCATCGAAGGGAAGCAGGGCGAAGCCCAATCCGGGAACGGGGAAGTGGTTCGGGAGATTTCCGCCGCGGCGCAGGCCGCCTCGAAATATTCCATCTCCGTTCAGGGCCAGTTGAATCCCGACGAACTGGACGCCATCCAGCAGTTGGTCGATCGGGTGTCTCCGCTGGCGGACCAGTTTTTCGCCGGGGGCCAGTTCGATTTCCAATCGTCCGCCAATGCGCTGACCGGTTCGCTGGATCAGCTACAGGAAGTGGAACTGCAACTGGAGCAGACGGTCGAGGCGACCTTCTCCGGCGTCCGGTTCCAGGGCAATCCTCCGCCGCCAACCCCGTCGCAGGGGCAGGCCGGTGGAACGGCCCAGCCAGGACCCATACCGGCGTCCAATATCCGCGATCTGGCGGCGCTGGTGCTTTCCGCGGTGGACAGCGAATTTTCCCGCAAAGCGGCGGAATTGACCGGGAGCAACCAGACCCTAAAATCTCTCAAGGATCTGATGGACCTTCTGCGCGAGCGCCTGGCCGAAACCGTGCAGACGAACACCCCCGATAACCCGAACCCGTCTTTTGAAGCGGTTCCCGATCCCGCATCCGGGGAATCCCAAACGCAACCGCCCCAGGAAGTTTGAATCCGGTTCGCTTTAACCCGCATATTGAATCAGCGGGAAACCCATAACACTTTATCCCGCGCTATTTTTATCGTCCTCCTGACCGTCGGCGCAGGATCTGGCTGGAGTGGTCTGGACGCATGCCCCCTGTTGGATCGGGCAAGATTCCTCGTCACGCCGTTCCTCGGAAAGACGTGTCGGCGCGTTCTCATGTCATCCCGAGCGTTGGCGAGGGATCTGGCTGGAGCAATTGTGACGTAGGTTTCCCGCCAAATCGAGACCGGATTCCCCTTCTCGCCATTTGGACATTTTTCCTGAATCCCCTTTCGATTCCCAAAAAAATCCCCTCCCGCCAAACGCGGGAGGGGACCGGTTGAGTTATAAAATTCGGCGACGCTACATGTGAGCCCGATACGTCATCGCCTGGGAGATCCGTTCCTTGGCCATGCCCAGAGCCACCTCGTGCGGAGGAAGATTCTCCTCTTTTACGCGCTCCAGCAGTTCTTCGGTATTTTCCGTGATCGTGGTCTGGATACGGTCGAAGGCGTTAGCCTCGGTCAAGCTCAACAACTCGGTGGCGGCGCAGATCACCCCGCCGCTGTTGGCGATGATGTCCGGCACCAGCCAGATGCCCCGGTTGTGAAGCATCTTTGCCGCGCCGTGGGTGATGGGGATGTTGGCCCCCTCAAGAATCAGGCGCGTGTTCAGCAGGTGCTGGTTGGCCTCGGTCACGATATCCGGTCGTGCCGCAGGAATGAAGATATCCGACTCGATGTCAAGAATGGAGTCTCTTGGGATCGATTGTCCGACTCTCGATTCCGAAATGGGGACGCCCTTTTCCCTTTCTCTCAGGAGGGCCGGGACGTCGAGTCCGTTAGGGTGATACACCCCGCCGTTGATATCGCAGGTGGCCATGAGGCGAGCGCCGCGATCCGTGAGGTTTCGTGCCGCCGCCGAACCCACGTTGCCGAATCCTTGAATCACCACTCTGGCTCCCTTGAGCGGAATTCCCAAAATTTCGCTGGCGACATCAGCGGCGATGGCCACGCCAAATCCCGTGGTGCCCAGTTGATCCAGGGGCAATCCACCCAGTACCTTGGGCAGACCCACCGCGCGTCCGATTTCATCGTAAATATAGGCCATGCACGTCTCGTCCGTACCCATGTCCGGACCCGGAATGTACTCGGTCAGATGCTTGATCGAAACCGCGAAGGCGCGGATGAGCTTTTCCTTCTCAGGGTCATCGGGACGGGCGATGATGGCCGATTTGGCTCCCCCATGAGGCAGATTGGCCAGGGCATTCTTGAGAGTCATGGCGCGAGCCAGCCGAAAAACTTCTTCCCCCGTCACGTCGGATGCAATCCGGCATCCTCCAACGGCCACGCCCAGGGACAAGTTGTCGATGACCACGATGGCTTTCAGCTTCGATTTGGGCTCGTAGATGTGGATGACTTTCTCGGGTCCGAAATCATCTGCAAAATGGTCGATATAGCTTCTGCTCATGATCCACACCCCCCTTTCCGTTCAAGGCTCCAGAGTGATCTTCGCATCGAGAACAATCAGCCCGTTGGTATACAATCGCACCGGATTGAAGTCCATCGACCCCAGCCGTGGTTCCTGAACCATCCAGTCCGCCACCAGCTTGAGAAAACTCAACAACCGCTTGAGGTCCATCGGTTCCTGCCCGCGTACCCCTCGAATGATCTGACCCACATGCGTCCGAAAAACCAGGTTTCTGAATTCTTCCGGCTCGGCGGGGATCAGCGTCCGGGCAATGTCCCGGTAAATTTCCACATATTGCCCCCCCGTGCCGAATACAAGAACCGGTCCAAACTGTGGATCCCGGTGGGTTCCCACCATCAAATCCAGTCCCGGCGGCATCTGTTGTTCCGCCCAGACCGGGTTCGCCTCCGGATCTCCATGGGACATTTCGTTCCAAACCTGGAGCATCTTCTCCCGTGACGGGATGTCCAGTCGAATGCCCATGACCTCGGTCTTGTGCCGAATCTGTTTGCCCACCCGCTTGAGGACCACGGGGAATCCCAACTGGTTCGCCGCCGTGTCCAAATCGCTCTCCTGCTCGATTCGCCAACTGCCCGGCACCTCCACCCCGCACAGCTTCAGGAAGTTCTTGCATTCCATCTCATCCGGAACGTTGTGAAGCCATTGCGACCAGCCCCGGAGCAGGGTCGCATCGTAGAACTCGTCAGATACATCGGGTTCGAAATCAATGGATGCATCGCGTTTTCCCCGTTTCACGAGAAGTTCCAGCGCCCGCACCGCCGATTCTGCCGAATCGAAAACCGGGATTCGATGGGCCAGAAACGCTTTTCTCATTTCAGGCCCCATGTTCCTGCCGTAGGCCGATACGATAACCGGAATATCGTCCGGAAGCCGGTTGCCCAGGATCGAGCCGATCGAAGGCGTGATCCCTTCCGTTCCCGACAAGAGGACCATGAGCAAAGTGTCGTACCCGCCGGAGGCCAGAAGAATATCCACCGCCGCCGCGCACTGTTCGTTGGTTCCCGATCCGGTAAGGTCCACCGGATTGAGGAACGAGTAATACCCCGGCAGTTGTTTTGCCAGTTGGTCCAATACGTTTAGCGGGGGTTTGGGCACTTCCAGTCCCGCCCGTTCGCACAGGTCCGTCAGGTAAACCCCCATGCCGCCTCCGTTGGAGACGATCAGCACCCGGTTGCCCGCCGCCGGGACCTGCCAGGCCAGGGCCTGGAGGGCCACGGTGAACTCTTCGAATCCCTGGACCTCGATCAACCCCGAACGGGCGCAGGCGGATTGGAAGACCTCGTAAGACCCGGCGAGGGAAGCCGAATGGGCGCGGGCCGCGTCGGCGCCTCGTGCGCCGTGTCCCCCTTTCCAGATCACCACCGGTTTTACACCTGCGGCCCGGGTGGCGGCCTCAACAAACCGCGGCCCGTCCTTCACACTTTCCAGATATAAACCGATCACCTTCACTTCAGGATCGGCGGCGAAACAATCCATCAATTCGCATTCATCCACGTCCGACCGGTTGCCGAAATTCACCGCGCGGTGGACGCCCACCCCCAATCCCGCCAGACGGTCGAGAATCAGGGATAGAAAGGCGCCGCTTTGCGAGATCATGGCCACCGATCCCGAATCCGGGAGGCGAATCTCGCCCGGAGACAGGAAGAAACTGTTAAACCGGTCCGGGGCGCTGAACACCCCCAGTCCGTTGGGACCGATGAGGCGGATTTCCAATTTTTGCGCCAGGCCCTCCATCTCTCTTTGCAATTGTTCCCCTGCGGGACCCGTTTCCGCGAAACCGCCGCTGATGACGATGGCGTGATGAATTCCCTTCCGCGCCAAAGGTTCAAGCAGACCGGGCACAGCGGATGCGGGAACCGCGAGTATGGCCAGATCGATCCCTTCCCCCAATTCCTCCACCGACGACGCGGCCGGACAACCCGAAACCGTTTCTCCTCTCGGGTGCACGGGAACGATGGATCCCTTAAACCCCTGGGCCACCAGGCTCGCCACGATCCGTCCCCCCTGGTTTCCCGGTTTCGGGGAGGCGCCGACCACCGCCACGGACCGCGGAGCGAAAAAGAGCTCCAACGGGGCGGAAATCCGGCGGATTCCGCCATGCATTCCCTTCTCCAGCCGGCTGATATCGATGCGCTTATTCATAAGGCCCCCAATAGTCATCCACCGATTTCTGGATGGCCGCAATGATGTCTTCACGCTTCTCCGGAACAAACAGATGCCGAAACCGTTTCTGAAGCTCCAGGTAGGTCTCGACCGGTTGCCGTTTCCGCGGCACCCTGGTGTGCACCACGGTTCCCCCCTCGTATTCCTTGAGCGGGAAGATGCCCGTGTCCACCGCCAGTTTCGCGATGAGATGCATCTGCCGGGGATCGAAACCCCATCCCGTCGGGCACGGAGCCAGGCTGATGAACAGGCGCGGACCCTTGAGGGCCTGGGCTTTCCGGACCTTGTTGATGAGGTCCAACGGCTCGCGTGGAGAAACGGTGGCGATGTAAGGCGGGTGGTGCGCCGCCCAGATGGAAAACAAATCCTTCTTCCCGGCCTCGGTTCCCGAAGGGTGGAGGCGTGTCGGAGGAGCGGTTTGTGTTGCGCTTCCCAGAGGCGAAGCCGCCGAAAGCTGGAATCCCGTGTTGCCGTATCCCTCGTTGTCATAGCAGAAGTAGATGAAATCCAGGCCCCGGTGAATGGCCGCCGAGGTGGGCGAAAGTCCCATGTCGTAGGTCGAGCCGTCGCCGGCGATCACCATGACCTGCATATCCTCCGACCGGTCCAGGCCGCGCTTGTCCATGCGCACGTCCAGCGCGTCGCGAATCCCCTGGGCCGCCGCCGCCGGGGACGACATGGAAGTGTAGAGCCAGGAACCCCGGAACGGGGTGAACGGGTATACCGACAGCAGGGTGAAACATCCCGCCGCGTTGGTGAACAACACGTTCTCGCCCAATTCCTTCTGCGCCAGGCGCAGGGCCTCAAGCCCGCCGCAACCCGCGCAAAGCGGTGTTCCCGGAGCCACCAGTTCGTCCCGGTTTATTTCCTTTATCTTTTTGATGGGAATCGTATCGGTGGTCATATCACACCCCCACTAACGGATGCCCCGCGATCGCCTGCAGAGTCCGGAACTTTTCCAGATCCTCGGGCCGGAAGAGGATCAACGGACCGTTGAAATCGCGTCGGTCCAGGTAATCGATAATTGCGGCGAAGTCACCGTCGCGAATGTCCATGCCTCCCAGGCCGCCCACGACCGAAAGCAGGCGCTCGGGACGATCGGGACGGGCATACAGAGCCGTCGCGATTTCGTTGAACGTGATTCCGCCTGCACCGGGAGCCAGGTTCTGATC
>PCWF01000009.1:11384-15058 GCA_002796165.1 Nitrospinae bacterium CG11_big_fil_rev_8_21_14_0_20_56_8
CGCCACCCGCCGATGCCCGCACAGCGCGTCGGCCACGGTGCTCGCCGGGAAGGGACGGAACAGGATCAGCTTCAACAATCCGGCCCGAATGCCCTGGCCGCGTAACCGGTCGACCGCCGCTTTTCCCTTGGTGGCGAAGGAGTTGCTCATGACAAATACATAATCCGCGTCTTCCATGCGGTACGATTCGACTTTCCCATACGCGCGGCCGAAACGGGCGCCGAATTCCCGCGCCACCTCGTCGAAGACCCGCTCGCTATGGGCGGCGGCGAGGTGATGCTGAATTTTAAAGTACGCATAATTCGTTCCACCCAGAACCGCGGAGGCCCGCGCCTGTGGGCAGGAGGCCTGGAATACCGGTTGAACCGGTTTGAACGGCGGCAGGAATACCCTGACCTGTTCCGAGTCCGGCAATATGACCGGTTCCCGGGTGAAGGAAAGGTAGAACCCGTCCATGTTCACCAATACCGGCAGGCAGACCCGGGGGTCTTCCGCGACACGGTATCCCATGAGAATGAAGTCCAGCACTTCCTGGCAGGTTTCCGCGTGAAGCTGGAGGATGCCCAGGTCGCGCGTTGCAAATACGTCGTTGTGATCCGGCTCCAGAGTGATCGGCGTGGCGAGAGCCCGGGACACGTTGACCATGACCCACGGCACCCTCCACCCGGCGATGGTGCTCAACATTTCGAGTCCGTACAGGATTCCCTGGCTCGACGAGGCGGTGAAAACCCGAACGCCTGTCGCCGCCGCCGCACCCGCCGCGGCGAACATGGAATGTTCCGAATCCATGTTGGTGAATTTCCCTTTCATCTCGCCGCCGGCGAACCACTTCGCCAGGGTTTCCACGATCTCGGTTTGCGGAGTGATGGGGAAGGCGGGGACATAATCGACGTCCGCCAGCCGCGCTCCCCACGCCGCCGTCTTGTTGCCCGTGAGCATTTTCATTTGCGACCGATGCAGATTCATGATGAATTCTCCGGGAACCCTTCCGCTCCCCGGCCCTAGGGATTCGTCAGACCCAGGCCGAAACTTCCCTCGTAAAATGAATCGCGTGCTTGGGGCACTCCTCAGCGCAAATCAGGCACCCCTTGCAATGCTCATAGTCGATGACCGGTTTGCCGTCCGTACCGATTCCCATCGCCCCATCCGGGCACCGTACGAAACAGATCCAGCACGCGTTGCAATCTTCGTAATTGATTTCGGGCCGTTCCATCCGCCAGTTGCCCGTCTTGCGGAGCGCCATGTTGCCCGGCGTCAATACCAGCGGAGCCGCGCGGGACACCTCCTCCTGCTTCATGTCGAGAAACGCCGCCGCGGGTTCCGGAGTCCGTTCCTTCTCCACCAGCGTCCCCCCGTCCATGGAGTTAAAGACCTCGCCGGCGAGGGTCTGGTTTTTCTCGCGGATTTCCCGCCCCAGTCCCGATTCCCCCAGCTCCATATCCACCGCCTGCAGTAGCGCCTCGAGGGAGATCAGTCCCGTCAGCCGGGCGGCGGCGGCCGCAAGAGCCGTACTCAAAACATTGCCTCGTTTCAAATGGAGCTCGCACAGACGCGTCAGGTCTGCCGAGACGGGTAGGGAGAACAGTTTAAAATGGTCCCGAAGGTCCTCGGGGCGGTGCGTGGAGTTGATGAAGATCAGCGTGGAGGAGTCGGTCCCGCTCAAGGGCGCGGCGACGGGATCCCCGATCAGCGATTCATCGCCGACCAGGACGAGATCCGGATGGTATATGGCGCCGCGTTCCATAACATTCTTGCGATCGATCCGGGTGGAGGCGACAATCGGAGCGCCCCGGCGCTCGGCACCGTAGAGGGGGAAGTCCTGGGCACGGAATTCCGACAAAAAAGCCGCCGAACCCAAAATCTGGCTGGCGGTCTTGATTCCCTGACCTCCTCGGCCGTGAAAGCGTATGCGAAGCATGTTGCCCTCCTGTGGATTTCCCTCCACCGTTTTCCCTCCCCTGCCACATCAACACATTCCCGCTTCGCAGGGGAGGGAGAGCCCGAACCGTCCGGGCTCCGGCTTGGGGGATCCAGGTTGGATGTGCCTGATATTCCTTCACAACCTTTCTCCACCCCCTCCCGCATTACCCTAAACCCGACTTGGGCCTTTACGGCTACGGGAGGACAATCCCCTCTACTGTTAAATATAATTCCCCCCCGCCAATCCGCCATAAAATTCGGATGCGACTAATCGCTTGAAAATAAGAGTGCTGTGTTATTACCGAAACGAAAAATCCCTCGTTTGCATCTAAAGCGATATCGCATGTGGGTTCTCGTCTTCTTGAGAATAGGAAATCGTTGGGATGCGCCGGGGGTAACTTTCTTCTCCAGAGTGTATTGGGGGTGCCGGGTGAGTAATTTTTATTGTGCCTTGACTACCCCGATTGGGGTAGTGGGGTTTTCCCAATCTTGGGGTCGATTTTCATAATAAGCGGTTTTTCAATCTCTAAGAACTTAGGAAGAGTTGAAGTCCTATCTCTATTTGCCATAAAGGTTTTCCGGAAAATCGGGTATCAGACAAATGGAAAAATTTCGGTTCTTGACAAATAAAAAACCTTTGTCCATAGTTTAATATCGGAAGGGTTTATTCGTCCAAAATCGTGAAGGAGTCCCACCCTGTGGGTGTTTTGGAAATTTCGGATTTGATCAAAGGCGATGAACGATTGGCCACGCTTCCCGAGGTCTTTTACCGCCTCCGTGAAGTGGTGGACGATCCCGACTGCGATTTTGCCCAGATCGGCGAAATTATATCCATGGATCCTGGGTTGACCGTTCGCTTGCTGAGAGTGGTCAACAGCGCATTTTATGGTTTTTCGTCGGAAGTCGAAACCGTCACGCATGCATTGAGCATCGTCGGGACCGAGCAGTTGATGCAGTTGGTACTGGCGACCTCCGTGTTGTCCCAGTTCAAAGGCATCCGCAAGGATCTGATCAATCAGGAAGTGTTCTGGAAACATAGCATCAGCTGTGGTTTGGCGGCGCGTGCGCTTGCGGCCCTGACTGGAGAATACCAGGTGGAGCGATTTTTCGTCGCCGGGCTGTTGCATGACATCGGCCGGTTGGTGATGTGTCTCCGGGCGCCGAAAGAATTCAGCCGGGCGCTGGAGTTCTCGCAAAGCTCGGGAGATCGCTGGTACCGCTCGGAGATCAAGATCTTCGGATTCGACCATTCCGAGGTGGGGGATGCCCTGCTCAAGTCCTGGAACCTGCCCGAGCGATTGCGGGAATCGGTGAAATTCCACCATCGGCCCCATGCGGCCACCGCGTTCCCCCGTGAGACGGCCGTCGTGCATATCGCCGATGGGATCGCGCATCTTCTCGCCAAAAATATGGGGGTCCGGCTTTACGCCGAAAACATCAAGATCGATGCCGATTCCTGGAAGGTGATCGAACTGTCCGAAAAATTATATCTGCCTCTTGTGTTGGACAAGGTGAAAAACCAGTTTGATGAAGTGACCCGGGTTTTTCTCCAGTACGCCTGACCTGCTTTCTCCTCCCCCTTTTGTGGTGTTCTGAAAATAAATGATCCTTTCCCCATGGGTGTGGGCCGCCCCGAACTCTCTTTACGGTCGTCCCGAGTTTTTTTTAATGTCATCCCGAGCCTTTTTTTCTGAATTCCCGAGCCTTTCTTAATGTCATCCCGAGTGGAACGAGGGATCTGGCCGGAACGTGAA
>PCWF01000009.1:15133-25807 GCA_002796165.1 Nitrospinae bacterium CG11_big_fil_rev_8_21_14_0_20_56_8
GCGAACGGGGCATGCGTCTTCCCGAATCGATGCAAGATTCCTCGTCGCTGTGCCGCTCCTCGGAATGACAGATGGAGCTTTTCAATGCCAGTCCGAGCTTTTTTTAATGTCATCCCGAGTGGAACGAGGGATCTGGCCGGGACGCGAACGGGGCATACGCCATCCGTCCCCTGGAAACGGTCGCCAGGGCCCGCCAAAGAACCGCTCAAGTTAATTTCGCAGAATTCCGAAGTGGTATTGTCATTTGCCGGAGAACCAGGGAAGGGGCTCGATGTCGGCAACCTGAGCCGCTCCCCTGTGGACGGGACCGCTTTTTCCTCCCCCGCCCCAACTCCTGGTCCCTGTGGGTGCGTCATTCAGGGAATGACGCGGGTGGCGGGGGAGGCTGATCTGCATCTCAATGCTTCGATCGAATTTTCGCGCGGGGCATTTCATATAAGATGTTTCAAAACTCCATGGGATGTCATTCCAAGCCGCATTGCCGCGACGGGTCCGGACCGTTTCCTTGACCGGTTCGGCTTCAGGAATCAGGCCAGATCCTTCGCGGGACATCGAGATGATAATTTTGAACTTTTTCAGCATCCTGCTAAAATTCAGGACTGTGCGAGATTCGCCCATTTGCAACCCTTGGATCCTCCGGGGCGGCTCATGGCCGCCGATAATGGCCCGAGGTGTTCATGAGTAAAAAAATACTGGTGACGGGCGGAGCCGGATTCATCGGCTCCCACACGGTCGATGCGCTGATCGAGGAGCGGGGCTATTCCGTCCGGGTTTACGACAACTTGACCCCCCAGGTGCATGGTCCCGGGGCGGACCGGCCGGCGTATCTTCACCCCGATGCCGAGTTCATCAAGGGAGACGTGCGCGACCGGGAGAGCCTGAAAAAGGCCGTCGAGGGATGCGCCATCGTCATTCACGACGCCGCCGAGGTGGGCGTCGGGCAGTCCATGTACTCCATCGACCAGTACATTTCCACCAACGTTCAGGGAACCGGCGTCCTCTGGGACATCCTGGTCAACGAAAAGCACACGGTCGAAAAAGTGCTGGTGGCCAGTTCCATGAGCCTGTACGGCGAGGGGCGCTATTTCTGCAAGGAGCACGGCCGCCTGTGCCTCGAACCCAGGCCCGAGGCCCAGCTTCGCGAGGAACAATGGGAAATGCGGTGCCCCTCCTGCGGCCGGGAACTGGAACCCCTGCCCACGGATGAGACGAAGGAACTCGACTGCACGTCGGTGTATGCCCAGAGCAAGAAGGATCAGGAAGTGTACTCGCTGATGATCGGGCGCGCGCACCGGGTTCCCACCGTCGCCTGCCGCTATTTCAATTGCTACGGTCCGCGCCAGAGCCTGAACAACCCCTATACTGGCGCCGCCGCAATTTTCTGCTCTGCGGTGATGAACGGCAAGCCCCCGCTGATTTACGAGGACGGACTCCAGATCCGCGACATGATCCATGTCAAG
Source organism: Nitrospinae bacterium CG11_big_fil_rev_8_21_14_0_20_56_8 (assembly GCA_002796165.1). Classification (GTDB taxonomy): domain Bacteria; phylum Nitrospinota; class Nitrospinia; order Nitrospinales; family VA-1; genus 21-14-0-20-56-8. The sequence goes on from PCWF01000009.1 coordinate 16,594, forward strand.
GACCTGGTGCGCGGGAAACTCACCGTCCTGGAAAATTCCGCCGCCGATTATGGTATCTTTAACATCGGCACCGGGAAACCCACGTCCATCCTGAAACTGGCTGAAACCCTCATCGACCTGTGCGGAAAATCATTCCGTCCCAACGTCATCAAGAAATTCCGGAACGGCGACATCCGCCATTGTTACGCCGACATCTCGCGCATCCGGTCTCTGGGTTTCGAGCCCAGGTTGTCGATCCAGGAAGGACTCGAAGACCTGGTGCGGTGGAGCCGGGACCAGGAAGCCACCTCCCGGGTGGAAGAAGCGCATCGGGTTCTGGTTCAAAAAGGCCTGGTCCGTTGATTCCCGCGCCCTGGAGCGCTTTCCGGCCGGGTTGCTCCACTTTTCCTGAAGTTCCCTCGTTCCCGCGGAACCCATGACCCACCGTTCCCTAATCCTCGCCGCCGCGATTTTTTTCCTGTTCTTCCTTCTGCTGACTCCGCTGGGCGTGTTCAACGAAGGCATCTCCCCTCTGGCCCATACCGGATTCTACTCGGTGCAACGCATCGATGCGGGCGACGACGAGGGGTATTACGCCTATCTCCGTTCGTTGTTCATCGATCACGACCTCGATTTTGCCAACGAGTTGAATTATGCTCACGCCGAAACGTTCACCGCCACCGGCTATGTGTTCAACAACTGGCAGATGGGGCAGGGCGCCTTCTTCTTTCCCTTTTTCCTGGCCGCCCACGCCCTGACCCTGTTGGCGCATTCCCTGGGGTATCCGGTTCTTCCCGACGGCTACTCGGACCCCTACATGATCGCCACCGCATTGGCCTCGGGCACGGTTTTGTTTGCGGGATTGTTGCTGGCCGCGCACACCGCGAGCCGATTTTTCAGCGAACGGATCGCCTGGATGGCCACGCTCGGGATGTGGCTCGGTTCTCCCCTTCTGTACTTCACCTTCATTCGGCAGAGGATGGCGCACACGCTGGAATTTTTTCTGGCCGCGGCGTTTCTCCTCGCTTGGATCCGCTTTCGCCGATCGCGGGAGATTTCGCTCCACGCGCTGATGGGGTGCCTGCTGGGGTATCTGTGCCTGACGCGGGCGCTCAACATCGCGTTTGTGGCCATGTACGTTTTGGACCAGATTCTTTTTGTGGTCGAGGAGATGAGAAAACCGGAAAGGGAGACTCTCAAGTCCGGAATTCTCCGTTGGGCCGGATTCGGAGTGGGAGTGCTGGTGGTGCTCGCACCGCAATTGGCGGCCTGGCAGGCGCTGAACGGGGTGCCGCTACCGGCGCGTTCCGTTCAGTTGGGTGGGCAGGGGATTCTGGGGTTTTCATTGCCCGAATTTTTGAACAGGGGATGGAACCTCCTGACCGGCGCGCAATGGGGACTGGCGTATTCCATGCCGCTGGCGTGCGCGGGAGGCGCCGGATTGCTGGTGGCCTGTCCCAGAAAAGAACTCCGGCCCGGTCTGCTGGCATACCTCCTGGCCCTGGCGGCCATCGTGCTTCTGTATCCCGAAGGTGCGGCCTCATACGGAGAGCGGCATTTTATTTCCGCCCTGCCGGTACTCGGCCTGGGTCTGGCTTCCCTGCTGGCGGGCGCCTTGACCACGCGCTGGGGACGATGGTCATCCGGCCCGACCCTGGGGCTCGCGGTCGTGGCGCAATATCTGATGGTGGTTCAGTACAAGGTGACGCTTCCTTACAATCATCCGCGTTTTACCTTGGAAGCGCTGGGGCCCGGCCTCAATTCCATCGTCAACCACCCCGGTTTACTGCTCCGGTCGTCCAACGTGTTCAAGGTTTGGCCGATGATCGACTTCGAGGGATGGAATTTCCGCGATGGGATGTTCCTGGTGCTTTTCCCCGTGCTCCAACTGATTCTGGTGATGGGGGCGATCGGGTTGTATCGCAGGGCGGTGCGCGAAACCGCAGGGAAGGACCGGCTGTGTCCACGACGGGTCCTCGCCGGGATCGGCACCGTTTCGCTGACTCTCCTGATCCTCGTGGTGTGGGCGACTCCAAAATTCAGTCCGGAACAAGTGGCGGAACGCGCGGGTTGGTCCGGAACGATGCGTCGCGGTGACGTTTTGTTTCAGTCGGGACATCCCGCGGAAGCGCGGGAGAAATACCGGGAAGCCGCCGGGCAAATCCCGGAAGTTTGGACCCCCTGGTTCAAACTGGCTTTGACCTACCCGATGGAAGGACGAGCGGAGGAGGCCGACCGTCATATCCGGATGGCCTGGGAAAAAAATCCCTATGACCCGAACCTGCTGTTTTTTTACGGAGCGCACCTTTTAGTGCAGGGTTACTCCAAAGAAGCGCGGGAGCGGGCATGGGACTCCCTCCGGGCCTGGCCGCAGAACGAGCGGGGCTGGGATCTGCTGGCCCAGACGTATCTGCGGGGAAATCAGTCCCGGCGCGCGGAGCGGGCGCTCCGCTACGCGGTGGCCATCAACCCGGTGTATGGTTCCGGGCACGTCAATCTCGCTTTGGTGTATACTATCAATCGGAATCCGCGTGCGGCGGCGGCTCATTTAAAGCAGGCTCTTGCGCTCGGGATGACCGGTCCGGCCGTGGACCAGTTGAAGCGGTTGTATCCCGATCCCTGATCTCTAACGGAACCTATCCTCCGTCATGATCGACGAAATCGACTATTTCCCGCGCCGGGACAAATACAAAAAGAAACCCCTGGGCGAGGAGTGGGGCGAATTGAAAAAAATCAGGACGGCCTCCAATAAAAAGCCCTCCAATCCTGCCGAACCCAAAGTGAGCAAACCCCCGCGTCCCCCGGGGAAAGAAGAAAAGTCCCGCTGAAGTTCTCACGCGGGGGTTTTCTTTGCATGCCCGGCGGTGGTAATATAATCTTTTTCAAATTTTCATCCCTAATAACATTCAGCGGAGGAGCCCACCCGTGACCGCATTCCGCAGATTCCGTATCCTTTCAGGCTTCCTGTTTTGGATGGCCTGTGTTTTCAGTTCCGTTCCGGCCTGGGCCGACATCGGCCAACTGCTGGCCGAAGGCGACCAGAAACTGTCGCTGGGGGATGCCGCCGCGGCCGAAGATCTTTATTCCCGCGCCCTTAAGGAGGATCCGGAAAATTACCGGATCCTGAGGTCTCTGGCGCATGCGCAGGCCAGGCTGGAAAAGTATGAGGAAGCTGAAAGCCTGCTCAACAAAATTCTCGGCATGGAAGTGACAACCCAGCGCAAGGTGATGGTGGAACTTGAAGGGGAGACCGAACCCCTGGAAGCGGAAATCGTGGATGAAAATGTCGTCCTCAAGGAAGACGTCAAGAACAACATGCGGAACTATATCGACCCTCCGTCGGAAGATCCGGTATCCCATTACCGCCTGTTTTTTTTCAAAACGGGCAAAATGGAGATGGTGCCGCACAAACGGGCAAAGATCCGGTACCTGGGGGTTCCCCACTCGGTGCACGAACAGGTTCGCGAAGAGTATAACGAAGTCAAGATGAAGCTGATCGGGAAGAAGGGGGCCGGAGCCTCGGCGGAGATGGCGATGTTGGCCGGGGGATGTTTCACGATGGGAAACAACCAGGGACCCTCGATCGAACAACCCGAGCACGAGGTGTGCCTCGCCCCGTTCAAAATGGACAAGACGGAAGTTACGCAGGGGGCGTTCCAGGCGGCGATGGGTACGAATCCGTCACGCTTCAAGGGAGCCGACCTGCCGGTGGAAATGGTCACCTACCTGGAAGCCAAGGGGTACTGCGAAAAGTCCGGTAAGCGCCTTCCCACCGAGGCGGAATGGGAGTATGCGGCGCGGGGGGGCACGCGTACGCTCTATTACTGGGGCAACGAGGTCGATCCCTCCAGGGGAAATTTTTGCGACCAGAACTGCGATCTGAACATTCGCGCGGCCGGTTCCGACGGATTCAAACACACCGCGCCGGTGAGGTCGTTTCCGCCCAATCCGTTCGGGCTTTACGATATGGCGGGCAACGTTTCGGAGTGGGTTTCCGACTGGTTCGATGAAAGATATTATTTCATGAGTCCCCGGGAAAACCCCCAGGGGCCCCAGCGGGCAGACGAATTAACGATGCGGGGCGGAACCAATTACAAGGTCTTGCGGGGCGGAGCCTGGGAAACGGATGGGCGATCCCTGCAGTCGGCATGGCGCAAGGGGCTATGGGTGGATTACCGAATCGAGGGTCTGGGTTTCCGTTGCGCGGCCCGGCCTTGAGACGGGGGACCCGCCGAGGGTTTCAAGAGCACGTCTGCGAGTTCACCCTGCCCGCGCATGGGTAACGCGAATCTTAGAGGGTCCGCTTCAGTTCCGATTTTAAAATTTTGCCGGCGGCGTTTTTAGGCAGGGCCTCAAAAAACTCGAATTCGTCGGGGATCATGAAGGCCGGAAGCCGTTGGCGGCAGAATTCCTTGAGCGCGCTTTTATAGGCGGGTGCTCCCGGTTGAAGCACCAGGCATACCCGCACCCGCTCTCCCACCCTCTCATCGGCGATCCCAACCGCGGCGGCTTCGGCCACGTCCGGATGATTCATGAGAACGTTCTCAATGGCCAGGGGAGAAACGTTTTCCCCCGCCCGTATGATGAGATCCTTTTTCCTTCCTGCGGAAATGTAAAGCCGGTTTCGGTCGTCGAAGTGCCCCAGGTCTCCGGTTTTCAGCCAACCGTCCTCCGTCAGGGTCTGGGCGGTTTCTTCGGTTCGTTTCCAGTACCCGCGCATGACGGTTTCTCCGCGCACGCAGATTTCCCCCACTTCTCCCTGCTCGACCGCCTGGCCGGCATCGTCGGCGATTTTCACCTCAAGGTTGGGAAGGACCCGTCCCACCGATCCCGGCTGGCTCCCTTCGGCAAAGGTGTTGACGGCGATGACGGGAGAGGTCTCGGTGAGGCCGTATCCTTCGATGACCGTCACCTCGAGGGTTTTCTCCACCTTGTGGAGCAGGGATTCCGGCAGGGCCGCTCCTCCGGAAATGCAGTAGCGAAGGGAGGAGACATCATATCCTCCGCGGGAATATAACTCGACGAGAAAGCCGTAGATCGTGGGCACCAGAGGCAAAATGGTCGCCTTGTGCCGGGCAATACTGGTGAGGATGGTTTTGGGCGCGAACTGCCTGAGAAGGATCAGCGTGCCTCCGGCCTGCAGGACCACCCAGGCCATGATATTGCCGAAGGAATGGAACAGGGGAAGGGCGACGATGACCCGGTCGTCGGGCCGGAAGGTCAGGTACTTGTGCACATTTTCCGCATTGAGGTCGAACTGGCGGGCCTCCAGCATCACCCCTTTGGGACGGGCCGTGGTGCCCGAGGTGTAAAGAATCACATCGGGGATCCCCGGGCCGCGCGGGTGCTTCCCCGATCCGGACGTTTCGGGAGCGGAGGCGAGCAGGGTCTCAAACGGGAGGAATCCCTCGCCGGCATCGGGCGATTCGGGTTTGCCGATCAGAATCCTGTGCCGAAATTGCCGGAAGAAAGGCCCCGTCTCCGGCCGCAGGAACATGGAATCGACCACCAAAATATCGATTTCAGCATCCCCGGTGATAAACGCAAGATCCTCCGGCGAGAGGAGAATGTTGTACGGGATGACCGGGATCCCCTTGAGCAGACCGGCGAGCAGGACCACAAGGTATTCCTGCTGATTGGTGCAAAACAGCCCCAGTTTACTGGTGGGCTTCAGATCCAGCTTCCCCAGCGCGGCGGCGAACCGCTCCACACGGTCCAGAAGGCCGCGATAACTGAGGACGGTGTCTCCGTCGATAATTGCGGGATGCTCCGGATCTTTTCCGGCGTGTTCCCTGATAAAGTCGATGAGGTTGCGTGTCATGGGTTTCTGGGCTCGATAAGGCTAATATCAAAGTGAAACCGATTATAACCGGATTGCCGGGGGAGGACAATTTGGGATTTCCCCGGTGCCGGGTTTGGAAAAAGCTAAAGGAAAATTTTACTATTTCCGAAAAGAGATAAGGGCCGAGGTAGATCGGTTTAATTTTGACCTTCCGCGGCCGGAAAATCGTATATTATGCATGTCATCAGACGAGAGGGGCCGATGCGCAATTTCCAGATGCTTTTGATTTCGATTTCGATAGGAAGCCTTGCAGGCTTCGGTATTCCGGTGTTTGCCGACGGTTCGGTTCCCCAGCATATCAGCGGGGCGGCGGTTTCGGCTCCTCCGGTGCACGTCAGCGGTTCGGTGGCGTCGATTCCCAAGGTCCCCTCGAAGGTCAAAGGATTGGGGGACACGGACAATTCCCGCACCAAGGTGAAGGACGCGAAGCGTGTGGTTCCCGACTCCAAGCCTGAAAATGCGGCCAAACACCCACCGGCCAAACCTGTCATGAAAGAGGCGCGGAACCAGCCGCTGGAAGATAATGGGCGCGAGGACCGGGTGACCCGGCGCAAGGCCTGTTGGACGGAGTGTGCGGCAATTTCGAAGGCTCACAGCAAAAAGGAATGCGGCGGTCTGGACGGCAGGGAACAGGTGCGTTGCAAGACGCAGTTCTTTGACGAACGCTTGACGTGCGTCCGGGACCGATGTTCGGACCTCAAATAAACCAGAGGGGTCCCCGCTACGGGATTTCCCGTTAGTTTGCTAATTGATAAAATCATCCTCGGCCGGAAGGCCGGGGATTTTTTTTGCCCGCAGGTTTTACTCCACGCTCCAGCGGGAATAAAATCCGCTGGGGAGATGCACGTCTCCGCGCACCTCGGGGAGGAACAGTTCCCCCGATTCGAAGTGCCCCCGCCCGGTGGAGGGGATATATTTCCGGATCATGTTTCTCAGCGTGAGGGAGGAGAATCCGGGCGTGTGGGTGGTCATCAGGAAAAACAGGGGGCGGGGAGTCAGCACGCTCTGGCACAGGGACAGAAGCTCGCCCATGGTGTTTTCGATTTTCCAGACTTCTCCCTTGGGCCCGCGCCCGAACGAGGGGGGGTCCATGACGATGGCGTCATATAAATTCTTCCGGCGGTGTTCCCGTTGAAGGAATTTGAGAGCGTCATCGAGGATCCAGCGCACCGGCCGGCCGCCCAGGCCGGAGAGTTCATGGTTGGTCCGGGCCCAGGTGAGCGCCGATTTCGACGCATCGAGATGGGTTACCCGTGCCCCCGCCGCGGACGCCGCCAGGGTGCTGGCCCCGGTGTAACCGAACAGGTTCAGGACGTTCACCTCCCGTTGCGGGTGCCGTTCCACCTGCTCGCCGATCCAGACCCAGTTGGGCGCCTGCTCGGGAAACAGGCCCAAATGCCCGAAAGGTGTGGGTTTGACCTGAAAGGTCAAATGCCGGAACCTCAGCGACCAGCCGTCTTCGGGGAGCCTCGGAGCCCCTTTCCCGGCGCCGTATTTCCACTCGCCGCTGGCCGATTGTTTGCTTCCCCGGTAATACCGGTATTCACCCCGGGCCGTTTTCCATTCGCTTTCGGGCAGGGAGGGGGGCCAGACGGCCAGGCCGGCGGGCCGGATGAACCGGTGTTCTCCAAACCGTTCCAGTTTGCGGGAATGACCGGAATCGAGAAGCTCGTAATCGAAAGTTTTGGGCGAAAAAGCGGATGGATCGAATTTCATGGAAGTGTCTTTGTTCCCCTGCGGGGGCATGAGTTGTTAAAATTTGAAATGACGGGCCGCGGCCAGAACGATCTCGGCCGCGCGTTCCAGTTGCGGGCGGGTGTGTTCGGAGGTGACGAACATGCGGAAGCGGGCTTCGTTTTTCGGGACCGCCGGAAATTCCATGATGCTCGCGTCCAGTCCGTTCCTTTGGATAAAATCATACACTTCCAGCGTGATCCGCTCCCGCCGGTAGATCACCGTGACGATCCAGCTTTGGCTGGCCCCCAGCTCCACCTTGCCCTGTAAAAGTTCCCGCAGATAATCGGCGTTTTCCCGGATGCGTTTTCGCCGCTGTTGTCCCTCCGGACCGCGTGCCAATTCGAGGACCTTGAGCATGCCCCCGGTCACGCCGGGATCCAGCGCGCAGGAGAACAGACGGCACTTGGCGTACCAGTTGACGTACTGGGTGATTTTCTTGTTGGCGATCAGCGCGCCTCCCACCCCCGCAAAACTCTTGCTGAAGGTGATGATGTGCAGGTCCACCCGGTCCAGGACCCCCTGCATTTCCGCCACGCCCCGCCCTTTTTCTCCCGCGATGAGGGACGAGTGCGCTTCGTCCACCAGCACGTAGGCGCCGTACTTTTTGGCAAGCGGGACGATCTCGCCGAGGCGGCCAAAATCCCCGTCGGAACTGTAAACCCCTTCCGCGCACACCAGCACCCGTGTTTGATCCGCGGAAAGTTTCTTCAGGAGCGTTTCCAGTCGTGCGGGATCGTTGTGCGGGAAAAAATGCATCCTGGCTCCGGAAAGCCGGGCGGCCTCCATGATGGACATGTGCGAGGCCTGGTCCATCACGATATGATGTCCCGGTTGAACGAAGGAGGGGATCGTTCCCATGTTGGCTCCATATCCGGAAGAAAACAGGGTCACTCCGCAATCGGGAAGATCGTAAAATTCGATCAGGGCCTTTTCAAATTCCTTGTGGATGGAGTAGGTTCCGCTGATGACCGGAGAACTGGCGGCGCCCAGGCCGAATTTCCCGATGGCCTCCTGGGCCGCGCGGATGACCTCGGGGTGATAGCCCAGGCCCAGGTAGTTGTAGCTGGAAAAATTGAGGACGTCCAGAACCTCCCCCGTCTCCCGCTGAATTTGCACCAAAGTTTTCTGGGTCCCCGTTCGGGCCGCCTCGAAACAATACAGCCGGTCTCGTTGCGCGTGTTCCACCCATTCGTTGAACGCGTCGATTTCATCCAGCCCGTCGCCCATGCTGAACATGAACATGTCGTAGGTATAATTTTTGTAGGCATCCGAATTTTGCGGGCCGGTCATTGGGGATCTCTCGTATAAGTGGGGTTCGGATCAAACATGGACGAAAGTCATGACTCTTTGGTCATCGATGACAAACCCTCCCCATCCTTCGGTTGCGGGGTGAATTTCCGAATTGGAATTGCGGGTGGATTTAAATGTGAATCGGCCCGAACCGAAATCCTCCAGACCGATTTCCCAATCGAGCAGGCCGGAACGGATCCCGTCGAGCGGATACATGCACTTGATGACACTCTCCTTCGCCGAATACATCACCGTGAACATCCGGGGAAACCATTTGTCGGAATAGCGGCGGGCGTTGTTGCGCTCATTATCCGTAATCACCCATGGCGCGATTCGTGAAATTCTTTTTTGCGGGATCCAGTTTTC
>PCWF01000019.1:0-14888 GCA_002796165.1 Nitrospinae bacterium CG11_big_fil_rev_8_21_14_0_20_56_8
CCTTTGCCCGCGATCAGGACCATGTCCCCGGGACGTGCCGCGCCGATGGCCCGTTCAATGGCTTCCCGGCGCTGAACATAAACATCGAAATCGATTCCTTGCTTTTTGTCCGGGCCGATGCCTTGCAGAATTTCATTGATGATCGATTGGGGATTCTCGGAGCGGGGATTGTCGGAAGTGATCACCGCATAATCCGCGAGGTCGGTCCCGATGCGTCCCATGTCCTTACGCTTTCCCCGGTCCCGGTCCCCTCCACAACCGAAGACGGCGATCAGCCGGTTCCGTGTGACGGTGCGGGCGGCCTTGAGGGCGTTTTCAAGGGCGTCTCCGGTGTGGGCGTAATCGACCGCGACCACGAAATCCTGGCCCATTTCGAGCCTCTCGAATCGACCGGGGATATTGCGGATGGATCGCAGTCCCCGGTCGATGTCGGAGAGGGACAGGCCTTGAAGCAGACCCGTCGCGGCGGCTGAAAGCAGGTTGTAAACATTATGCCGGCCCAGAAGCGGGGTTTGCAGGTCCAGGTCCCCCGAGGGGGTCTTGAGAAGGAACCGGCTTCCGTTTTCGGTCAGTTTCAGGTTCTCGGCGCGAATCTCAGCCGACCCGTCGATGCCGGTGCTCAGCGTGTCGGCGGGAAACTCCTTCATCAGGCTTCGCCCGATCGGATCGTCGATGTTGACCACGCGCCGGGCCACGTCATTTTTTCTGAACAGGTCGAGCTTGGCATCGCGGTAGTTTTCCATGGTGCCGTGGAAATCCAGATGGTCGCGGCTCAGGTTGGTAAAAACGCCGATGTCGAATTTCATCTCATGAACCCGCTTGAGCGCCAGGGCATGGGAAGAGACTTCCAGAAAACACCGCTTCACCTTCTCGCGGGCCATCTCGTCCAGCATGTGGTTCAGGTCCAGAGATTCGGGAGTGGTCACCGGCGCCGGAAACACATGGCTCCCATAGCGGTAATTGATCGTTCCGATCACCCCGGTTGTTTCTCCATGTTCCCGGAACAGGGCCTCGAGCAGGTAAGTGAGCGTGGTTTTCCCGTTTGTTCCGGTGATGCCCACCAGTTTCAGCCGATGCGAGGGATGATTGTAGAATCGCGCACTGACCCAGGACAGAGCGTGCCGGGCGTCGTCCACACAAATGGCCGTCACCCTGGACGAAACGAGCCCCAACCCGTGCAGATGCTCCAGGGGCTCTTCGGTGATGAAAGCTACGGCGCCCCGGGAAACGGCGTTGCGGATAAACTGATTGCCGTCCTGCCGTGTTCCGTGGATGGCCACGAAGAGGGACATCTCGTCCGCCTTTCTCGAATCGAAGGCGACGGAGGAAACTTGCCGGGAAAACGTTCCCAGGATGTTTTGAACGGGAAAACCCGACAGCAATTGCGAAAGGCTGTGGTGTTTTTGTATTTCCACGCTGATCAACCCTCTTTGGGGGAACATGAGCGCCTGAGTTTCAACTCGTCCTTTTATCATTACGCCCGATCCAGGATATAGACCCGCTCCTCTTTGGAGGGGACCCCGAGATAACGCAACGATTGCCGGGTGATTTCGCGAAAGGCCGGACCGGCCACCGACCCGCCCCAATAGGTTCCCCGGGGTTCATCGATCATGACCAGCACCGCCAGGCGCGGAGCGTCGGCCGGCGCAAACCCGACAAACGAGGACATGTAATCCGATTTGGAGTATGACTGCGTTTCCGAATTGTACTTCTGGGCGGTTCCAGTCTTCCCCGCCACATCGTATCCTTCCACCGCGGCTTCCTGTCCGGTGCCTTCCTTCACCACGGTTTTGAGGACGTCGATCATCTGTTTGCTGGTTTTCTCGGAGATCACCCGCTTGATCAACCGAGGAGGAAACGATCGGACGGGTTGTCCCTCTTTGAGCACCCCCTTGGTGATGCGGGGTTGCATGAGCTTGCCTCCGTTGGCGATGGCACTCATCGCGGTGATCATCTGCAGAGGGGTGACCCCGATTTCGTGGCCAAATGAAATAGAGGCGAGCGAAAGCTGGGTCCACCGGTCGGGAGACCGCAGTTGGCCCTCCGCCTCACCGGGCAGATTGATGCCGGACCGCTGGCCGAAACCGAAGTCCCGGATGTAACGGAACAGGTTTTGCGAGCCCAACTGTTGGGCGATCTTGATGGCCCCGATATTGCTGGATTTGGCGATGATGTTCTGTAACGTCAACCAGCCAAATTTGTGGTCGGACGCTTCGCCGATACTGACGGATCCGATCTTGAATTCTCCGTTTTCGCAGAAAAAAATGTCCTGAGGCCGGGCCACGCCGGAGTCGATCGCCGCCGCCGCGACGACGGGTTTGAAAATCGAGCCGGGTTCATAGGAATTGGAAACTCCCGGATTCTTCCAGGTCTTGGGAGAATAGGAGGCATATTGGTTGGGATTGTATTGGGGGACGGTGGCCAGCGCGTAGATCTCCCCTGTGGAGGGATCCATGACGATGGCGGTTCCCGACTTGGCGCGGTACTTCTCGACCGCTTTCTTGAGATGATATTCGGCGGTGAACTGAATGACCTCGTCGATCGTCAACACCAGGTCGCGGCTCTGGGATTGCGAGCGGCTCAGATCGTTGAAAGCGCCGACCTGCCGTCCCAGCGCATCTTTTTCCATGACCTTAAGCCGGGTGGTTCCCTTGAGGACCTGATGGAAATGATGTTCCACCCCCGCCAACCCCTGGTTGTCCATCCCTACAAACCCCACGACGCCCGCGGCCAGTTCCCGTTTGGGGTAAAACCGCTTGTGCTCAGGCACGAAACTTAACCCGGACAATCCCAGCCGCCGGACGGTTTCGGCTTCTTTCAAGGAACATTTGCGTTTGATCCAGACAAAGTGCTTCTTCGATGAGACCCGGGAAAGGACGGTTTTGGGGTCCAGATTCAACGCCCGGGCGAGCTCCCGGGCGGCAATGACCTTATTGGGAATATCGGCCGGATTGGCAAAGATCGACTCCACCTCAATGTTGGTGGCCAGCTGGTTCATGTTCCGGTCAAAAATTTCCCCGCGCCCGTAATAGATTTTTACCGTGCTCAGGTACTGCTTGTCAGAGCGGGCGACCAATTCGTTGTGCATGTAAACTTGCAGATAGAAGAGGCGGGAGACCAGACCCAGCCCGAAAAGGCCGAACAGGACCGACACCAGGATCAGGCGCACCCGGATATCCGTTCTGAAGGTTTTGGCGAGGTGCTTTTTGGGAGAGGTCATGTCGATCTATTTCAGAAAAATGGTGACCCGATCCGTGTTGGCCGGTTCGATCAGCCCCAGTTCCTCCCGGGCCAGGACGCGGATGCGATTTAACGATTGAAGGCTTTCGCGTTCGACCTTGAGAATCTGATTTTTTCGCAACAGTTCATTCCTTTCATGGAGGAGCGCCTGGTAATCATAGGAGAACTTGATCATTTTTACGTTGGACCACACGAAGGCCAGGGCTCCCACCATAAAAAAAACCGAGAACAACAGGATCATTCTCAGTTCCTTGGCTGAAACGTGAAATCGCCGTTGCGCCAGCCGGCGAATCCACTCACGCATAAACCCGTTCCGCCGCGCGCAATTTGGCGCTCGACGCGCGGGGGTTTTGACGAATCTCTTCCATAGAAGGGATAATGGGTTTCGACGTCAGAACCCGTAGGGTCGCTTTCCTGCCGCACACACAGACGGGCAGTTTGGGAGGACACACGCAACCACGCTGTTCCTCACGGAAAAATGTCTTAACTATTCGGTCTTCCAGCGAGTGGAAGGAAATGACAACAACCCGAGCTGCCGCGCTGAGGACTCCCAAGGAGTCTCTCAACGCGATCGTCAGATGTTGCAGCTCGTTGTTGACCGCAATGCGCAGAGCCTGGAAGGTGCGGGTAGCAGGATGGATTCTTGTGGGACGCGGAGAACCTACCGCGTGAGAGAGGACTTGAACCAACTGGGAGGTTGTTTGGATTGGACTTTTGCTCTGTGCTTTGCGTATCGCCCGCATAATTCGTTTTGCATTTCGTTCTTCACCATATTCACGAAGGATGGTTTCCAGTTCCCGGTCCGAGAGGGTATTAAGGAGATCGGCGGCGGTGGTGGCTTCATCACGGTCCATCCGCATGTCGAGCGGCCCGTCATGGCGAAAGCTGAATCCCCGCCCGGCCGTATCCAATTGCATCGAGGAAACGCCCAAGTCCAGCAGAAGCCCCTCGATCCTGTCGATCCCGGCTTCCTTGAGGACATGCAGTAACTGGCTGAAATTTCCGTGAGCGAACCGGGCACGCTTGCCGAACCGCTCGAGCCGCAGACGCGCCCGCGCCAGGGCCGATGCGTCCCGGTCGATTCCCAGTAAACCCACCCCGGGACCGGTATGGTCGAGCAAGTATTCCGTGTGGCCTCCGTCCCCCAACGTGCCGTCCACGATCCAACCCTCCTCTATATTGATGAACTGCTGAAGGACAGCGTCCTTCAACACCGGTTCATGAAAGGTGTTCATGACACGGTCGAAAACTCACGGCGGATGAGAGCGCGCCCCAATTTTTTCGAGGCACCTATTCCGCGTCCTTTATTTCGTCCCATTTTTTCCGGGACCAGATTTCGAAGGACTCAAAACTGCCCACCAGCACCACTTCCTTGTCGAGGTCCGCGATATCGCGATGGGTGCCGGGGATCAGGATCTTCCCGGATTTGATTTCGCATTCCACCGCCCGGGAAGAGATTTTGCGTTTTTTGTCGCGGTCGTCTTTATCAAACGGATCCAGCCCTTTCAGTCGTTCGCGGTTGATCTCCCATTCGGGCTGGGGAAACACGATCAAGTAATGGCTCATCGCCGTGACCACCAGGTGGGAGCCATACTCCCGCTCCAGAACCGCGCGGAACTTGGCCGGGACGTTAAACCGTCCTTTGTCGTCCAGGCTCACATTGTAGGTTCCAAGAAATCCGCTCATACCGACCCAATAAACCTTTAAACTATGACATTAAATTACACTTTATGACACTATGAGACACAATCCTAACATATTGAGACAATCTGTCAACAATAAATGTAAGAAAATTAGGTGGTTAGAAAATTCCAGGGGTCTGGAAAATTGGGGGTGAAAAAGGGGGAGGGGAGCAATAGGAGTAATCTATATTATAAGGAAGGTTTGGAAGTGGATTGGGGAAGGGGGACCGGGTTGATCCCGATCCGCCGGGACGGTTTTCCTGAAATCGGGGAAGCCCCTATCGCCGGTGTGGGATTTGGAGAGGGGGAGGTGGGGGCGGATTTATTTTGACTTTCTTAAATTACGGGTGATAGTATAAAAGTGCCGCAAGTGCAAATCCTGATTGAATTTATTCGATTGATTTTATTCATTTTAAAGGTCGATTGAGGGGCCGGATGAATCATAAAAAGGTAAAGTTTGCCATTGGAAGTGTTTTGGTTGTTTTCGCGATCGGGTACCTGATTTCCGCCGGGATCAGCAGTACGTCCCAGTATTTTTTTACCGTGGATGAACTGTTGGCGCAGAAGGTGGCGTATACCGGTGCAGGGCTTAAGGTCAAGGGACGGGTGGTGAACGGTTCTATTGCGCGGGACCCGGCCGACCAATTGTTGACCCGGTTTTCCATTCAGGAAAAAACCGGTAAGCTCCTGGTCGTCTATAAAGGGATCACTCCCGATATGTTCCAGGACGGGGGAGAGGTGGTGGTTGAAGGAACGCTTTCCCGGGATGGCACGTTTCATGCCAATGTGCTCATGACGAGCTGTCCCTCCAAATATGAAGCGGAGAAGGAAGAGGGGAAAACTCATCCAGGGTCCGTTCCGGTCCCCGGCACGGAACCCGAAACTCCAGACTTTAACAAGGTGGGATCCGGGTCCAAGACCCGGGTCTGATCCGGACCGGCCCCGCAGGCCCTCCTCGCTTCAATTCCAGAAGCAATTCCTTGGGTCCATCGTGAACTCGCGGCCAGCTTGCTGGCGCGTCTGGTTATAATGAAAGTTTTGAACTATGAACGATTTAGGTGAGTTTGCCTTGATGGTCGCCCTGGCGACCGCCCTTTACGGGTGTATCGGTTACGTCCTGGCCGCGCGCGGCAACCGGCTCGACCTGTATCTCAGCGCCGACAAAACCCCGGTCATCGTTTGGGGATGCGTGGTGGTTGCGTCCATCGCGTTGTGGAAGGCCTTTATGGTCGACGATTTCAGCCTCGAGTACGTTTGGGCGTATTCCAATCGTGACCTGGATGTGTTTTACAAGGTCTCCTCCTTTTGGGGGGGGCAGAAAGGCTCATTGCTGTTCTGGACCCTGCTTCTCACGTCCTACATGGTGGTGGTGTATTTCCAGAACCGAAAGCGCAACGCCAAGTTGGTGCCTTATGCCCTGGTGGTCATGCTTACCATCACCCTATTTTTTCTGGTTCTCCTCAACTTTTCCACCAACCCGTTCGAGCGGATTCCCTTGCCCCCTGAAGACGGAAGGGGATTGAATCCGCTTCTGCAGAATTACTGGATGGTCATCCATCCCCCGACGCTTTACCTCGGGTACGTGGGGTTCACCGTGCCGTTTGCTTTCGCCCTGGCGGCGCTCATCACGAAAAATCTCGACGACAGCTGGATTCGCCTGACGCGCAAATGGACGCTGATTTCCTGGTTTTTCCTCTGCATGGGCAATCTGTTCGGCGCGCATTGGGCCTATCTGGAGTTGGGATGGGGCGGTTACTGGGCGTGGGATCCGGTGGAAAACGCCGCATTCATGCCCCTGATCATCGCCACCGCCTATTTGCATTCGGTGATGATCCAGGAAAAAAAGGACATGATGAAAGTGTGGAACATGTCCCTCATTCTCCTCACTTTCGTGATGACGATTTTCGGGACCTTCATCACGCGGAGCGGCTTGATCCAGTCAGTGCATACCTTCGACGAAGCCACGCTGGGATATTATTTTCTCGCATTTCTCGGGGTGATCATCGTCATCTGTGTTTCCCTGATCGCCAGCCGCCTGCCCCTGCTGAGGAGCAAGAACGAACTCGATTCGTTTCTATCCCGCGAAAGCAGTTTTCTGTTCAACAATCTCGTTCTACTGGGGATCGCGTTCGCGACCTTCTGGGGAACGATCTTCCCGATCGTTTCCGAGGCCGTGCGGGGGATCAAGATCACCGTCGGTCCGCCATTTTACAATCAGGTCAACGTCCCGATCGGCTTGGTGTTGCTGGCCTTGATTGGTATCGGGCCGGTCATTGCGTGGCGCCGGGCGACCTGGGCGCATCTGAGGAAAAACTTTTTCAAGCCCGTCCTGATCGCCCTGGTTTTTGGAGTGGGATTGTGGATTTGGGCCTTGCCCTCCAACCGTGCCGAAGTTTATTCGTTCATTGCGTTTGTGCTGTGCGTATTCGTCATGTCGACGATCATCATCGAGTTTTTAAAAGGAACGCTGGCGCGGTCCCATCTTCACGAAGAGACGCCGCTCCAGGCGCTGGGATCCCTCGTGTGGAGGAGCAAATCCCGATATGGGGGATACATCGTGCATGTGGGCGTGGTGTTCATCTTTGCGGGAATTGCCGGGTCCCAGGCCTATGGAACGCATATCGAACAGCATGTCAAGGTCGGGGAAAGTCTCCAGATCCGCGATTATACGCTGAAGTACGAACGGTTGGGTTTTATCCAGGAAAACCCGACCAAGACGCGGGCCGTGGCGCAGTTGGGGGTTTACCAGAACGGCCGCCGGGTGTGGACCGGCCAGCCGGAAAAGGAGTTTTACAAGGGACAGAACCAGCCGGTTTCCGAAGTGGATGTCCGCTCCACCTGGAAAGAGGATTTATATATTATCCTGGCCGATTTCAAGGAAGACGATTCGGCCACGTTGAAAATTTACCTGAACCCGATGGTGAGCTGGATCTGGATGGGAGCGTGGATCATTGCGTTCGGCACGACCGTTTCGGTTTGGCCCGACCGGTTGGAAGCGCGCCGCCGCCTGGAGCGCATGAAGGTCCAGGACGCGGTGTTCTCTCCGGCGCAGGAGTGAAGTCGATGAGACGACTGTTTTCCACATGGATTGTTCTCGCGGTTCTATTCCTGGGAGTCGCCGCGCCGGCCGGGGCCGCGTCGATGCTGGCCGATCTCGAAAACGCCCTCATGTGCAAATGCAAGGACAAGTGCGGCAAAGTCCTGATCAATTGCACCTGCGATACGTCGAATAAGACCCGGGCCGACTTCCAGAAGCTTCTCGACTCCGGTCTGACGGTTCAGCAGATCGTTCAACAACAGGTCGCCCTGCATGGCGAAACAATACTCTCCGCGCCCACCAAAATTGGATTTAACCTGACCGCCTGGGTGACTCCGTTTGCCGCCATCCTGGTGGGCGGGTACGGAGTGCGCCGAATCCTTAATGCCTGGATCCGCGGAAAAAAAGCCGGGACCCCGGCATCGGGTGAGAAATCCCCCGACCCCCAAGAACCTATTTCCTCAAACTACTCCCGCCGTCTGCAGGAGGAATTGGACAAGTTAGAAATCTGAGGATGAATCTCGTCCATTTCATTGAACTACTCCTGGTGGTGGGTATATTGATCGTGGTCGGATTTCCCCTGTTCGGGAAAATCGCCAGGAAACAGGCATTCTCTGCCGTCGATCCGCTGGGAGAAGAATTCAAGCATCTGCTCGTCCGCAAGGAGGAAGTGCTCCTGTCCATCAAGGAGCTCGAGTTCGATTTCAAGACCGACAAGATGTCTCCTGCAGATTATGATGAGATGCGGCAGAAGCTGGAGGGCGAGGCGTTAACCCTCATGGAACGCCTGGACGAATTAGAGCGGCGGAAAAAGAAAGGCGGTAAATCATAAGCGACCTCTCGAGTCTCACGCCAGCGCGATCGCCCGGACCGGAGGCGGGTGACCGTTCCCCCTCCCCGTTCGCCGTTCAGGCCCGCGACCTGCGCAAGTATTTCGGCATGCTCCGGGCGCTCGATGGAGTCAGTTTCGATCTGTCCCCGGGCGCCTTCCTTACCATTTTCGGGGCCAACGGTGCCGGCAAAACCACCCTGCTCAACATTCTTTCGGGACTGACCCGGCCCACCTCGGGAACCGCCATCGTTGCGGGGCACGACGCCACCCGCGGAGATCCTCACTTGATGAAGAAGATCGGGGTGATCTCCCACGCTTCCTGCCTTTACGCCGACCTGTCCCCGCTGGAGAACCTGGTGTTCTATGCTAGAATGTACGGACTGGAAGATCCGGAAGACACCGCGGTTAAAGCCATCGAGCGGGTGGGATTGAAGGCCCGCATCCATGACCGCGTGAGAACCTTTTCGCGGGGTATGCTTCAACGCCTCTCCATTGCCCGGGCGACGCTTCACGATCCGGAGGTGCTGTTCCTGGACGAACCGTTCACCGGTCTCGATCCGCGGGCTTCGAGCCAGCTCAAGGAATACCTCCGTGCGCTTCATACCGGCCACCGCACCATTCTCATGACCACCCATGACATATCCTGCGGACTGGAAATGTCGGACCGGGTGGCGGTGCAGGTAAAGGGGCGTTTCGCTTTCCTGGAGCACATCGACAACGTGGAAAAAAACGGGTTTGAAAAAATGTACCTGGAAATGATGGGATGAACCGTTCCGAAGGTGGAGAACGTCCAGGATCGTCCATATTTCCTTTCCCGCTCCGGGTCCCCGAGCTATGCGCCAATATTTGAACCAGGTTACCGCCATCATCTGGAAAGATTTTGCGGTCGAGTTGAAAACGCGCGAGCTGTTCAGCACGATGTTTGTGTTTGCGGTTCTCGTGATCCTTATTTTCGTGTTCACGGTCGATCTCAGTATCGTCAATGTAAACGAAGTGGGGCCCGGAATCTTGTGGGTCGCTTTTCTTTTTTCCGGGACCATCGGGCTGAACCGTTCTTTCATGCTGGAGAAGGAGAATGGCTGTCTCCAAGGGTTGATGCTCACCCCGATCGACCGGACCGCGCTGTATTTCGGCAAGATGCTCAGCAATCTGGCGTTTCTGCTCATCATGGAGGCCCTGCTCCTTCCCCTGTTCATGGTGTTTTTCAACGTGGACCTGTTCCGCAACCTGGGATCTCTCCTGCTGGTCATCTTGATCGGTACGGTGGGATTTTGCGCGTTGGGAACTTTATTGTCATCGTTGGCGGGCCACCTGAAGACCCGGGATATCATGCTCCCGATCCTTCTCTATCCCCTCATTGTCCCCATCGCCATTGGGGCGGTGCGGATGACCAGCAAGGTGCTGATGGGCGAGCCGCTTTCGGAAATGTGGAACTGGGTGGGATTGACCCTGAGTTTTGATATCATTTATATCGGGGTTTCCATTATGACTATCGATCACGTTTTGGAGGAATAAAGGAATGGATCACCTCGGCTTCCTGTTTGCCGCCAACGTCTTTGTCTGGGGAGGAATTCTGCTTTATATTTTTACGCTGAAAAAACGTCAGCAGGCGCTCCGGAAGGATCTTGAATTGTTGAAGGCCAGTTTGAACAAGGATTCGGAATCATGAACGAGGAGACTTCCGCCCCGGAAGAGAGCGGCCACGTTCTGTTCTGGCTGACCTGCGCGGGGCTGGCGACGGCCCTGTGGGCCATTTTTCTGTTCGTGCCCACCGAAAAGACCGAGGGAGCGGTTCAGCGGATCATGTATTTTCATATCCCGTCGGCGTGGCTGGCCTTCTTCGCATTTTTTATCGTCTTCGTCTCCAGCATCCTGTTCTTGTGGAAAAAAGACCGCGAGTGGGACATTTACGCCCAGTCCTCCGCGGAGATCGGCGTGGTGTTCTGTTCCCTGGTTCTCATCACCGGGCCCATTTGGGCCAAACCGATCTGGGGGGCCTGGTGGGTGTGGGATGCCCGGCTGACGTCCACTCTCATCCTGTGGCTGATCTATGTGGCCTATCTCATGTTGAGGGGACACGTGGAATCGGGATCCGCGCGTGCCCGCTATGCGGCGGTGGTCGGCATTGCGGGTTTCCTGGATATCCCCCTCATTCATTTCTCGGTCCTCTGGTGGCGGACCTTCCATCCCAAGCCGAAAATCATTTCCGCCGAGGGTCTGGGAACGGGAATGGATACCACCATGCTGGTGACCCTCCTCCTGTCGCTGGGTGCATTCACCCTGCTTTATTTCCTCCTGTTGGGGCAGAGGATCGAAATCGAGAAAACGAAAGATGAAATCGACCACCTTAAAAAGGAAAGACTTTACTCCCATTAAGCTCGCCGGGTTGTTCCTCCTCCTGTTTTGCGGGGCGATCCTGATGTTCTTCGAGCATTTCCGGGAGTCTCCGTTCACGCAAGACGACGTTCGATCTCAGGAACGCATGGATCAGGAGCGGGCGGAAGTGGGATACCTGGCGCCGCGTTTCACCCTTCGCAACCTGGCGGGCAACCGCGTGGATCTCGGAGATTTCAAGGGCAAGGTGGTGGTGGTCAACTTCTGGGCCACCTGGTGCGCTCCCTGCCGGGTGGAGATGCCGTCCTTCGAATCCCTTTACCGGCGCTACCGGTCGGAGGACCTGACCGTCCTCGCGATCAGCATCGACAAGAACCATGATGAAGCGATCCGCGATTTTGTGAACCAGTACAACCTCTCCTTTCCTGTACTGCTGGACACGGAGGGGCAGGCGGAACGGCTTTATCCCTCGCAAACCATTCCCTTCACCTATGTGATCGGCCGCGACGGCAGGGTGGTCGCCCGGGTGGACGGGGCGAAAAACTGGGAATCCGCGGAGACCTTTGAAGCGATCGAATATCTTCTGAAAAAATCCTGAATTTTCCCGAAACCCGAAGAGGTTCCAACGGGGACCTCCGAGCCTTGCACGCGGTTTCCATGAGGGGCGGGCGAATCGACCGTATGGGAAATCCCCGATGATCCAGGGTGGCCCGAAGAGGGAAGCATGCCCAACGAGCAAGAGGCGCTTCAAGCCAACGAACTTTTTTACCGTGCTTTCAACGAACGGGACATCGAATTGATGGCCCGAATCTGGGACAATGATCCCCTGGCGTTGTGCATCCACCCCGGATGGGAGGCCATTTGCGGGTACTCCGCCATCCTGAAAAGCTGGGTCGATATTTTCCATAGCGGCGAAGGATTGGAGCTCAGCCTTTCCGATGTAAAAATTGTCGTTTCCCACGACCTGGCCTGGGTCAATTGCCAGGAGAATTTATTTTCCATGTCGTTGCGGGGAGTGCACGCCTCCCGCGTTCATGCCACCAACCTGTACCGCCGGACACATGGAACCTGGCGGATGATCCTGCATCATGCTTCGGCCGTACCGCAAATCCTGCCTGAATGACCGATCATTCCTGGATCGGGTTGCCGGGGAATCCTGTTTTTCGCAAATTTCTGTTAGAATGGGATGACACCAACCGACGCGGAGCTGATCCATGCTCGAACCGGAACTGCGCAGGGAAATCGCGAAACTGAAAGACGCCATGCAGGAGATGGAAGATCCGTTATGCGGCCAGCGGCGGCATCCCATCGAAAATTACGGGATCATCGGCAACATGCATACCGCCGCCCTCGTCGGCATTGACGGAGCCATCGACTGGTTCTGTTTCCCCTATTTCGATTCGCCCAGCATTTTCGGCGCATTGCTCGACCGCAGGCGCGGAGGCTACTTTCGCGTCGCGCCGATCGGAGATTTCAACCGGAAGCAGATGTATCGTCCGGACACGAACGTCCTGGTCACGCGGTTTCTCCATACGCGGGGGGTTGGCGAGGTGACCGACTTCATGCCCATGGGTTTTCGCCAGGACGACACCGCGGGCTGGGCGGAGTCGTGCCAGATCATCCGCATGGTTCGCGTGGTGCGCGGCGAGCTGAAATTTCAGGTGCGCTGTTTTCCCGCGTTCGATTATGGCCGAAAAGAGCACAAGACCCTGTTGAAACCCGATGGGGTGGTGTTTGAAACGGGGGATCTTGCGCTTGTCCTTCATTCCCACGTTCCCCTCAAGATCGAGGGGACCGGGGTGACCGCAGAGTTCACCCTCAAAGCGGGCGAGACGCATTATTTTCTGGTCAAGGGGTGTGAAGAGGATCAAGCCCACGACACCTGCAAGCTGGAACGAAACGCGACCGACCTGTTTCACCGAACCTGCGACTGCTGGCGCGCCTGGCTGGCGAACAGCAATTACCGGGGCCGGTGGCGGGAGATGGTCAACCGGTCGGCGCTGACCCTGAAGCTTCTGACCTTCAAACCCACCGGGGCCATCGTGGCCGCCCCCACCACCAGCCTTCCCGAACAGCCGGGAGGAGAACGCAACTGGGATTACCGCTTTACCTGGATCCGGGACGCAAGTTTCACCCTGTACTCCCTGCTTCGTCTCGGGTTTACCGACGAGGCGAATGCGTTCATGCATTGGCTTGAGGAACGGTGCCGGGAGCTCAATCCCGACGGGTCCCTGCAAATCATGTATGGGATTCGCGGAGAGCACGAACTTCCGGAGCAGGAATTGACCCATCTCACCGGGTGGAACCATTCCCAGCCCGTCCGCATCGGGAATAATGCTTTTCGTCAACTGCAACTCGACATTTATGGCGAACTCATGGACTCGGTCTACCTGTATAACAAATATGGGCAACCGATTTCCTACGACCTTTGGGTGAACCTTCGGAGGTTGCTGAACTGGGTCTGCGACCATTGGATGGAGAAGGACGAAGGGATCTGGGAAGTGCGGAGCGAACCTCAGCATTTCGTCTACTCCAAGGTGATGTGCTGGGTTGCGCTCGACCGCGGCCTCCGTCTCGCCGAAAAGCGGAGCTTTCCCGCCGATCGGCAACGGTGGGAGAACATCCGCGACCAAATCTATGAAGAGGTGATGGAGAAGGGGTGGGATCGGGAACTCAAATGCTTCGTACAGTCTTACGGTTCGAAAACTCTGGACGCAAGCGTCCTCGTCATGCCTCTGGTGAAATTCATCTCTCCCACCGATCCGCGAATGTTGTCTACAATCGATGCGATCATGGACCACCTGGTTTCGGACAGCCTGGTCTACCGCTACCGTGTGGGCGACGGTTATTCGGACGGGTTGCGGGGGGATGAAGGAACCTTCTCCATGTGCACGTTCTGGCTGGTGGAGGCCTTAACGCGGGCGGGCCGACTGCACGATGCGCGTATGATTTTTGAAAAAATGCTGACGTTCGCCAACCACCTCGGGCTCTTCGCCGAACAGGTGGGTTTGCGCGGGGAACAATTGGGGAACTACCCCCAGGGATTCACCCACCTGGCCCTGATCAGCGCGGCGTACAATCTGGATCGGGCGCTTGGCAAGGAAGGATGAGGTGGCGCGCCCTGGGCTGACCGTCTCTCAGGTCCTCAAGTGGCACGCGGCGAAATGGCCGGGGGCGATTTCTTTCAACTGGGGCACGCGCGTTTCACATTCTTTTTCCTTGAGGGGGCACCGGGAATGGAAGGCGCAACCGCCCGGTACGTTGGCCGGCGTGGGAAGGTCGCCCCGAACGATTTTTCGTTTTTCCCGCCGTCCCGATTCCAGCCGCGGTATCGCCTCCAACAGAGCTTCGGTGTAAGGGTGCCGGGGCGAGGTGTACAGGGCCCGGCTGTCGGCCATTTCCACGATCTTCCCCAGGTACATCACCGCGACCCGGTCGCAAAAATATTCCACCACCGCCATGTCATGAGAGATGAACAGGAAAGCGATTTTCATCGTTTCCTTGAGATCGAGTAACAGATTGAGAACCTGGGCGCGGATGGATACGTCCAGCGCCGAGACCGGTTCGTCGGCGACCACCAGCCGGGGATTGAGCGCGATGGCCCGGGCGACGCCAAGGCGCTGAAGTTGCCCGCCGCTGAACTCATGGGGGAATCGTCCCGCATGCTCTGCGGAAAGCCCTACCCGCTGAAGAAGCCAGTCGATGCGCTCGGCGATCTGTTGCTCATTGCGAATCCCGTGGATGACAAAGGGCTCGCGGAGAA